>JASMKV010000256.1 GCA_030749035.1 Myxococcota bacterium | reverse complement strand
TGAAAGGAAACATACCATGAACGCAAAATCAAAGCTCTCCCTGCTGGCTTTCGCTCTGCTTTTTAATGCTTGTCATAAAGATGCCGCCAAAATTGATATGAGCCACGCTTTCCCCAAAGATCTTGCCATTGCCTCACCGCTACATTTTGTAGAGGCCACAGCCAGCCTGACAAAATCCACTTCATACGTTTCTCATTATGAGTTTTCGACAGACAAAATTGCTGAGGCCTTAAGCGGGGGAGCGATGACAGATTTGGTCGATGCGCGATTTCTTTATAGCAACGATATCAATGCGGATTGTTATGGCCCAGCTTTGACCTGCGAAAATCACCCCGATGATACTTCCGCTTCAACCTGCTTTTTCCCGAGCGGTGATTTAGGTTTGTGGCTTGAGCTTAACGATGATGGCAATGCCTGTGCCGCAGCGCAACTCAACGCCAAGATGTCGGCGATGGAAGATACCTTTGCCAACGCGATGTTAATCGCTGCAACGCTTATTTCAGTTGCGGACAATGCAGAAAAACTCCCTGAAGCAGGTGAGTCGAGCAATATCGAAAGTGAACTGGCGGCTTTTGCGTCCGATCTTGATGGGGATGGGGTTGATGATGTGAGCTGGGATGTGGTGACGATAGCCCAATCCGAAAGCGAAACCTGGAGTTATGCGCTTGAATTTGTCTATACTAATCCGGTCAGCTCTAAATCCTATCCGACCAAAATTGTTTTTGAACACAGCCCAAGCGAATCGAGCAGCGAATACTCAGGCCTCTTATGGTTTAGCGTAAGTGGTGATTCGGATGATTTTCAAGGAGGCAATTGTCCGGAGACAGAGCGAACCCGCAACGGCACTTTAGAATACACCGCGAGCGGTGATGGCAATATACGCTTACAGGCGCGCTTAGGGACCCTTTGCGGTGCGGATGTGGATGGTCGCAACACTTCAGGAGTTCTCGATGAAACGAATACTTATTCTTCGACCAACGCCAATGGCTGGAGTGAAAATTTCGGTATCTTTAGTGCGGACTTTGATGCGACGACTCTCGATGGCTCCTATGTCTATGCTTGGCAGGCTGGGCCAAACGATAGCCATTCGCGTGTCTTTAATATTGGGGTCAACTATCACAGTGCGGATAACGACCATGATGCGGAAGCCTATTTTGGTTTTTCTTCCGCGCTTAAAGATGACAGTGATGCGGATGGAGTTCTTGGTGTCGAAGGCTTTATTTGTAATTGGGCCGGGCCGGGGCAAAATCAGACTCACGTGACGACCCATGCGCAGCGTCAATTTATTTCCTATAATTCGAGCACGGGACTTTTTGATGTACCCAGTGCTGGCAGCAATATCACTTACGCGCCGACCAACTCTTGTTCTTACGACGGCAGCGGCAGTTTTGTTTTCGATACGGATGCGGATGGGGATTTAGGTGATGAAGCGGGTGGGGCGGTGGCCAGCGATCTCTACACCTCGCCAAGCACCTGCACGGATACGGATATTTTTGATGTGATCAGCAATTGCCGAAATTTTACCCTGCCGGTTGCACCCTAAAGTGGCCGTTGAACATGTTGGCAACAAAGTTTAGTGCCATTTTGCGGAGCATCACTTGTGGTCAAAATAAAATCTAAAGTAGGAATGAAAGAGTCTTTGCAGTGTGGCTTAATTAATTTTCTGGGCTATGCGACAAAGCCATTTAACTATCGTGGTCTTTATACATTCTCCAAGCACATTGGGAGGCTTTGTGCTGAGGAGACCCGAATACAAATACTTTTAGAAGAGGATTCTGTTTACGAGTTTGCACTCAACGATCCTTATTGGGCCCGCCTTATTCATCAGAAGATTGTTCACGAACCGGAGATTCACCATTTTCTTCGGCTGTTATCTGGAAAGCGTTTTGTTTTTGTTGATGGTGGTGCGAACTGGGGGTACTGGAGTATTCTGGCCTCATCAAAAGTCTATGGCGCTGAGCAAACAATCGCGTATGAACCTATGCCAAAGGCTTTAGAATATTTACGCGCAAACCAAGCTCTTAACGGTGAACGCTTTAGTGTTATCCCTAAAGCTATCGCTAAGGAGGATGCCTTTGGCATACCCATGCATGTTATGGCGGGTGCCGAACTTTCAGCAGTCGAGTCGTCTATCGCACAAGGGGCCCATGGTGGGGGAACAACATTAGAGGTGGATGCATTTTCTTTGGACCATGTACTTCGCACCATCATCACGGATGCACCTGTGGTGCTGAAGCTTGATCTTGAGGGTGTTGAGGCCGAAGTTATTCAGGGCAGTAAAGACATTGAGAATAGAGAAGTCGCATTAATTTTTGAAGATCATGCAAAAGATCTGCAGTGTAAGGCAACGAAAGCGGTTTTAGAGCGTGGTTGGCTTGTTTACTTTTTTCATGATGACGGAAAGATTGAAGAGATTAAAGCCCTTGAGCAGGCAGCCAAGTTAAAGACCAATCGACATCGGGGCTATAATTTTTTTGCTTGGCGCCGAGAAAGTGTTTTTGCACATTTGTGTGATCCACGTCACAAAGTTCCACTTTCCCAATAGGTTAAATGTTTTTTTTAACCCATTAAGAGCGCACGTTCGTATGTTCTAGTGCCAAGAGTTTTGGCAATAACGAATAAGAGCCCCCTGTCTTTGGTTAAAGGCCTAACCCCTTATTTTCACAGCGAAGGTAAACGCCCATGCGAAACGTGAGCTTGGATAGGCACCCCCATAAGTTAAATCAAACAACGCAACGCTCTGTAAAAATCGCTCAGCATGTTGCAAAAAAGGCGCTGCAGAGCCAGCGCTCGACTCCCGTACATGATAACAGTGAGCGCAGTGGAGACTGCCGCCAACTTCGGTCGCTTTTGAGTTCGAATGTTGCAGCCATCCAGGCCAAAAAAGAAAACGCAGAAATACAGTCTCTTTTTAAAGAGCAATTTGGTGACCTGGCGCAGGACAAAAAAGCTTTTCATGCTTTTTTAAAGCAGGTTTTTGGTCCGAATTACGATGCAAAAAAAGCCGAAGCGTTTCGTCAACAAGCTTGCAAGGGTGACTATTCATGGTTACCCCCAATCGAATTTGTCGATGGTAAAACCTTACAAGGTGGTAATGGTGCTTACGATGCGCAAAGCGGTGTGGTTTATCTTAACAGCGATTTGCGCAACAACCCGGCGTTGCTTGCACAAACCTATGTTGAAGAGGCCGGCCACCATTTGGATGCGCAACTCAATAAAAGCGATACGGTTGGTGATGAGGGTGAATTGTTTCGCCGCATGCTTGCAGGTGAGAGCTTGAGCCACGCGCAAATCAGCGCGATCAAATCCGAGAATGATAAAGGTACCATTTATGTCGATGGTAAAGCCATTGAAGTTGAGTTCTGGAATCCCTTTAAGGCGATAGGCAATGCGATAAAGAGTGTTGTTAAAGGTGTGGTGAATGTTGCTAAGGGTATCGGTAATGCCATCGCCAGCGTGGCCAAGACAGTGGGTAAGGCTGTGAAGGGTGTGGTTGAAGGCGCGGCCCATGTTGTTAAAGGTGTGGGTGAAGCCTTGGTTACATGTTTCGAGGGCGTCGGTGAAGGGCTCTATGGCTTTGTTGATAATCTTGTGCATTTGCGTCCATGGCAAGCGGTGAAGTCACTGGTCAAAGGTTTGGACAAAGCGATTATTTCTTTTTCGGCGAAACTTGTTGATGGTGTGCTTAACGGTGTTGAGTCAACCGTCAATGGGGTGACAGAGCTTCTGGGGCCTTTGAAAGGTCCGGTTCGTTTTGTGACAGATCGTCTTATGGATGCGACCCGTAGTGTGGTTGGCGGCGCATTTCATACTGTGGCCGGTATAACCCGCAACTTGATTGAATCAGGACTCAAAATTGGTGATGGCATCGGGCAAATTCTCAAAGGTAATTTCTCTGATGGTTTTGGCACGATAGGTAAGGCATTGTTCAACGGTGTCATACAAACCCCTATCGATGCTATTTTAATGAGCTTAGGAAGTACGGTGAGTGCCGTTCAAACCCTGGTTGGTCTTGAGCAGCCGGGAAAAAAATTAACACCATCTCAAATCGCCATGTTGCGTGAAATTTATGGCGACAGTATTGACTATGATTCGATTCGTATCAAGGAAGGCAATGCGGGACTTTTTAGCATAAATAGTCGGCCTTTTACCTTGGGTAACACCATCTATCTTAAGGGCGGCTTTGCCAGTGATGATCTGCTTGCCCATGAAGTGTTTCATGTCTGGCAGCATCAAAACGGCGGTACGGACTATATGAGTGAAGCGATTTATTCTCAGGAAAACGGCAAGGGTTATGACTGGAGGCAAAGTGTGCCGCAGACTCCTTTTGAAGATCTCGAGCCAGAGCAGCAGGCAGAGCTTATTGAAGACGCCCTTGCTGCCGGCTACTTTGATGCGAGTAATCCAGCGACTTATCATCAATTTGAGGCGCTCATCGATAACCAAACCGTTGACTTAAGCGCCTATATGGCTGATGCATTAAAGAAGATTCATGCTGGCGTAGGAGCGCCTTAATATGATTGATTTCAAAGTTTTATCCCGAGTGTGTTTTTGCTTGTGTCTGTGCTTTGGCCTAAGTGCCTGTCAGCCGGAGATTGTCATTCGTCTGGCAAGCTCTGGTGAAACTATCGATGCACCCCGGTTTACGCTTCGTCATGCTAAGGACTCTTCTAAAGCTCCAACTTACAGCAACTTGAAACTCTATGATGGTAACGACAATTTACTTTGGCATGTGCGTACCGAGCCATTGAGTAATGATTTTGGCGTTGAAGAGATCACCTATGGTGTGGCGCCGGACCATTTTGTGACCGTCCTTGCAGCGCCAGCCTTAGAAGCCAACCAGGCGTATGCGCTCGTGGCACAGGGTAAGGGGCTGGGGACCTTGCGGTTTCGCGTCAACAGCGCCGGCGTTTTAGAGGCAGACTAGAGTTGTCATGATTGCGAATGTCTAATGTCAGTGTCCTGAGTGTTTACTCTTTCCCTGCCATTGTTGCTCAGTTTTGGATGCACATTTTGCGCAATGCGTATTTTGTGACCCAGATCACAACGAAAAAAACGATACATTAAAGCATGTTCGCTAAGATCCTGCCTTAAAAGAATCAGGCATGACTTTTGCTCTTGAGATATTCCATAAGGAGCAGAGTGATGTCTTTTTAAAAAAGAATAAAGCAGGTCTATGGTTTTTCCCTTTTGGAATTGGTTGTGGTTTTGGCGGTTACTGCGAGCATGAGCGTGGTTGCACTGCCTTCGTTCCTGGAGCAGGCCAAATACCAAGCGGCCGACAACCACATTGGTGCGGTGATTACCATACATGATGCGTTAAAAACCTATTATAATGCGCGGCTTGCAGAGGGCGTACCCACAGGTACGAGTACTCTTTTTCCAAATGGTTGTGGCACGCTTGTGAACGAGGGCATTCTTCCTCAAATCCCACCCAACGCATGGGGAGGCACCTTTAGTTGCTCTATGCGGAGTATTGATAACGACCCTTATGCAAATATTCTTCATAAGATGGCTTTGCTTGAGGTGACCAATGTTCCTTTAGAAATGGCGAATTATTTAACAGCGCATCTGCCGCTTACTTCGTGTACAGGATCAACCTGTACCTCGAGCCTTTTACCGCCGAATACTCAAGATCTACCTGTTCGTGGGTGTACGATACCGTACGCAGCAAATTATGACCCGAATGCCAGTATCAATCATGATGATTGTGTCTGTTATAATATGAAATTTAAGGAATGCGGTAGTTCTAGAAATATGGGCATTGGTTTGAATCATATCTGTAAAAAAATTGATGGGGTTCCGGTAACACCAGCCGATCTTGGTCGTATTGTGGATGTGAATTCGGTGATGCACTGGTCTTCTTCTCCGAGTCTTTGGGAGGTTTCTGAGGTATGGGCAGTGCCTTTCATTTTGGCCTATAACGGCGGCACTGGTAACTATATGAATAATATTGACTCGTATCCAGCAGGTTGTTCTCAATAAACATGATCCGAGCCTATAAGATGATGGCTTTCGTTTTTTGCTTTTATCTTTTTATTGATTTAACTTCTTCTGATGAAGTTTAGAATCTGGATGGTGGTCAGCGGTGTTGTGCTTATGGCTGCCTGTGCGTCTTCTTTGCTGAAGAAAGATGTGCAAGCGGAGTCGGCTCAAGGCAATGTTTGTGCGAATTGTTATTGGGGCATGGAATGTGGGGCGGTAAGCACTTTGGATGTCGCGCAGATGGGGCTGTCGAATTCGAACCCGGGTTATACGGGCGAGTCTTATATTCAATTTGCTTGCGATAATGGTCGCACCGAGCTTGGCGTGCTTTGGACTCAAGGTTCCTGTAATCAGACTGGCGGCCTTGCAGGCGAAGCCTTAAACGAACGCTTTAAGAGCATCATGGGTCAAGAAGCGTGTCTTTTTGGTCGTTAAAGCCCAGCCCAATAAAGTCGCCCAAAAAAGTCTCAGCCAAATTCCTTAGGGGCTTTCTTTTTTGTTTTGCCTTTAAAGAAACTTTTAAGGCAAAGCAGCGGTATTCATAAAATCAGTGTTCGGTGGTGGCATTCCTGGCCCAATCGGCCGGGGCTTTTTCTTGTCGACGGAGTCACTCGCATCAATGAACGGCAGATGTTGTGGCGTAGAGCTGCCTGTGACCGAAGCATTGGCGCCTTTCGTCGGATTGCCGCGTACTCCTGCTGAGCTACCTTTTTCTCCATACTGATTTTGAGGGATTGGCAAAATGTTATGTTGCTTCATGCTGACGTTATTTACAGCCATAGTCATTGCTCCTTGAACGGATTAGGGGTTTTACTTGAGCACATACGTTTAAGGCACAAGCCTTATTCGAAGCGCTTCTAAGCTAAAGCCACAGCAAACTTCATACCAAGCCTTTGATAAAACCTAAGCGCTTGATTTGACATGCTTTACAATTTTACAGGCAAAAATTTCTGTTGCCCTCTGGACCCAGATCTTATGAGTAAAATAGCCCAAATGTGGTACAACTTCCCCAAGTCCTTGGCATGAATTGGTTGTCGACTTTGAGTAAGAAACGAGTGTATGAACAAAGTCTTTTTACTCTCATCTTACCAATAAAGTCTCACCCAAATTCCGAATTCCGAATTCCGAATTCCGAATTCC
>JASMKV010000255.1 GCA_030749035.1 Myxococcota bacterium | reverse complement strand
TTGCCTACACCGAATTGGCCGATCCGGATGTGAGTGGCTGGAACACAGCCAAGGTGACCACCATGAAGGAAATGTTCAGGTCGGCAGAAAGCGCCGATCCAAATGTGAGTGCTTGGGGCACAGGGCTTGTCGAAGATATGTCGGGGATGTTTTACAATGCGGATTCTGCTGACCCCAATATGCAGAGTTGGGAAACGGGGAATGTCACCAATATGTCAGAGATGTTCCGTGAGTCCACCTCTGTCACGGTTCTAAACACGTTTAACTGGGATACATCAGAGGTTCTCGATATGTCGCTTATGTTTTACGGCGCCACGAATGCGACCCCAACGGTGACGAATTGGAACGTTGCAAAGGTCGAAAATATGGATCAGCTTTTTTCCTCAGCGACCAGTGCCACTCCGGATGTAAGCACTTGGAACACATCGAGTGTTACGAATATGCGTTTTATGTTCTACAATGCGGATGCGGCCACACCCAATGTGACGAATTGGAATGTTGCCAATGTTGAAGATATGGAGGGGATGTTTAAGAAGGCGGCTCTTGCCAATCCGGTACTCACCAACTGGGTTACATCGAATGTCACCAATATGGCGCAAATGTTTTACGAGACGCCGGCGGCAACCAATCCGGATATGGATGGCTGGGACTTTGCGAATGTCGTAGATATGTCAAATATGTTTTTCGGTATCGACATCGGTGTGGATAATTACAGCGATTTGCTGGAACAACTGGCTAATGAAAACCTCAACGAGAATGTCACTCTGCATGGCGGCGATGCGCAGGCCAATACCAATGGGGAGACGGCACGAACGACTTTAAGAGGACGGGGTTGGACAATCAATGATGGGGATGATCCGTAGTCGATTACGCCCTTTATTCAGATTTCTCCAAAGTCAGAGAACTCTAACTAAGTCTTTGTCCGTTTGCCGCACAAAATTATTCGCAGGCCAGGTTCGAATTTGGGTTAAAAGAAATTATTGGTTCCACACAATGCGTGTTTTTTTTATGCCGATCATATAGCGCAGAAGTTGTTTTCAAAGGTATTCAGGAGAAGAAATTGCCTGCAGCTGTGTGTCACTAAGGTAGAGATGATGATACATGCGGAGAGATAATTTGCCCGACGACGCCGCGTGGTCCTTGCCGACAGAGTGAGGCGATAAAAAGTAACGCCAGCGCAACGAGGGCGCCCCATTCGAGCATGGAACCCACCGTATGTTCGTGGCTGCTTAGATTAACCTTCACCCCGATATGAAGCGCATCGATAATCCAGCCTGCCACGATGGCAGCAAGGGTCACCACAAGGCCAAAGGCGAGGGCCACCTTTTTGGTGTGAATGCGACTTAAAATACCGAAGGTGGTCATATTGGTTGCGGGACCAGCCAGGAGAAAGGCCAGACCAGCTCCTGGGCTGATGCCTTGATAAATCGCGATGGCGGCAATGGGGGTGGCACCTGAGGCGCAGACATAAGCGGGAATGCCCATGAGTGCAAAAAGAGGCACTTGCAGGGAGGATGGAATTTGCTGGAGCCATGGATGTGCCAACAAGGGTTCTGCCCAGGCGGCAATCAACAGCCCCGCAATAAATCCAGGGCATGGTATGGTCAAAGAGCTCCACCAAACCAAACTTGAGGCCCGCTTTGAGACGTGTCTTAAGCGTTTGTGGTGTGGGTGATGCTGTGTGGGTTGGACATGGTGTAGGATTTTTGACCATGGGACCGACAATCAGCGCAGCGCCCAAAGCAACAAAAAACGCCGCTGCCAAACGCGCCAGGGTCATTTCCTGGCCGAGCAGGGGAATAGAAATAAGTATGGCATCGATGCCAAGCTCTGGTGTGGCGACCAAAAATCCTATGGCGGCAACCGCCGGCACGCCGCGTTTGATCAGAGATTCGTAGATGGGAAGAATTCCACAGGAACAAATGGGCATGGGCAGACCAAAGGCAACACCTTTAAGGGCCTGGATACTTTGATGACCAGCGGCCAGCCATTGTGCGCGTGCAGGTGTGATCAGGATCCCAATCAGACCGGCAAGAAAGTAGGCGAGCAGGAGTGCTGGTGCACTTTTGAGACTTAAGCTTAAAAACGTCTCTGTAAAGTGCTGACCGTTTTGGCCATGTTCGGCATGTTGGTGTCCAAAACTGAGTGTAAAGATGAGGACGCAGGCACCAAGGAGTGCACCGAGACCAGCCCAAATGGTTTCGGCACTGGCGCTGTGTGTGTGGTCGTGGCCGTGATCGTGATGATGCTCTTCTTGCGCATTCTGTGTTTTTGGAGCTGCATGACCGCAGCCCGCATCGTGTTCGCCTTCAGCCAGGAGACGATGAGAAAAGGCCACATGCAATAAAGAGCCGGCGACAAGCGCCTGAAATGCCGCAAAGCCAAAGCCAGACAGGCTCGTTGAAAAAGTTTCACCGCCAACAAACCCACCCAAAGTTGCGAGCATGAGTATGGCAATGGCGATCCATGCTTGTTTGGTGCCAAGACGGTGTCGTACGAGAAAAAAGATCAACAGGCCGACCGGGAGCCGATGGGCGGCGACGGCGATGCCTAAACCTAAGGCCTGGGTGTTATCGGCCAGGCCAAGGGCCGCGCTTTCGAGCGCCGCATGCGGAATCAGACCCAGCATGAGAATAAGGATTTCTCCCCGACCGCCCAAGCGTTCAGCATAATGATGACTCCAAAGGGGCAAGAGGGCGCCAAAACCGCCAAAGAAGAGTGTCGCAAAACCGCCGTGCTCGATGGCTTCAGGGATAAGATGAAACGCCGCTAAACCACCAACCGCCACCATGGTAAAACCATCAAGGGCTTTTTGCCATGGTCCCACATCACGTCTGATTTGTAACAAGACAGGGCCAAATAAGAGCCCCGCCAAAGCAGCAAGCAAAAGGGTGAATTGAACCGAGAGCATGGGTTTGGCTAAATTAGCGGTTTTGATGACGAATGAAAAGGGGTCAATGTTTTTTAAACCAGCACTTCTAGTGTATCACCGACGCGAATTTTTCCTTGAGCCCGGGGGATGAGATTGATTCCAAAGAGCACCCCTTCGTCGTTTTGGCGATAGGTTTTTAATGTCTTAAGGGGCTCACCTTGCGGATCTTTGTTGGCGGTGAGTGGATCGATGGTGGTTAAGACACAGCGGGTACATGGGCTGGCGCAATCGAACTCGATTTCGCCAAGGCGAAGGCGTTGCCACTTATCCTCGGCAAAAGCCTCTATTCCATCGACAACCAAATTTGCGCGAAAGCGTGGCATCTCAATTGGCTTTGCCAAGCGCTTGTTGAGATCGACAAGGGATGCTTTGGACGTCAGCAAGAGTGGGTAGGCATCGGCAAAGCTGACAATATCGCCAGGGCGCGCGTCGGTTTTGTTCACGGGCCGCGTGATGTCATCGGACATATAAACCAAATGAGATGGGGTGCCCAAAAAATCCGATAACCAGCGGTCTGCTTCTTGACTTAAGTAGAGGGCGTTGCACGTGTCTTTCCAGATGGAGACCGGGCCTAAGGTTTGTGCGGTATTTGGTAGAGGCACGTGGATTTTGCCCACGCCAGGAGCGCTTAAATATAGCCCCTTTTCATCGGGGATGGCTTTAATCAAGAGCATACGCGGATGGGTGCGGGCACTTAAAAAGCGGCCATTTGCATCGACAACGAGCCAGCGTCGATCGCCTTGAAGGCCTCGCGCCTCTAGAAACGCTTCATTAAGAGCAATACCGGCGCCGGATTTAAGCGGATAGACATGGAGTTCGCAAAGGCGCATTTTAAAAGGCCTAGCATGAACGATGAGGCTTGCCCATAGGGGCTCTTAGGGTAAGGCCGGCCTTCTTCAGCTTAGGGGCGTCTCGTGGGGCTTCGTTTTATCCAGGTTGTTCTGAACTTGGGTGATGGTCAGTGTGCTTAATTATCTTGTGTGTCATCTTTTTCAGAGCCTGCACAGTCACCACCATCAAAATTGGCGCCTTCGCAATTGAGATTGATACCTTGCGCATCATTGTTGCAAAAGCCGTTCTCGTAAGCGGCGAGCAAAGCGGTCTGAGAATGGCAGTGGCCCGAGCAGTCCGCGAGAAGGTTCTGGGCGGCACAGTTGTTGTCGCTTGGTATAACGAGACAATCACCTGTTATTTCAACGCCCAGACCGGAGATGTCTTCTTCACCACCAGGCATTATGGCATCATTTGGTAAGCAAAGCTCAGTTCCAGGTTGATAATTTTCAAAATCGATCTTTGTTAATAATATGACTTCGTTCTCAAAAGCATCAATAGGCTCTGCAGTTAAGGTGAATCCCATAATAAATTCGTCTTCTACTTGTGGATGTGAAATACCTTCAAAAAACCCGATGTCCGCCGCATAGCCTCCACCAACGTTGGTTACGTGAATGTCTTGAATAGAAATCTGATATCCGTAGACGGGTTCTGTATTTTGCATCATGATTTCTAAAGAGCCACTGCAAAGGCCGCTGTCGACTTCGCATTCGATATTGGAGTCTCCAATGGATAGCCATACGCTGGTGGGAGGTGGTTCAGTGTTTTCACTCTCATCATCATTCTCTTCAACACTTAATTCTCCGAACCCGCCGTCGTAATTTGAGTCTTCTGATTCTTCATTCTCTTCGTCATTTGGTTCTTCGAGCCCGCCGCCGACATTTGGTTCATCATCATCATCTTCAACACTTATTTCTCCGAACCCGCCGTCGTCATTTGAGTCTTCTTCTTCATTCTCTTCGTCATTTGGTTCATCATCATCATCCCCACCATCGTCATTGGCGTTGGGCAGAAATTTAGGTCGAGGGTCAGGAGAGGAGCCATCGGCATTTGAGTCTTCATCATCATCCTCTTCAACACTCAGTTCCCCGAACCCGCCATTGGCATTTGAGTCTTCTTCATCATCCTCTTCGTCATTTGGTTCTTCGGGCCCGCCGCTGACATTTGGTTCATCATCATCATCCTCCTCTTCAACACTTAGTTCCCCGAACCCGCCGTCGTCATTTGAGTCTTCTTCTTCATTCT
>JASMKV010000254.1 GCA_030749035.1 Myxococcota bacterium | reverse complement strand
CAGAGCACCAAACTCCAACCCAAATAGAGTAAATTGTTCCCAGTGTTGATGGCCGCAAAGCCGACCACCAAGGCCACCGCCGTAATAATTTTTCCCGAACGTGAAAACTTAATTTGTCTGGGTGCCCGTCGCCAAAAATTTTGCCAAAGGGAACCAAGCATGATCGACCTTTACCGGGGTGCAGGTACGCTGGCGAGAAGTTCAGTCAAAACCTGACGGGCTTCGCGACGTTGCCCCTGGGCGCTTCCGGCCAAAACCAAACGATGGGCCAACACGGGCTCAGCGCAGGCTTTCACATCGTCAGGCAAAACAAAATCGCGGCCATCAAGCAAAGCCCTGGCCTGGCACATTTGTCGCAAAGCCATGGCCCCACGCGGCGACGCGCCTAAGAGAATTTGTGGATGCTCACGGGTGGCGCTCACCAAGGTCAGCAGATATTGCGCCACGGGCTCGGCCATGTTGACGGCATTCACACGCGCATGCAAAAGCAAGAGCGCTTGCGGGTCGAGCATCGCCTCGAGACTGGCCACTTCTTCTTCGACCGAGACCTGTGAAAAAAGCAAATCGTATTCTTCGCGGGTCGAAGGATAACCCAAAGGCAAGCAGACCATAAAGCGGTCGAGCTGACTCTCTGGCAAAGGATAGGCGCCGTGCTGCTCCACCGGGTTCTGCGTGGCAATGACAGAAAACGGCGCGGGCAAATCGTGGGTGATGCCTTCGACGCTGACCTTCGCCTCACCCATGGCTTCTAAAAGGGCCGATTGGGTTTTAGGCGGTGCCCGGTTGATTTCATCCGCCAGCACAACTTGCGCGAAGATGGGCCCAGGCTTGAATTCGAAATCGTGGCTTTGCGGATTTAAAACCTGTACCCCCATGACATCAGACGGCAACATATCGGCGGTAAATTGAATGCGGTGAAACGAGCAGCCCAGCACCTTGGCAACGCAGCGCGCCAGAGTCGTTTTGCCGACCCCCGGCACCCCTTCGAGCAAAATATGGCCGCCGGCACAAAGACTCGCCAGCAACAAATCGATGGCCTCGTCCTGACCGCGCACAATCTCTTTGAGTATTTTCCGTAGCTGCGGCAGAGCCTCAGCCTGCTCCTCTAAAGGCAATGAACGAAGATGGGCCGCTTCAAGCATGCCTCTATCCTAGCCTAAAGTCGGCTTAAGAACAAAGGCGTAAAATCAAGGGGTGAAAGTGGTTGATTTTGCAAGAATCGGTCGGGATGAAAAAAGAGCCCTTAGTCTTTTTGGCAGAAATTGAGGACCCTATAGGGGGAATAGACCTGTTTTCCTCCTGTCTTTTGTTCAACTTCTGGATTATTCTCAGCAATCAATCCCTCGATACAATTTCTATCCTCTATACAGCCCAATAAACTATCTGTAGCATTCTCATTAACGTATAAACCCATCCATGAAAAAATACCGCCCGTATCCGCCGGGGCGTTATTGTTATAGCTCTCTAATGAGTTGCTAGTGTACATCAATTTATCTGTCATCATATCATTTGTCTTGCCCGACAATTGTATGGTGTCTGCCCCCACCTCACCGAGGTTAAAGGTTCGAGTCCATGAGGCTTCTCCCTGTACATAATCCATATCACCCATCCCCACCGGCATCCGGCCAGCCATATCATAGTGGCTCCAGCCGTCTGGACACTCACCCTCGCTCATCATGATGCCGCCCGATGGCATATCACCACCACCGCCGCCGCTGCCCAGCGCATCAGGATGAACAATCATCGTCACATAATCGCCATTACCGTTTGCAATCGGCAAAAGATTCATCAGCATATTGTTGACGGCATCAGGAATACCGACACTTTTGATCTGCAAAGCACAGCTTTGACAATCGCCGAGCTCGTCCACTCCGTAGCAATGGCCTGCCAAAGAAAACTCGCCACCCCAGGGATTCGTCAGGCTATAAGTTCCACCCTCGCTTTGCGGTAAATAATTTGCACTAGAGAGAGCTTGAATCCCGGCTTGCGCATCTATCGTACAGGTCTCCGTTGATTCCATACCAGGCCATAGTGCATCCTCATTATGATAATAAGCCACCGCCGCATCCGCCAAACGGTAATAGGTCTCGACAGTTTGCTCTGCCAGGCCTTCGCGCTGGGCGGAAATAAAGCTCGGTGTGAAATTCACCGCCAAAACGGTCATCACCCCTAAGACAATACTTAGCTCGACAAGGGTAAATCCGGCTTGGGCTTGCTTGCTTTGTGTGGTTCTTACGTTCATCATGCTCATCTCCTAAGGGCTTTGGTTTTGCACAAGTGCCCCTTAGAAGAGCAAGATGGGGGCCAAGATCGGCCTGCATAAATTATATATGTGATTACAGCAACTTAAGATCTAAAAGACCCGCTTGGCAGGAGCCTCAAGCGCTCTTTGCACAGTCCTGGGCAAAAGCCTTTGTGCAAAAGAAATCAGGAGTAAAAACAGGGGAATTGGGGTACGGTTACTCGACTAAGCCGCGACCGGGCGTTGGACCTAAGACATGCGACCAGGAATGGTCAAAAGCTACCGGGATGCCGGGGCCAGTTGATTCAGGCCCATTATGTTCCTGCGCTGCTGATGCACTCATCACACTTTCATCAAGCGTCATCTCCGTTTCGCTCCCACAAGCACTTAAGACGAGGCCTAATAGTGCTGCGAATAGGATATTTGTTGCCTGCTTCATTTTTCTCTCCTGATGTGTTGTTGTTCTAAAAACATATTCAAGCCTTTAGAATTCTTCTATCAGGAAACATGCCA
>JASMKV010000253.1 GCA_030749035.1 Myxococcota bacterium | reverse complement strand
AAGGCAGCAAAACATGGGGCTTTTGTGTCTGGATGAAGATGGGGCATTTTTTACGGATGTTATGGCAGGTCGTGCAGGGCCTGCAGAGCTTTTATGCACTTCTTGCACAACTTGCGTTGAAGCGCGGGGCCTTTTTGCCCGTGCGCATAAAAACTCTTGAAAATCCAGTCACTTAGAGGCGCAGGCAAAAGGGCTCTTCTGGCATGGGCTTTGCTCCATGAAAGCGCAGGAGTAAGACGATGAAGACAAGCAGAAAAGACAGTCGTGGATTTACTATTTTGGAATTGGGTGTGGCTTTGGCAGTGGTGGTGGTCTTGACCAGCGTCATGGTACCCAATGCCATGCAGGCAGCCCGTATCACTCAGGCAGAAACCTTTGCGGAAAAAATGATCGGTTTAGGTCAGGCGGCGACCCTCTATTATCAAAGCAACGGCAGCTGGCCTGCTTCGCAAAGCACTCTGGTCAGCGAGAGTCTTATCTCCGCCGAATTGAATGACCCTTTTGCGGATGCAACCGTGACCTTGGTTGAAAATGCAGCCGGGGTTTTAGAAGTCAAAGCGTCGAATATTCCCGATGAGATGAGCAGCATTTTTGCCGGCCAGTATGGGCGTTTGCCACTGGGCCAGTGTTCGGCCGGAACAACCATCGAGTGTTGGTTTAACGTCTTACCCCCAAGCAGCATTTAAGCAACGCGAACTTAAAGAGGAGTCAATGATGCGAAAGTCTCAAAAGAAAAACAGTAATGCCCGCAAAAGCTTTAAAAACAGGGCTCAGCGCGGTTTCTTGTTGATTCAGTTGTCGGTGGCGATGGCCGGTTTTGCGGCCCTGGCGACGGTGATGGTGCCGAATATGATTCGTACGATTCAAATCAAACGGGTCGATGCGATGGCTCGCTCGATGATTGGTTTGGCCGATGCGGCAAAAATTTATTATGGCGGTATGTATTGTGAGGACGCGGGCGGTGAGGCAGAAAATTGCTGGCCCGTGGGCGAGGATGAAAATACCACGCTCCAGCTTTCTTTTACCGATAACGCTCAGTTGATGATGAACAATCCCTTAAGTGGGACGATCGACCGCGAATCGGTACAAATTTTACCCGCCTCAACAGCGCTCAACGCGCCTTTTGACAACAGCCACTACGGGTTGACCCAAAACGGTGTGGATTTAGAGCTGACCATCAATGGAGATGCGGTCACGGCACTGGTTGAGAACAGCGCCTTAAACGATTTGGGCAAGGCCCTGCAAAACCGCCTCAAGGGCAAAGATGGCACCGCCACCTGTATCTATAGTGCTGACGATGGTGTGAATGGCGCGACCTTACGCTGCAGCGCTTCACGCTTTGCGGCGCCGTCGAACCAATAATGGCGGCACAGTGAATATTCCGCCACCATCCTCTTAAGGCTAAGGGCATCATTTTGCCACGAGTGCGTATTTTAGAGCGCTTATTTGACCTTTAAAGAACATTTTTTCGTTTAGCCCATGCACCGCATGGGCTTTCGTCGTTGTGCAGCTTTGAGGGGGCTTGATGCAGATGCTGCACAAATGTGACCTATATCACAGTTCTTTTGATGCAGAAGCTGCACAAGTGTGATCCAGATCACATTTGCTTAAAATAAGATGAAGAAATTCAGGTTGTTGCAGGCCCCTTAGGACCGCTGGGCTGGCATACCTCTTGCTCCTAAAGAATACCATTAAAGGAGAATGATGATGAACAGACGACAGCCCCTAAAGTATGATCAAGGTTTTTCACTCATTGAGATGGCCGTGGTTTTGGCCGTGACAGCAGCCATGACTGTGGCGGTTGTGCCCTCAGTGATTCAACATGCCCAATACGATGTGGCCGATAGCCATGTGGATACCGTGTTGACCATGCATCACGCCCTTAAGACCTACTACGATGTACAGCTCAATGATGTTAATGCGCAAGACAATGCCAATCTTTTCCCCAGCACTTGCGATGCACTCACGCAAGCGGGTGTGATTGCGCAACTTCCCGCCAACACCTGGGGGGGCAGCTTTGAGTGCAGCATGGAAGAAATCATCGGCACCCAGAGCGATACGATTCATCAAGTGGCCAAGCTCACGGTCACCGATGTCCCCGAGGAGATGGCAGAGTATTTAACAGCCCAATTGCCCCTGACGTCTTGTGTAGGGTCAACGTGTACAAGCACAATTTTACCACCGAATGCGCAGGTGGTTGCCGGCTGCATGGACGATGATGCCTGCAATTATAATCCGGTGGCAACAATAGACGATGGTTCTTGTTACTCCGCCAATGCGGGTTGCGCATGTGCCGATGGCGCGGGTGCAGAGCTCGATGAATGCGGCGTTTGCGCTGGCCCTGGTGTAGGTGACAACGGTTGTTGTCCCGGTGTGCTCGTAGACGAATGTGGCGAGTGTGGTGGCGACGATAGCGCCTGCGCCGATGATTGCGGTGTGCCTAATGGTAACAACGATTGCGTTGATGATTGCGGTGTGCCTAATGGCAACAACAACTGTGTTGATGATTGCGGTGTTGCTTATGGCAACAACAGCACCTGCGAGGATGATTGCGGCGTGCCCAATGGCAGCAACAGTTGCGTTGATGATTGCGGCGTGCCCAATGGCAACAACAGCTGCGTTGATGATTGCGGTGTGCCCAATGGCAACAACAACTGTGTTGATGATTGCGGTGTGGCTTATGGCAACAACAGCACCTGCGAGGATGATTGCGGTGTGCCTAATGGCAACAACAGCTGTGTTGATGACTGCGGTGTGGCTTATGGCAACAACAGCACCTGCGAGGATGATTGTGGTGTGCCTAATGGCAACAACAGCTGCGTTGATGACTGCGGTGTGCCCAATGGCAACAACAGCACCTGCGAGGACTGTGATGGAGAGCCCAACGGTGGCGCCTATGAGGATATGTGTGGGCAGTGCGTTGGCGGTGCGACCGGCGAGCAAGCCTGCGAGCAGGATGAGTGTGGTGAGTGGGGTGGCGATGGCCTCACTAATGCTTCTGCACTTTCAGCAGCTGCCTGTTATGGCTGTGCGGCCGCACTGAATTACTGCCTTGATGCTAATGGCTTAGGCAACGGTGGGGGGCAAGGGACAATCAACTCGAATTGTTGGGGTGGTAGTCCAGGCTCTGCAGACTCGAGCGACAATCATTGTGGTTGGTTGGCTGGTGAATGTTATACCAACGGTGGCATTATGTGCCCAGTAGGGCCGATGGAAATGCCGGCGGATGCGGAAGAGGAAGAGGATTCAAACAGCAATTCTTCTGCAAGCACATTCACACCGGCCATAAGCCCAGTTGGCACTCGATAGGTAAATTGGCTCTGATGAATCCAGCTTTTGTTTGTGCAATTTCCGCGCAATTTTCGCTTTGTGATCCAGATCACAAAAATAAGCTTTCTAATTCTAATAACTTGCGGTTCTTTGGCCCAGCGCTTCTGGTATGAATCTTGCGATATATCAAGCCATAAGGGGACACATTATGGGTACAACAGAGCGCAGCACAGAGAATTCAGGCTTTTCATTGATGGAAATGGCCGTGGTTTTGGCCGTGACCGCCGCCATGACTGTGGCGGTCGTGCCTTC
>JASMKV010000252.1 GCA_030749035.1 Myxococcota bacterium | reverse complement strand
CGAAGAATCCGAGAAGGACCATCGCCAAAAACTTCAAACTGCATTTCTTGGTCATCATGTGCATACGAAGAGCCATTTATGGTGAAATGCCCGAGAAGACAAATACCTATTTTTTCTTTTTTTCACCATCATGCATAGAGCGCTTTCCTGCTTTGCACTTGTTTCAATGTTCCTTGCATATTTACATCGGCGCAATCACGGGCCTGGTCTTACCAAAAGCCTCAATCGTTGTGCCGCTGATGTTTT
Source organism: Myxococcota bacterium (assembly GCA_030749035.1). Taxonomy (GTDB): domain Bacteria; phylum Myxococcota; class XYA12-FULL-58-9; order XYA12-FULL-58-9; family JASMKV01; genus JASMKV01. Next base: position 5,221 of record JASMKV010000252.1, on the reverse strand, counting down.
GACTGGCATCAGAGGCGAGGAAATGCACCGTTTGCGCCACATCAAACTGTGTGATTTTTTCGTTAATCCCCGCTGCCGGTGCATCGGCAGAGTCGGGTTCCATGGCGCCAGGAGAAACCGCATTCTCCCGGATCTGATGCTTTCGCAATGCCTCGGAGCTTGCCTTGGTCAGTCCCATTAAACCAAATTTTGACGCACAATGTGGAACAACCCCGCCATCGCCGACAACCCCATGAATCGTAGATATATTAATAATGCTTCCACCTTGCGCCTGCTCAACAAGAAACTTGGCCGCTGCTTGCGTCATAAAAAAGGGCGCGCTTAAATTGATCGCCAACGTACTTTCCCACTGCTCTTTGCTTAAATCCAAAAACGGCTTCCAAATAAAATTTGCAGCACAATTGACCACGATGTCCAAACGACCAAATGTGTTTTTTGCCGTATCGACAACTTCTTGTGCAGCATCCTCAGCACACAAGTCGACACATAAGGTTTCTACGCGACCCGTTTGACCGGCCAGCTTGTCTTTCGCTGCCGCCAGACTCTCTTCTTTGCGATTACAAAGTAAAACATGCGCACCATGGTCTGTGAAATTCTTTGCAATGGCAAAGCCAAGGCCTCCACCGCCACCAGTAATAATTGCAACTTTATCTTTCATTATTTTTACTCTTTCCTTCTTGTTAATCGACGCTCTCACCTAATCGGTCGAACGCCAATCCATCTTTCCCCCAAGACCACCACACAAACATCGAGCGCCCTAAAATATTCTCCATGGGCACATGTCCCCAGGATCGTGAATCAAATGAATGGTCTCTGTTATCGCCCATGACGAAGACATGCCCTTTAGGCACCTTGACGGGACCAAAATCGGGCAACTTTTTATTCATGTTGACGTCATAAAGTGCCGTCATTGAATTGCGGCCCAAAACCTCTCTATAAGCAAACGCCTTAAAGGGGTACCATTTCCCGCTTCGTTGGTCCCTATCCCAATGGGTCAACTTGCCCTTGTACTTGCGCTTGATCGGCTTTTCGTTAATTAAAATCTGTCCCTCGCGCACAGCAATCTCATCGCCAGGCAAGCCCACAACACGCTTGATATAATCCTCGTGCGGTTCAAGCGGGCAGATAAACACAATCACTTCACCACGCTTCGGCTTATCGAATTCAACCAATCGAATAGACGTAAAAGGGATCCGCAAACCATACAAAAACTTGTTCACGAAAATCTGGTCACCAATGGCCAAGGCAGGAATCATCGAACCACTGGGGATTTTAAACGCTTCGACCACAAAGGAACGCAAGAACAACGCAACCAACACTGCGACAATAATCGACTCCAGGGATTCACGCCATGCGGCTTTACGAAAAGGCGCAAAATGCTTCTCTATGATTTTCTGTAATTCTTCAGAAGCGCGCCCTATGGCCAAATAGTCATTACTCTTTTGAAGTTTCTTCAAGCGTTCTATTTGGTCGGCCACTTCATTGCGTATTTTCCTCGCGACTTTGCCTCGACCGCGGCGATTGAGTTTTAACGCTTCACGCACCATCTCGCGGCTTTCTTTACGCAATTGTTTCACTTCCTGCGCACTTATTCTTTTTACCTTGGCCCCCATCAGATCAATCCAACTTCAACACCGCTAAAAAAGCATCCTGTGGAATCTCCACATTGCCCACCGACTTCATGCGTTTTTTTCCCGCTTTTTGTTTTTCTAAAAGCTTTCGTTTTCGCGAAATATCACCACCATAACATTTGGCCGTCACGTTTTTGCGAAATGCCCTGACTGTTGTTCGTGCAATCACACGTGTGCCAATGGCCGCTTGAATGGCCACTTCATATTGTTGCCGTGGAATAAGTTCTTTAAGCTTGATGCACAAAGCCTGACCTCGTTCAAAGGCCCGATCACGATGCACAATAATCGAGAGTGCATCGCAGGCTTCACCGTTGACCAAAATATCCAATCGAATCAAATTCGACTTCTGATATTCGGTCAGTTCATAATCGAGTGACGCATAACCCCTGGAAGCCGACTTTAGGCGGTCATAAAAGTCATAGACAACCTCAGCCACCGGTAATTCGTAGGTCAGCATGACGCGATTTTGTGCTGGATAGGTTAAATTGATCTGGTTACCTCGGCGGTCTTCACAAAGCTTCATCACTGTACCCACATGCTCGGTCGGCAAGTGAATATTGGCCTTCAACATCGGCTCTTCAATATGACTAATGTCTTGAACCTTGGGCAAATGGGCTGGATTATCGATCTTTAGCATCACCCCATCATTGCAATAGACATGATGAATGACGGTCGGCGCTGTCGTGATCAAATCCATCTGGTACTCACGTTCAAGTCGCTCCTGCACAATCTCCATATGCAAGAGTCCCAGGAAGCCACAACGAAATCCAAACCCGAGTGCTTGCGATGTTTCTGGCTCAAATTCAAACGCCGCATCGTTCAGACGAAGTTTATCTAATGCATCTTTCAAGTCGCCATAGTCCTTGGAATCGACCGGAAAGATGCCAGCAAAAACCATCGGCTGTACTGCTTTAAAACCTGGCAGTGGCTCAGTGATGGGCATATCCGCATCAATGATGGTGTCACCAATCAGCGTTTGATGGATGTCTTTAATGTTGGCCACAAGAAAACCCACACTCCCGGCCGGCAATTCCGGTAATTTTTGCGCTTCAGGTGCAAAGACACCAACTTCCAGGACTTCGAAAACACCGCCGGTGGTAAACATCTTAATCCGCTGGCCTGGACTCAACACCCCATCGACGACACGACACAAAACGATCACGCCGCGATACGGATCAAACCAAGAGTCGAAAAGTAAGGCTTTGAGTGGTTTGTCGCGGTCGCCACTTGGTGGTGGAATCACTTCAACGATTTTCTCCAAGATGTCCTCGATACCAATACCGTCTTTGGCCGAACAGGGTACGGCCAAGTCACCATCAAGTCCTATAATTTCTTCAATTTCGTTGCGGACTCTTTCGATATCCGCAGAAGGTAAATCAATCTTGTTGATGACCGGCAAAATTTCTAAATCATTGTCTACCGCCAAGTAGACATTGGCCATGGTTTGCGCCTCCACACCTTGTGTCGAATCAACAACCAACACCGCACCATCACAGGCCGAAAGAGAACGCGATACCTCATAGGTAAAATCCACATGCCCTGGGGTATCAATAAGATTGAACTGGTAGGTTTGCCCATCAGAAGCCTGATATGCTAAGCGCACAGCTTGCGATTTGATGGTGATGCCCCGTTCACGTTCAATATCCATCTTATCCAGAAACTGGTCCTGTTTGGTCCGGTCATTCAACGCATCACAAACCTCAAGAATGCGATCCGCCAGCGTGCTCTTACCATGATCAATATGCGCAATAATTGAGAAATTGCGTATCAATTCGGACTGATTCATTGTTGTTTCTTACCCAAGGCCTTTTTAGAAAATGTGGTCCTACTCAACGAGAGAAAGTTGGCCTGGAAGTTTGTCTGAATGCTCTTGCAAGACAAGATCAATGCCTTCACGAATATAGGCCGCAACCGGCACCTTCGTACGTGAATTAAGTTCTTTGAGTTGATTGATTTGTTCCTGAGTCAAATACACCGTTGTGGATATTTTTTTATCGTTCATGTGTCCCCCCGATCTTGCCATATGTATAAGGCAACATAGGGTGGGTCAAGAAAAGTTCAGCTTTATTAGTCAGTTATTTTCTACTTTGTGTTCTTGACATGTCGCCGATTCCGAATAAGTTAGCCCCAAAGGGAGTCTATGACATGCATCGAATACTGTTTATTTTGAGCTTCATCACCGTCGCCAGCTGCGGGCTCTTTGGCTCGAGTGAGAAAGAAGTACAAGCTGAACCCGAAGAGGAAGTGGCTTTGACCCGCGAGGAAGCGGCAAAGGCTGAAGGTTTGTTTTTAAAGCAATTTGACCTTAATCGCGACAATCGCCCCGATGTCTACAAATACTTTCGTTTGGTCGCCAGCGAAAATGCGCCTGAAATACAAGTCGAACAAATCGTGCGTAAGGAAATCGATATCAATTATGATGGTAAAGTCGACATCATCCGTTTTTATGACGAAAATCAGCAAATCTCTGCGGAGAAAACCGATCTTGATTTTGATGGCCGTATCGACAGCACCTCCAATTATAAAAACGGCGGGCTGACCCATAAAGAGATTGATACCAACTATGATGATAAGGCGGACATCATTAAGCACTACAAAAAGGGCAAAGTTATCCGCATCGAAACCGATACCTCGCTCAATGGTTTTATCGACCGCTGGGAATACTATGAAAATGACAAGCTTGTACGCACAGGGCTGGACACAGACGGCGATGGCAATGTTGATGTATGGGAAAAGCCCAAAGAGAAAAAAGCAGAAGAAAGCGAATAAACCTTAACACTCTACTCGCTGATCAAAACCCATCCTGGAATATCTAACGCGGCTAAACTTTCCTTGGCGACGCGCGCGCCGGCTTCACTGTTGAAACGACCTAAACGCACGCGATACCAAGTTCCGCGCCCGGGGATTTTGGCCGAAACCACATAAGGCCTGAATCCTTTACGTTCCAAAGTCGAGGCGAAAGCCATGCTTTCTTCCGCCGATTGAAAGGAAGAGACTTGAATCGTGTAATCGCCCGAACGCGCCGGTCCATCGTTGACCCCTGGAATACTTTCGTTAAGTTTAGGCTTGGCGGTCTGCGGCTCCCCCTCAGGTTCTTCCTTCTCTGGGTTTTCAGCTGCCTTCTGGTCCGCAATCTTGTCCACTTCTTTTTCAGGACTCGGCATCAACGCCAGGGCTGGCTCATCCGCCTTTGGTTCGGGTTCGGGTTCGGCAAGTTTATCATAGAACGTCAGTTCGGCATGCTGCGCATCCTGCGCCTGCACTTCAGAAATCGACTTCGCTTGCTTTTCTTCGTATTCAAGCTTGGCCGCACGCCGCCCCACCGACATCCCCGAAGCAAAAGTCAGCGCTAAAACGACAATCGCCCCCATGGCCAACCAAACGACCTGCTTACGTTCCGGATCGGCACGCAATCCGTTATCTGCTTTCATATCACGCATTCTATATTTGGCTTCCTTGACCAAGCTTTGGCTATTGGCTCAACTCTCCACCTTCTTCGACATCACTTAAATACATTTCCTCTGGCGCACTCACGCCTAAGACTTCTAACAAGCGTTTCAGACTCACTTCAAGGGCTTGGCACAATAAAA
>JASMKV010000251.1 GCA_030749035.1 Myxococcota bacterium | reverse complement strand
ACGCACCTGGTCGGTCTCGAAGGGCGAAATCATATCAGCCTCGTTGGCCATTTTACGAATCCAATTATCGGACATAATGCTCATCCACAGCCTCCTGCTTGAACAGCTCTCATAGCGGGCGTTATTGCGCTTTGCAACGCTTTAGAAGAAAGGAAAACCAGAGTGGGGACGGGCTAGTTGGCGAAAAGATGATTCCAGCCCAGAGTGAGGATAAAAGGGATTTCCATCTGCCCCCCCTGCATATTAAGGGTCTGTGGAGATCTTACCGAAAGGCTGAAGGTATCATCGGTGGATAAGAGATAGATGAGACCGATGCCAGGAATCAAATCAGTTCTCCCGCTGTTGCGTGCCTGTTCACCGCTCCACTTCGCCACCCCTTGGTGAAACACTTGAGACTCGAGAAGAAAACGCCATACTTGATCGTACTGATAGATTAAGCCTACGCCAAGACTGCTGTGTGAAGCTGCCCTATAGCCATAGCGATTCTCATAGAGCGGCACTTGGAGACTCGACGAGACCTGCCAGCCCCAAGCAAAACCTTGCCAGGACCAAGCCAATGACATCGTCGGATCGACGGTGCCGTGGCCAAAAAAGATGTGTTGATGTTTTTTGCCTTCTTCCCCCAACTTAAAGGGATCTTTTTCAATACTTCCTGTCGGCAAGGACAGCCCCAAGCCAACACGCCAATATCCGGGCAAAAACCCAAGCAACTGACCGCTATGAAAAACTCCCTGCAGACGTAAATCACCTGGGCCAAAGAGCGTTTCCCGGCGGTGGTGAATGCTCTCAAAATCCTCTAAAAGGTCGCCATGCTCATCGATGAACTCCACTTCCGAAATGGCCAGCCGCACCGGTAAAGACATCTGTATTTCCACGGTAGGCGAAACACCGTAGGCCGCTGCCAGGTCGAAATCACTTAACCAAAAATGCAAACGGTGCTCTCTGGCCTGATGTTCGTGGGCAATACCCGGCTCAAACTGCTCCTCTTCGACACTATGCGACGAATGCACGCGGGTCGTGGATTGACTGGCATGGAAACGCCATTGCCCAGGCATCAAAAAAGTCGGAAGTTCGGAACCTCCACCCGGGAGGTTAGGGTTCGTTCAAGCCGTTCAGACAGCGCCGGCAATTTCTATATTGACGAAGAAGAAAAGCGCCAAGGTAAATAGAAAGCGCATTTTAAAAATACTCATTTAAATCTCCATTGCTGCGCGCAAACCACGAATGGCCTGCGCATAGTCATTCTGCCCAAAAACGGCGGTGCCCGCAACAAAAGTATCCGCCCCTGCCACGCGCGCATCGACAATCGTCGTTCCATTAATCCCACCATCGACTTCAAATCTGGGTTTAAAACTTTTTTCCGCGCAGAGCGCCTTGATGGCACTGAGCTTCGGCAGCGCCTCGCTGATAAAAGACTGCCCGCCAAAGCCTGGGTTGACGGTCATCACCAGGACCAAATCCACCAAATGCAGCACGCTCAAAATCTCTTTGGCCGGCGTTGCCGGGTTGAGCGCAATGCCTGCCTTGACCCCTGCATCCTTGATTTGCATCAGTACCGCCTCGGCGTCCGCACAGGCTTCAATATGCACGGTTAAAAGATCTGCACCAGCCTCCACATACTGCGCAATAGACGCTTCCGGGGTTTCAATCATCAGATGCACATCGAGGGGTAAGGACGTTGCGCCACGCATCTTCTTGATGACCGGCGGCCCAATCGTCAGATTCGGCACAAAGTGCCCATCCATCACGTCCACGTGTAGCCAATCGGCACCAGCCTTTTCAACCGCCTGCATCTCTTGATGCAGTTGGGTAAAGTCCGCCGAAAGTAAAGATGGCGCGATAAGTGTATCGTGTGCCACTTAGAACAACAAAAAGTTAAAGAAAACGAGGGTCAAAGCACCAGCCGCCGCGCCAAGCAAATAGGTTTGAATTTGTCCGGTTTGAGTCTGGCGAATACGGTTCCCACAGGCAGCAATGCCCCTGGCAAAAGCGAGAATCAACCCATCAACAACAAGCGCATCGATAAGCCCATCAATGGCCGCAATCAAACGTCCCATAAAAGCAACAAAGTGCACAAACCCGTCGATCAACTTCTTATCAATATTCGAAAAGAAATTGGCGACAAAGTGGGAGGGTCGAACAATCATCCAATCGTAGAGTTCATCAATATAATACTTGTTGTACACTGCCTGATAAGCTGTACGCATCCAGCCGGCCTTATCCTGCTTGGGCAAAGCCCGAAACAGCTGCACCACCGCCAAGGCCAAAGGTATAAACCCAAGTTCTACCTGATAGTCACGGAAATACTGCATCCCTAAAACAAAGAGAAACATCGGAAAAAGTGGCAAGGTAACCGCCAAAGCAGCCTCTCCTAAACCTGCATCATCCGCCAAACAAAAACCAATACCAAAAATGGCCAGGATGAAAGTCAGCAGCATACCAAAAACGAACACGAGCATCCCCAGCGTCGAACCGCCAGTCACCGCCGCGACACCACCGGCAAAAAAGAAACTTGCACCGGCCAAACGCAAAAGTCGCATCCCCAAAACATGATCCGCCAAAGGCGCTTTAGGCACAATCTCACCGGCAACCGCGATGAGCTTTCCTGGCATCGGGTTCTTCGCATCTTTATAAAGCGCGCGTGCCACCAACCAACCACACATCGCCACCGACACTGAAGCCCCGGCTAAAATATATTCCCAAGTATGGGGATGAAGACCCATAAAATCGGTGCCACTCTTGGAGAACCAAGAGAGCGAATCCATGGATGCGCCTGCGACCGGATGCAACCAGTGTTCGAAAATCGGTTCGATATGAATCAGAGGCCAAAAACCCAAACCTGCGGTCGGCAAAATAAGTGCCGCCAAAGCGACCAAGACCCAAGTCATCGTGCGTGGAGATTCGTGTGGCTCGCCACCATGGTGTCCATGGTCATCATCACCATGATGACCGTGATCATCCTGACCGCCACGGTACTCACCGGTAAAGGTCATATAGTAAGAACGCCACATATAAAAGGAAGTA
>JASMKV010000250.1 GCA_030749035.1 Myxococcota bacterium | reverse complement strand
ACTTCAAGTTGTGAGCTGGGCGAGGTGTGGAAATGCGCACGTGATTTTCTCTATGAGCAAAATGATGCAGATACGCTACTCTTGCCCAGTAGGGTGGTCAATGTTGTTGTGGGTTTGCTTTTAGGGCTACTTCTTTTTGCTTGGGCTTACGAACTCTTTGGTTTTCAAATTGCTGGAATATTAATGTTTTTGTTTTGCTTTGAGCCTAATATCTTGGCCCATACCCGTTTGGTGACCACCGATATGGCTTATGTCTGTTTTACTTTTGGAGCACTCTATTTTCTTTCTCGGTTTTGGCAATATTTTTCCTGGCATAATGTTTTGGGACTTTCTTGTTTTAGTGCTTTGGCCTTACTCTCGAAATTTTCAGCACTCATTCTTATCCCCATCATTGGGGCGGCTTTTATTTGGCGAATATTTTCTGTGGAGACTTGGAATAACGCACAGGGTTTAGATAGGCGAGCCCGTTTCCACCGATTACTTCTGGTGAGTGGGGTTTTGTTGCTTTGCTCTTTCGTTTTAATCTGGGGAAGTTATGGCTTTCGTTATGCGCCAACTTCAGATGGTGATTTTCGCTTTAGTGTGCCGGTGGAGGCAAAGCAAAATGCCCCCTTGGTGAGTGCACTGGTTGATTCGGCCGATGCGCAGCAGCTTTTGCCGCACGCTTATTTACAAGGTTTTTTACGTGCGTGGACGTTGATGAATACGACGAACAGTACATATTTATTGGGTGAATGGAGCCAGGAGGGATGGTGGTATTATTATCCATTGGCGTTTTTATTTAAGACTTCTTGTACTTTGCTTGTTCTTTTTGCGTTTAGTTTTTGCGTGTGGCGAAAGAATGATGGTTTTGAACCGCGCCAGCTCATTTTTATCTGGGGTCCGGTTGCGCTTGTTCTTCTTTTGGCCTTGGGGGCAAAATTAAATGCGGGCATACGCTATCTTTTAATCATTTACCCCTTATTAATTTTAGCCAGTGGCCGTATTGTTGCCTATCTCTTAAAGGGCGGGCGCCGCTGGGGGGTGGGGGCGTTGGTTGTTTTTAGCGCCTTGGAATTGGCGCAAGTCTATCCTTACCCGCTTACTTTTTTTAATGGTTTTATTGGTGGCGCATCACAAGGTCATCGTTATCTGGTGGATTCGAATTTGGATTGGGGGCAGGATTTAAAAGCCCTTAAAACTTGGATGGATGCAGAGGGCGTTGAGCACATCAATTTGAGCTATTTTGGTACCGCCAAGCCCGAATATTATGGGATATCCGCCACCCATTTACGCGGCCAATCGGCGTATTTCACACCGGCGGGGAAAATGGGCGAAAGGCCCAAATTGCCCGGCTGGATCGCCATTTCCGTGACCAATCTCAAGCAGGAATTGCCCGCCTTTTACAGTGGTATGCTGGCGCGAGAGCCCGATGCGAAGATTAAAGAGACCATTTGGCTCTATTATTGGGATCCGGCAAAAGACCAAAAATAGGCCTAAAGAGACTGGTTTTTTTGCCCGGCGCAGATTAGAGAGGACCGAAATGAAGCTTGGTCCACATACTTTAAAGAATCCTTGGATTTTGGCGCCCATGGCTGGGGTGAGCGAAATGCCCTATCGGGTGATTGCGCTGGAAATGGGAGCCGCCGCCGCACCGACCGAACTGGTAAGCGCCAAAGGCCTCCTCTATGGCCAGGACCGTACCGCCCGCTATTTAACTCACGCAAAAAGCGAAAAGCCTTTTTGGGTGCAGATTTTTGGTGGTGATCCAGACGCGATGGCCGCAGGGGCCGAAAAAGCGGTGGAGCTTGGCGCTGATATTCTCGATATCAACATGGGTTGCCCGGTGCGCAAAGTGACGAAAAATGGTGCCGGTTCGGCGTTGCTGACCGATCCAAAGCGCGCCGCCTCCTTGGTTGCAGCGATGGTCAAGCGCGTTGATGTGCCGGTGACGGTGAAAATTCGTTCGGGCTGGGATGCCCATTCGGTCAACTGCGTCGACATGGCCAAAGCGGTTGCCGATGCGGGGGCCACAGCCATTGCCATGCACGCCCGCACCCGCGCCCAGGCCTATTCGGGCAAGGCGGACTGGTCGTTGATCGCGCATTTGGTTGAGCACTCGCCGATCCCGGTGATTGGCAATGGTGATATTTTTGAGCCCGAAGATGCGCGCCGTATGTTGCGTGAAACCGGTTGTCAGGCAGCGATGATCGGTCGCGGCGCTTTAGGCAATCCGTGGATTTTTTCCCGGCTCGTCCATGGCGAACAAACCAGGCCAACCCCAACCATGCGCTGGGCCCTGATTCAGCGGCACTTTAATGCGCATTTAAGCTTTATGGGCGACACCTTTCGGGCCGTGAAGTGTTTTCGCAAGCATTTGATGTGGTATTGCCATGGCCTCAATAACGCCACCTCCTTTCGCCGGCAGGTCACCCAAATTGACGAAGTCGAGCCGCTGCTGGAATTTTGTGAAAGCTTCTTCTCGCAAGCCGAAAACGACGAACGTCACGCCAGGGAAGAAGTTTCGTTTAACGCCAAGTCCGCTTTAGGCTAAGGTTAAGCCTATGCCACTGGCCGAACGCCATAAAATCATCATTTTGCTCTGTGTTTTTGCCGGGCTTTACACCGCCATGGCCAGCTATTCCTTGCGACAGATTTCTGCCACCTTCGATGAACCGGTACAACTCATGGCCGGCGCTGCCATGACCAAGCAAGGCGACTATCGGCTCGATGCGAATCATCCCCCTTTGGCTCGCCTTTTAAGCGCGCTACCCTGGAAAGGGGAGGCACAATTTACCATGACCCCAGCTTGCGCCAAGGCCGATCATTGGCGCTGCGCTTATGCGTTTCTCTACCAGGATAACGATGCCGATAGGCTGCTCTTGCAAAGCCGTTTGGTCAATGTCGCTTTGGGTTTGCTTTTGGCGCTTATCTTTTTTGCTTTTGCCTATGAGCTTTTTGGCTTCAATATCGCGGCTCTGCTTTTGCTTTTCTTTGGCTTTGAACCCAATATTCTCGCCCATGCCCGCCTGGCCACCACCGATATGGCTTATGTGACCTTTGCTTTAGGGACACTGTATTTCTTAAGCCGACTCTTGAGCACTTTTCGCTGGCTTAATGTTGTCGGGCTTTGTGTGTTCAGCGCTTTGGCTTTAGCGGCGAAATTTTCAGCCCTTATTCTTGTGCCGATTATTGCTTTGGGGCTTTTGGGTCGTGCTTTTGTGAAAACAGCCTGGGGAGACATCGCAGCAAAGGCAGAGATCTACAAAAAAATAGGTCTGGTCGTTGGGCTTTTGCTGATGGTGTGGTGGATTTTCCTTTGGGCGGTTTACGGTTTCCATCATGCACCAAAACAGGGCGATGCTTTTGCCTTAACGACGCCAGTGCTTGCTGAGCAGATCTCGCCTATAAGCACCAAAGTCGCGAATACCATCGATGGCTGGCAGCTTTTACCCCAGGCCTATGTGCAGGGTTTTTTACGCACCATGGTGCGCTCGGCCCAAGGCGCCCCCTCCTATTTGTTGGGGGAAGGGCAGGCCCAAGGTTGGACTTTTTATTATCCGCTCGCCTTTTTGTTTAAGACTTCGGCTTGCCTGCTTTTACTTTTTGCTTTGAGTCTTTTTTGGTGGCCCAAGGGCGATGACTTTTCCCGTCGCCACCTCTTCTTTTTATGGGGGCCGGCCTTGCTCATCCTGCTTGCCGCCATGAATGTGCAGCTGAACAGCGGTGTGCGTTATTTGCTGCTTTTGTATCCGCTTTTGCTGCTTGGCGCCGGGCGGGTTTTGGCTCTGCTCTTAAAGCGCAAGCTGCGTTGGTTGATTGGGACGCTGCTGATTTTAAGTGCGCTGGAGTTGGCGACCGTCTATCCCTATCCGCTTACCTTTTTTAATGGCCTGGTGGGCGGACCGGCCAATGGCCATCGCTTGCTGGTGGATTCGAATCTGGATTGGGGCCAGCAGCTCATTGGCCTTAAAACCTGGATGGATAAAGAGGGCGTTGAGCATATCAATTTGCGTTATACGGGGACCGCCGAGCCTAAGTACTACGGCATCAAGCATACGGATATTTTAGGCGATATGAATGAGACCGGCGGCTTGCCCGATCCAAGCACACCGATTCAACTTCAACTCCCGGGCTATGTGGCGGTGGGGGCCACCAATTTAGTGATGGAAAAAGGGGTCTTTGCAGAGCTTTATAAGCTTGAGCCCGTCGCCGTGCTGCAAAATTCACTCTTTATTTATTATTTGGAAAAACCCTGGTGGGAGTAGAATAGCCCATCGGACACTCACCTATTCGACTACAAGTTTTTTGCTCCTAAAACGCAAAAAACTTAAGTCTCTTAACGGCTCGCACGGTCATAGCCCACTCGCCTATTCCCCATCCATCGCACAATCAATCCCATTCATCTCACTCTCCAAATCATAACCCATCGCTTGCCATTCATCGTAGCCCAAAGTGAGTTTTTCAGAAATGCTGCTCGGATCAAGGTCGATGAAAGCACGGCTGACCAAGACCTCCGGAGACTCGATGCAGAATTGATTCAAATCACTTGCCATCTCGATGGCGCCTTGGGCGTTATAGAGATTACCCTTGGCTCGAGAGATCTCGTTGCCGCTTAGCTCAATGCGTTGCGGGAAGAGTACGGTTTGCGCATTGGCGACGCTTAGGTCGAGACCGCCGGTACCGGTGCGGTGTAGAGCAAAGACATCATCGATGTTTTCCAATGTGTTGTCTTGTACGGCGCAGTCATGACAGCCCTCAATCGCGATGGTGCCGCGATAGGTGTACTCGCCCACCAGAGCGATGTTCTTGAATGCATTGCCTACG
>JASMKV010000249.1 GCA_030749035.1 Myxococcota bacterium | reverse complement strand
TTATCATATTGTCGATTGAACATGGGCCTCTTCGATTCTATTGGGTCAGCCAGGCGTGGAGTTCCTGCAGCTGCGCGCGCACACCACCCCCACAGGACTCATCAAAAGGGGCGAGAACATCGGGGGCGTACACCTCGACCACGTCGACCTGTAAGCATTTCGCGTTGCTTAGGAGCTTCTTCCACACCTCGCCACGACCACAGGAGCTCTTGTCGCCATCGCCATAGAGGCGGCCCATACCGCGACTTTGCAGGCCGGTAAAGCTCTGCCCCGGCGTTGTGTGATTGCGCACCAGCTTCCAGTGCTCCTTGGCGAGGGGCCAGTTTTCCTCACTCACCCAGAGGGCACGGTCATCAAGCCCGTTGGTCTGCAGACCAAAATAGGGCGCGTGGGGCAGCGCCCGGCCATAGTCGAGCAAGTCCTGCTTAAAAAGCGCATCGTGCTCCTGGTTGCCATTGCCGAGTGGAAACGATTTAAAAACGAATGAGAGGGTGTGGTGAATCCGGCGCGCACCAAAAAGGCCATCGAAGTCATCAAGGGCCCGCTGCCAGGAAAAGCCTAAGGCCTCGAGTAAATCATCGGCGGTATTAATGGGACCGTGGCTCACCGGGTGGCGTAAAGGCAGGTTAAGATAGTCGGCATCGGGGTGCAGGACTTCGCCATTATGGCTCCCGGGTCCGGTGACCGCTATCCAATCAAGGATATCGATGGCTGCGCTGCGACTTGCATCGCTCGTCTCAAGGTGCGCGACCAGCGCCTCTAAAAACATCCGCCAACGTGCGTACATGACCGCATCCCAGGCCACCGGGAAGCTGCGGCGCTGGGTTTTGTATTCGCCATTGCGCACACTGGCGCAAAAGGTCTGCACGCCAAAGGCGCTTGTTGCGATGGTGTCGTTCGAGGCGCAACGGGTATCGGCGTTGCCCGTGCTTCTGAGTAACCAATCGGGCGCATAGACCCCGGTGCCGATGGCCAGGCGCACGCCTTTGCCCGCATCGCTGGCCCAGGCGAAGTGCGCATCGAGTTTGCTCCAGTCGTAGCGACCAGGCGCATACTCAATATCTTTCCAATAGGCACGCACGGTGGCGCCGCTGATGAAGGGTAAGTCCAGCAGACGCTTGTCGAGCCGCGCTTCCTTATCCCATTTGACCAGCACATAGAGTCCCCGTGGCACCGACTCGGCTTCGCACATCGCCAAAGACTCTACCGCATAGCAATCATCTTCCTCTTCGGATTTTTCACCAGGCGTCGTGCAGGCATCACAAACGCCTGTCGTGGAAATCTCATCCCACTGCAGATTGGTTGTCATGGATTGGTTTTCGTCTAAGCTTGCAAAGCCACAAGCCTCAGGGTTGTCGGCGTTATAGAAACAGTCCGTGTCATGACAACCGGCAAGGGCAAGGCCGAAGATGAAGGTAAGGCAGGGCAGGGTTGTTTTTGTGATGCTGTATGGCATGCGTTTCTCCTGGTATCGGTTATCGAATTTCGGACACTCGCCTACTCGACTAAGCTGCAACTATCGCTTCGCGCACTCGCAGCAAGTCTCCGTATTGGCTCGCACGGTTTTCGGAAATCGGTTTTCGAATTTCGGCTATCGGTTTTCAGTCGTCGGTCATCGGTCATCGGTCTTCGGTTATCAGTCATCGGTTATCGAATTTCGGACACTCGCCTTGCACCGACTAGTCTTCGACGCTCCTTTATGGCCACTCACCTATTCGACTAAAAGTTTTTTGCTTCCAAAACGCAAAAAACTTAAGTCTCTTAACGGTTCGCATCTCGGACAGTCTCACAACGGCTCGCACGGTTATCGGATTTTGGTCATCATCTATCAGATGCTATCCGGCTTAAAAGTGTCGGCGCCAGATCAGGGCTTAATCAGCCCCGCATCTGGCGTCGAATCACTCTGAGACTCTCTAAGAGGAATCGCCTGAGGCAATTGCCTTTTGAGTTAGGGTAGGGCGACAAATACTAGTTGTCCCTTTTCGCGGCATCCGAGTGTTTAAAGCACTTAGCTTCACAAATATCAAAATCGCTGTAATCTTCCATGCAGTATCTCATGCACACTTCGTAATCTTTCGTGTCGGGCATGCCCTCTCCATCCCCGTCTCCTTCACCCTCGACATCAGCTCGATCGATTTCCGCCGCGCGCTTACCCTTTAGGTCATAATCAGACATGCTTTCAATCCCCGCTTCATCCTCTAAAGCGGAATAAGAAACCAACTCTCCCTCATACTCCATCCCGCAAGCGACGAGCATAAAAGGTAAACTAATCATAAAAATTTTCTTTAACATGGGACACTCTCCTTAAAAATGTTGTGTTATGCTTCAAAACGTTTTCAAGGTTTGTGCCAAGGTCGCGGCTGGTCTTAACATGAAGAAATATCACGCGCTTAAGATTAAAAGCAAAAAGATAAAAACATGTGACAAGGTTTTTTGTCCCATGGGCAAAGGCCTGTAGGTGCCTGTTTCTAAGCGATTTATTGTGATCCCGATCACACATGCTTTTAAAAGACATAGGCGCTTGATGAATCATTTTTAAACACAGCTTGCGCAACCAAGCAAAGAGACAACGCCTTTGGTGATCTGCATCACCAAAGAACACGTTGAAACGTACGTCGCATCGAAAAATATTTTATTGACGCTCTTATTTTTTATCCGCAAAGAGTTGCCCGCGTTTAAGTGTTTACATGCGCACAACATTGATTGTTGCTGCGCATGAATACGGAGCATGGCTGGTGTGATGCAAGTCACACTTTCAGTGCTTAATACAATAACACAATATCGCTTGTGCTTAAAAAAAACACACATAAGCACAGCAGGAGAATAATAGAATGGCCCCCATAAGAACAACAATATCTTTACCCTTTCATTTCTTTTACATTTTTTGCTTTACCATTTCAGCTTTGGCTTTAAGCGGCTGTGGCTCAGCCCCAGCCTTGCCTGATGCGAGCGATGCGGCAGAGGCTTTATCCTTTACCGATGCTGCAGAGGACTTAGACATCCCTGTCTATGCGGATAACGCGACGACGGAATCCGCTCTGGAAGCCATGGGTTTGAGCTCGAGCACCGGCGCGCTCTCTGTTGGCAGCGAAGTTGCACGCCCAGATGGACTTAGTGTTTGGATGAAACTCAAACGCCGTCCGGCGCACTCCGTGTTTACCCGCTATCTGACCTTTACCAATATGGCAGGTGACACCAAAAGAGTGGCCATCAGATTCACAAAGGAATCCCGTTTAACATGGCGAGGTGAATTGGATGATGCGTTCGACTTTCTTCGCTTAAGAAGTCTCGCCGAAACCGGCAATCGTTCCTATTGGGATTCGATGAAACTTGAAAACCGCGGTGGCAGCACCAGGCTTCGCATCAAACACCTCTTTGTGCAGGTGAATTACTCATCCATTCCATCGACTCGTGTTCAGGAAATTCCTCTGATTGATTATGAGTTAAACGAAACTTTAAATGCAGGTTACGACAGCATTGATCTTGCCGATGCGGCAGCCATCTCACGTATGACCTTTGCCCGGTCGCATGCTGATTCTGATGGATTCTATCGGTTTTTTCCAGAACACGTTCGGCTTGCCATTAACGATTTAGGCAAAAGTGGCTCCTCTGGTTCTATTGAATCGTTGCCTATAAGTGCTTTGGATGCCAAATATGGTGATGCGGATCGCCTTTTATGCTCCGAATTTGTTTCCTGGTATTACCATGCTGCCGGTGTTGAGTTAAGTATTGATGTTTCGATGCCTTGGGGCTCTTCATCTGCCACATTGGTGGTTGAAGATTTTCGCGACATCACCGCAACACAACAAATGCATGATTCCTTTCATAAGGTTCATGGGCTCTACTCTTATCATAATGGCAGGAAGCGTTTTGAAAACACCCACGGTGGCGAAGTCTATACGCCCAAAGCAGGGGATTTTCTTGAATGGCGAAAAAATGGCAAAGCCATGCATTCGATGATGCTTTTTGATTGGAATGATGAGACCAAAATTGCCACGGTGATCAATGGGCCATGGCCAGTTACATTTCGTACCGTTAAAATTCAGAAGATCGAGGAAATGACCGAATATGACGGTGAATCGATCGATTATGATTTTTATATAGGAAAGGTTAATTCTGGCTTTAGTTTTGTCAGTGGCAGCACTCTCTAACCACCTTGTTATGCGCAGCGACCTTGTTGAATGGAGGTCGCTGCGTATTTTTGTCGTTAGATGATAAGGCACCTATTCAATTGTGATTTCCCCATACTTCCGATAATAGATTCCCCGCAAAACATTAAAAATGCCTGACGTTTTTAAGAGGGAAAAAAAGCATGCAAAGCATTATTGATATTATCGGCACGATTTCTCATTTTATTTGGGGCCCCTGGACTTTTCTTTTGCTCATGGGGGTAGGCATCCTCTTTACGGTTTGGTCAAAGTTTATTCAGTTCGGTGCCATGACCCACGGTATTCAGGTGGTTCGCGGCGTCTACGATAACCCAGACGACCCGGGGGCTATTTCTCACTTTGAAG
>JASMKV010000248.1 GCA_030749035.1 Myxococcota bacterium | reverse complement strand
GCCACCATCACCTGCGAAGACGGCACAAGCGTGACCATTACGGACGGCGAAACCGGCGCAAGTGGGGAGGCTTGCACGCTGGTGGACAACAACAACGGCACCGCCACAGTCACTTGCGGCGAAAACACCACCACCATTGGCGACAGCGATGACGATGGCATCAGCGATTGGCAGGACAACTGCCCCTCGACGACAAACGCCGACCAGGAAGATACGAACAACGACGGCATCGGTGATGCCTGTGCCGCCGATTACGAAGGCCAAGGGCCTCTGGTGCCTGCTATTCTCGCCATAGGCATAGAACTGGAAAATGATGAACTCGGGGTCCCTGTCATCGTCCCCGCCGATGGCGTCGATGGCGAGGGCAATCCCATCAGCGTTGATATCTATGGCCTTGATTTTCGCTATGGCATGAGCGCCCGCCTGATTGAAAATGAGGCGGGTGATTTTGACGCGGCAGTTGACGGGGTCATCGACAACCCTATGGGCGGCGATCCACTGCTCAAAGTCTATCCATTGGAGCTTACCTACGTTGATGCCAGTCTGATGACTTTTACGCTGCCCGTCTCTCCCTTGGTCACAGATGGCACCACCTCCGAGCGCACCGGCGACCTCAAGGTGCAAATCGTCACCAACTCGGGCGCCATCAATACGGTCGGCGTAAGTTGGGGAGAAATAGACGATAACGTAGACCAACTCACCTACGTCACCTCCAGCCAAAACAGTGGTGGCTTAAGTGCAACCCTGGCACTGCGTGGAGACAATGCGACCGCCTTCGATACGGTTTTTCCTGGGCAAAGCGGTATTCTTGTCGATGTGACCTTAAGCAACAACACCGGAGGCACCATTGGCATTGATTCGATTGATGATGGCAGTATTTCCTGGAGTGGCAGCACTTCGGGCGATGCCATCGACAGTGCTGTTTACGATTTCCACGCCACCAATATAGAAACTCTTGACGATATCGCCCATGGGGAAAGCGCCACCCTTGTTTTTGTTGTGGCTTTCTCCCAGGAACTCAGTGGATTTGGCCATGAAAAGATTAGCGCCAGCGTGGTGCTGAACACATCGGCCCGCGATTCATACTATAGCGATGGTCTCAATCCGCGCAGCATCACCGCCAGCGCAACCGATCTCTTCACCAGTGGAAATGCCCCAAGCATCGAACTCCATGGTGGTTCATCCCAAAGTGTCGATGCCGATGCGGGCAATGGCGGCAACTTCACGGCTTACACACAATCCAACTTCAACATGGGTGATCTTAGCGCTGTCGACAAAACCCTGCCCACGATTCCTGCAACTCTTGACAGCAGCACCGCCCTCTCTTTCACAAACACGGACAATTCGACAGACGACATCGACAGCATGTTAACACCCACGGGTGGAAATACAGGCATTTTGTTTGCATCCACCGCCGAGCCCCGCATCTTGAGCGATGGCAACTGCGAATCTTCCCAACCCAACAAAATCATCATCATCAAAGTTGAGGGCGATATCTATATGGATGGGGCCAATTGGCAGATCGCCACCGAAACGGGGACAAATTGCGCCCGCATATCGGCTGTGCATTTTCTCGCCGATGGCGAAATCGTGATCCTCAATTCCACTTTTGATTTTCGTGGCGATGATGTCAGTGCGGCCAATGCCGACAACGAAGATGGTACGGATCTCGTCTTCATCAGCAACGCCGATAACGATGATGTCAATATCGAGGGCGTCACCATCATCGATTCGATTTTTAACCTGCAAGGTGGTCATGTCTTCAGTGCAGCAGCAAGCAGCGCTGGCTCTTTGACAATCAGTGGCGTTGATACCGACACTAATGGAGTCTACGATGATGGTGCTACCGGGCCCATCCGCATCGTCAGCACCGATTCTGCCACCCAACCCACCCGTATCAACACACAAGGTGCCACAAGCCATGAATACACAGCAGGTGCTGCGGGCAGCATAAACCTCTACACCCGGTTCTCATCGATTGAAATCAGCGATGATGTTGTCCTTAACGCCGCGGGCGGACAAAGTTCTTATGAACTCAGCGATGATGCGGGTAACGGCGGCGCCATCAACATCGACGCCAATGCGGATGCCGGCAGCCTCGACAGCAATAATGGGGATGCGGGGCTGGTGCGCATCAATGGACAAGTCATCAGCAGCGGTGGTGATGTGATGATGGCCAACAATACCACTGCCAGCAATGCCGGCAATGGCGGCGCGGTCTATCTGCGTGGTGAGGAGATTCACATTGGCGATGATCCTGGCTCCGGCACTGCGGGCAATCCGGTGATTTCGAGCAATGGCGGCTCTAACCTCGCTCCTGGAACAGATAATCTGGGCGGCGATGCCGGGGCCATGCTCATTGAACTCGATTCGGACAACAACGACGATGGCAGCTTTAACATCAACAACAGATCGGGCCTTGTTGCCATCGGTGGTGCCGCCGCCCACGCTGCCGGTGACGGCGACAGCATTTCGGTCAATGCCATCTCCACAAACGCCAGCACGAATGTCCATAGCGTCAACGGTCATCTCATCAGCAGTGGCGGCTGGAGCCTGGTCGATCCCCTTAACAGCACCACCGGTAGCGCCGGCGATGCGGGCAGCATCAGTCTTCAGACCAATGCGGGTCTTGAAATCGGCGGAGCCATACTGGCGCGCGGTGGTTCAGCGGCGGCACAGCGCGGTTTCGCGCAAAACCCCTCTGCGGTCAATGGAGGAAATGGTGCCAACATCACACTCGACACCCATGCCAGCGATGGACCTGGTGCCAATGCGCCATTAACCCTGACCGGTATCGTCGATGGCTCTGGTGGCGCAACCTTAAGCGGCAACGCCGGAAATAGTGAAACGGTCACCATCCAGGCCAACGCAACCCTTGATCTGAGCAGCACCGGGAAAGTTTTAAATAACGGAGGAACAATTTTAATCGACGAAAGTCTGTCGGGAAGCGCCGGCACGATCAACATCAGCAGCGATCTGGGTGACCTCGACACCACGCCTGCCAACATCACCATCAGCGGACTGGTCTCCGCCGATGGAGGCACGCCCCTGCAGAATGCGCAGAATTTTGCCACCTGCGGCAGCATCAACATCAGCAGCAACGGGCTTGATGCGGATAACAATGGCGATATTGTCATCAGCGGCGCCTTACGTGCACGGGGCGACCCAAGCGCAAGTGCCACCAATATCGGCATCGCCGGTGCGAGTGAATCGGACATCGCCATCAGCGGCAGCATTGAAACCTTTGAAATAACAACCAACGCACAGAGCGCTACGCCCCATCACCAAGCGCAAATTTCCATCACAACAGGCGGTGACGGAAATATTGACTTAAGCAGCGACGGTACGATTCTGGGCAACCGAAGCAGCATTGTTCTTGAACAAAGCGATTTAGGCAGCGGTGCCATCACCCTCAACGGCACCATCGTCAACGACCACCGCGACACCCATGCAACAGATTCTTCCGAGGCTTACGAAGATGGCGCAATTACGGTCAATGCACGAAACAATACAACCGCCAATGCTATTGTTGTCGGCGCCAGCGCCCTACTTCAATGCAATGCGGGCAACATTACTCTCGACAGCGATCCAGATAGCGATAATAGCGGCACGGGGAATATTGTCATTGGCGATGAGACAGGCGGTCCTGAGCTTAACGCCAGTGCCACTGAAAATAGCATCCACTTTCAACACGCCATCAACCGCAACGAATCCGGCGGTACAATAAAGCTCAAAACCAGTATTCATGGAACCATCCAAGTGGTGGCCGGTTCTCTCAAAGCCGATGGGACGGATATCAGCCAAGACAATGAAGAAAATGATTTTGGCGATGAAAGCACCGCCAGTTCCTTAGGCAAAGGAGGCGGCATTGAATTCACCGCCGGCGCCATTGACGCCAGCGACTCTGCCATATCCATGAGTGCCAACGGTGCGCAAAATGCGACCGGCAACAGCAATTTAGGCACGGCCTTCAATGTGAGCAATACACAAAGCCCAACCGCCGATACCTTTTTTCCCGATGGGGGTGACATTACTTTTCAGGTGCTTGACGGAACCGACCCCGCAGGTATCGTCATCGCCAACACTGGCGGCATAAGCGCCGATGGTGGCAACCGGGGCGATGGCGGGCACATCCTCTTGGCTTTTGAGTCGACTGCTGCGGCCCCCTTAAGCATTACCGGCAGCGGTATCATCAGCGCCACAGGCGGCAACAGCACCTTTGTCGACAGCAATGGTCAAAGCCTGCAACCTGGCCACGGCGGCACCCTGACCCTGCATTATTACGGCACTGATCAAGTGCTGCTGACAAAAACCATCCACCTTTCGGGAGGCAATAATGCGGGCGGTCCCGGTGGCACCGGCGGCGAGGTGAGCCTCCAAGTCAGTGGCGTTGATGAGGACCTGACCACCACTGTCGGCGGTTCATGGGACTTCACCGGTGGCGCCTCCACCGGAGCGCATGGGGTTGGCGGCAGCGGTGGGCGGCTTGAAATCGGTGATAACATCGTTGGTCACATACAAT
>JASMKV010000247.1 GCA_030749035.1 Myxococcota bacterium | reverse complement strand
ACTCGGTGTAAACTGCTGATGACTCAATTTCTCTGAGCACGACCTCTGGCTCTGGCTGGCAATGTGAAAGGTCAATAATCCGTGTGCGTAAAGAATGAGCCTCCAAGTGTAGGGTTCTGGCGATACTTGCCGCCGGACTGTCGTGATGCAAGAGCACAAAAAACGGCGTGTGCTTGGCTTCCAATACGTGCTTTGCAGCTTGCAGCAGCAAGTCCACCGCGCCCGCATCGTCTTGCTCGGGGCCGAGATAAAGCAACACGCCACCAGCGCGCAAGTTTTGGTTTAAATGTACTTCGACCTTTTGCACAAAGCGATTGTCTTTATCCGCCAAAACAAACCATGTGTCAGAATCGCCATTTGTCACCGGCGCGTTCGATGGACGAGCAAGCTCTTGTTCGCTCCAATCGACAGAAAATGGCCGCAACCAGGCATCCACACCGAGCACCGGCCCTTGCACAGGTATCCGACGAACCGAAGAGTCGAGGGCTTTCGCCAACTCCTCTATCGTCGCGTTGGCAAATTCCGATGGCGCTACAAGCGGCGGTTTTTTTAACAAGCGACAAGCTTCAGCAGCAATGCTGCTCACCGCAATAGAAGTCAGATGTAAGTCGGAGAGAAAGCGGTTTTCCGGCAACACCATGGACTCAGGCAATTCACATCGCTTGGCCACGAGCATCTTTAGCACTTCTTGTGCCGAAGTATGTTCAACATCAACATCTTCACAGGAGACGACGGCTTCTGCCGTTTTAGAGTCGACTGTTTGTGACGGTTTTCTTTCGCAGGGATTCATAAAAAACTGGAAATCAAGATCAAGATCGAGAGGCTTATGCTTTCGACCACGAAACAATTGGCGCCACTTCACTGGTGCGCCAAAGGCATAGGCCGCCCCCACAAGGGCGAAAAGGTCACGCACTTTCGACTCACCGGCGTTTAAAGAAAGACACGGCACATCCACACACCCACTTGCCAGCGTCGCCAAGTTCTGTCCGCTGCCAAGTTCAAGCCAGAGGTCCACTTGCCCCTCAACGCTCTTGAGCGCATCCGCAAAAAGAACCGGTGCGCGCAACTGTTCGACCAAATGCTGCGCCAAATCCACCGAGGTCGGCAAGGGTGCGCCAGTGCTTGTGGAGACAAACCCACAATCTTGACCTAAGGGTGCAAACGACACCTCTTTGAGGTATTCGGCAAAAACCGGAACACAGGGTTCAATCAACGGTGAATGAAAAGCATGCGAAACCGGCAAACGCATTCCGGCGATGCCTTCAGCTTTCGCACGCAGCAAAAGGTCCTCAATCTCTTCGAGAGTGCCGGAGACCACGCTCTTTTCGGGCCCATTCTGTCCCGCCAAAACCAACGCCGTGCCCTGCAAAAGGTCCTGCAATCGCTTCCAGGAAGCTCTAAAACTCGCCATTGCACCACCGGCATGCGCGTGCTTGGACATGATGCTGCCGCGATTGCGCGCCAAGTCTAAGAGTGCCTCTTGACTGAGCGCACCGGCCCAATGCAAGGCGCTTAACTCACCTAAGCTATGGCCAAGCGCAACGGCGGCCTGCAGACCCAGATCGTCGATAAAGCGCAACGCAAAAACGTTGAGCGCACTCAGCATCGGCTGTGCTATCGCCGTGTCCACCGGTTCACGCAACGCCTCTTGCCCATAGGCTCTCAAAGCTTGCAGGTAATGTTCACCTGGACGTCGAATCTCTGCGGAGGAGCACCTCGAAAGCAAAACATCCAGGGACGCAGGAAGCACCGTGCCCTGACCAGGAAAGAGAAAACCTATTTTGGGCGGCTCCGTTCCTTGCCCAAGCGCCAAACTCTTGTCGGCACTTATCCGTCGATAGGGTTGTTCTGTGCTGTCGTTTTG
Organism: Myxococcota bacterium; assembly: GCA_030749035.1. Lineage (GTDB taxonomy): Bacteria > Myxococcota > XYA12-FULL-58-9 > XYA12-FULL-58-9 > JASMKV01 > JASMKV01. Next base: position 3,322 of record JASMKV010000247.1, on the reverse strand, counting down.
AACCTCTTTGAGCCAACCTTGCAACATGTCCAGGCGCGCCAGCAAATGTTCCGGAGTCGATGCCACAAGGGCCGCACGGCATGGCGCGATCTCGACCCGCTGGGCAAGCTCCCCGGCACAATCGGTCAACTCTGCAAAGGAAAGTGACGCTGCCTTCTTCGCAACTTTGGTCACCTGCGCAAGCATCTCTTCGAAGGTGTTTGCCGAAAAGATAAAGAGTTCGCTCTCCTGATGACTGATTGGCAAAGGTTCAACCGGTTTAAACGTGACTTTTGATTTGGACTGTTTGCCTTCTTCTAAAACCAGATGTGTATTGATGCCGCCAAAGCCCATCGAGCTGACGGCCGCACGGCGTGGTTCTGTGCCCATCCACGGTGCGCCAGCGGCTTCGACATAGAGCGAAGAACCCTTGGCCGGGTTCACCAAATCGTGAGGTTCCAGTGGATGTGGCATTGGTGGGATCACACCTTCTGCCACCGCCAGTATCGCTTTGAGCGAACCCGCAATCCCTGCGGCGGCCTTGGTATGGCCAATATTGGCTTTGATGGAACCGATGGCGACAGGTGTTTTTCTTTGACCCAGGACTTTTGTTAAAGCCTGCAGTTCGGTGGCATCGCCAATCACCGTTCCTGTGCCATGGCCTTCAAAATAACCGACACTGCCAGCGTCAACTTCAGCGCGCGCATAGGCACGAGATAAGGCAAAGGCCTGGCCGTCGACATCAGGTCGCGAAATACCACCAGCACCATCCGAAGACATCCCCCAGCCCCTGATGCGTGCATATACAGGTTGCGTTGTCACATCTTCTTCACGCATCAAGACCAGGAATCCACAGCCCTCGCCTGGCCAAAAACCTGCCGAAGCTTTATCATAAACACGCATGTCTTGTCTGGCCAAAGCCCCGGCCCTCGAAAAACCGACAAGTTCAAAAGGGTCGAGACTTAAATCCACCCCACCGGCAAGCGCCAGATCCAGATCGCCGCGAATCAAGGCATCGCACGCCTGTGAGATGGCCAAAAGCGACGACGAACAAGCACCGTCAACGGTATAGCCACCACCTTTAAAATCAAAATAGTTGCAAATACGTCCGGCAATCGTGTTCGAAAGACCACCGGCAAGACTCTCATCGCCAAACACCTCGAAAGGTGCTTTGTAGCGGCTCTCTATTTTTTCAAGAAGTGCAGCCAGCGCTTCTTCTTCTGGCACAACCTCGCCCAATTCAGCACGCAGTACGCTGTGTACGTAAGGCCAGCGCAAGCGCATAAGCTGTGCCCGGGAAAATTCACCCGTCAGTGTATTGCCGAGCACCACCCCGGTCTTCTCTCTTGGGCTGCCTTGGGCATCTTTAAACCCCGCATCTTCTAAAGCGCGATTCGCCACATCCAACGCCAACCAATGGGTCAAATCAGCCTGTCGGTAGGTCGAGCCGACGATTTTAAAGGCTTCACGGTCAAAATGATAACCTTCAATAAGCGCGGCTTTGGTCAGATAAGTCTGGTCAACCGCATCTGCCCTCTGAGACCCATAAACGCTCAGAGGCAAACGCGCATCGGGGATACGGCGAAAAGCGCGGCGTCCGGCCAAGACATTATCGAAAAGTTCTTTGGGGGTGCTTGCATCAGGGTACTCACAGGCCATGCCGACGATGGCTATGGAATTCGATGACTCAGGCACGTTGCGCATCAGCGGCTGCGCCGCGGGTTAAAGCTTCGCCACGAGTCTCTTGAGCTGAACGAAAGAGCATCCATGCACCGCGTAGAGCACACACGATGACAAGGGCAAAGAAAAATCCAAAGACAATATGCATGGCGGTTAATACACCATAAGCCAGAGCAACGGCGAAACCAAAGGCCATCTGACTTTTTAAAGGATAGGGCGAAGTCGCCGGATCCGTGAGCATATAATACGTAAAGAGCAAAAATGCCATGCCGGTCATGGGCGCAATCGTAGAAACAAAAGTGGCATCAAAAAACAGGGTGCGCAGAACACCCTGGCCAATAAATCCGAGACACCAACACCCCAAAAGCGGCAACCGTTTGGTGTAACGAAAATTAATAAAAGTCCCCGAGCAAATAATAATGGCGGGTAAAACCCAATCACCTGCTCCGGACAAATTTTCTGTATATTGATAAGGCATGGCGATGCCCACCCAGGGGAAGAGCACCAACGTTAGGGCGATACCCAGGTTGGAAGGATTCATAAAATGCTTGATTTTGCCGTCCACCGTGCAGCGCCAAATATGCTTTGACCCCATGGCGACAGCCGTTGCAAAAACAACCGGAAAAAGTCGCTCGTTAGGATAGAGCAACATCGAAACAGCCAGCGAAGTGATATGTGCCGGCAAAAGAAAATTAACAACGCCTAAAAAGCCTTCTTGCGCAAAACGCAAAGCACGCGAATGCGCCCGCGCATCAACCCACTCCAAAACAAGTTCCAGGACATAACCGGTAAGCAAAGACACCAGCGGATTAATCCAGGAAGTCTCAAATCCCAACCAACCATGTCCCAAAAGAGTCAACACGGATATGGCCACCGCGAAACGCCGCAAGCCAGCAAGTCGGATAGCGCGACCCCAATCCTCGTTTGGCTTCGTGTTCATCGTGCTTCCTCCCGTGGGCCATTTGGCTTGCCGCCTGGAGAAGGGAGTAAGACGGTATGCCAGCCCGGCTTGAGCGAAAGGTTCAGCATTCCAATCTGCCCGTCTCTATCCCGATAGCTAATTTCAATCGCCAAGGCTTGCATCGCATCTGTCGAGCCGAGTCCAAAATGCAACTCAGGAGAACGCACACCCGAATGGCCATTGCCGCCATCGACCTGTCCCACCATGGGCATGCCATCGGGACGCACAAAACGCACCGTTGCACCCACCGCCGGGCTGGAAAGATTATCCTTGTTCGGGGATCCGGGTTGCACGAGGACTTCGCTGCGGGGGCTTACTGGATGACGCAGATAGAGGCCGAGAAAGGTGTTCTTTGGCGCTGCTTCGTTTCGATAAAAGAATGAGGGTTCCCACTGATTGGCAAAAACAAAATCCAAATCGCCGTCGGCATCCACATCGGCCGTGGCAATGCCGCGTCCAACCTGCTCGACGCCAAGGCCAATGTCCGCCGCAATATCGTAATAACGGCCATCGGCTGCGCGCACATAAAAGGGATTCGTATAATGGCCGCTGAGATCATCACCCTCTTTAAAACGTGGCCAGACGCCGGCGATTTTCAGCAGTTCGTCATTGCCCGTCGCCAGTTCCTGTAACTCTGGCCAACGATCCGTATCGCCTTTTAAGAAGCCAGTCGCTTGCAGGGCTTCGGGCACCCCATCGTTA
>JASMKV010000246.1 GCA_030749035.1 Myxococcota bacterium | reverse complement strand
GGAAGAAATTCAGGTGAAAGGCAAAGAGCAGCCCGTGCCCATTTATCGTATTGTGCCTGGAGAGTGGAGCCGGACCCAGCAAGTTTCCTTAGGGGCTGTCAAAATTTAGGAAAGCCTGGTGTCTGATCGCGGCACTAGTCGCCTAAAGAACTTTGCATGTAGTCGCGGTTCATTTGTGCAATGTTGGTGACGCTGATTTCTTTAGGACAGGCGGCCTCGCATTCAAAAGTATTGGTGCAGGAACCAAAACCTTCGGTATCCATGGTGGAGACCATGCTCTGAACACGCTTGGCTCTTTCGGGTTGCCCTTGCGGGAGCTTGCCTAAGTGCGAGACTTTGGCTGCGACAAAGAGCATCGCTGAGGCATTTGGGCACGCTGCAACACAGGCACCACAACCAATACATGCGGCTGCATCAAAGGCGGCTTCGGCGGAATCTTTGTTGACGGGTAAGGCATTCGCATCCTGCGCATTGCCTGTATTGATCGAAACAAAGCCGCCCGATTGGATAATGCGGTCAAATGCAGAACGGTCCACGACTAAGTCTTTAATGACAGGAAATGCTTTGGCTTGCCAAGGTTCGACATAAACCACATCACCATCTTTAAAGCGTCGCATATGCAATTGACAAGCGGTTGTGCCGCGATCGGGGCCATGTGGGATACCGTCAATCATCATCGAGCACGAACCACAAATACCTTCACGGCAATCGTGATCAAAGGCGATGGGCTCTTCACCTTTGGCGATGAGTTCTTCGTTTAACACATCGAGCATTTCCAGGAAGGACATATGCGAATTAATATCTTTAACCGCATAGTCTACAATCTTGCCCTTGTCTTGCGGACCGCTTTGGCGCCAAACTTTAAGCGTAAGATTCACTTGTAACTCCTCTGTGTTAGTTTCACGTATTCAAATTCAAGTTCTTCACGGTGGCGTGTCGGTGCGTTGCCTGCGCCCGAGTATTCCCAAATCGCGCCATGACAAAAATTCTCATCATCTCTTAAGGCTTCCCCTTCTTCACTTTGGTATTCCTCGCGAAAGTGTCCGCCACAAGACTCGGTGCGCAGCAGGGCGTCATTGCACATCATTTCGCCAAATTCGAGAAAGTCAGCGACACGCCCGGCTTTTTCCAGGGTGGTGTTGAAGTCTGCTCCGGAGCCTGGAACACTTAAGTTTTCCCAGAACTCTTCACGTAACGCAGGGATTTTTTCCAAGGCGGTTTTGAGCCCGGCTTCATTGCGCGCCATGCCACAATATTCCCACATGATTTTACCTAATTCTTTGTGGAAAGAATCAGGTGAACGTTTGCCCCCAATGGAAAGGAATTTGTCGACTTGCTGGTTGGCCTGTGCTTCGGCGTCCTTAAATTCTTGCTGCTCGGTACTGACCTTGTCACCGCTGGAGGTCGCCAGATAATCACCAATCGTATAAGGGATGACAAAATAGCCATCGGCAAGACCCTGCATCAGCGCGCTGGCACCAAGACGATTGGCACCATGATCAGAAAAATTCGCTTCACCCAAAACATGTAGACCCGGAACATTGCTCATGAGGTTATAGTCAACCCATAGGCCTCCCATGGTGTAATGCACGGCGGGATAGATGCGCATGGGGACCTGGTAGGGGTTCTCACCCGTGATCTTTTCATACATATGGAAAAGATTACCGTAACGTGCGCGCACTTGGTCTTCTCCTAAGCGATTGATGGCATCGGCAAAATCCAAATAGACGCCCAAGCCCGTTTCGCCCACCCCGCGACCTTCATCGCAAGCTTTTTTTGCAGCCCTTGAGGCCACATCTCTGGGCACCAGATTGCCAAAGCTTGGATAGCGTCGCTCAAGGTAGTAGTCTCGCTCAGCTTCGGATATATCGCCAGCGGCACGTTTGTCACCGCCCTCGGCAGGGACCCAGACCCGTCCATCATTACGTAGGGATTCACTCATCAAGGTGAGCTTGCTTTGGTAATCCCCCGAAACGGGGATACAGGTCGGATGAATTTGCGTGAAGCAGGGATTGGCAAACCCGGCACCGCGCTTGTAGGCGCGATAGGCAGCAGTTACATTACAGCCCTTGGCATTGGTCGAAAGATAAAAGACATTCCCATAGCCACCGGTGGCCAAAATCACGGCATCTCCGGCCCAGGATTGTATTTTGCCGCTGACCAGATTGCGGGTGACGATACCTCTGGCGTGACCATCAACGAGAACCAGATCGAGCATTTCGGTACGTGCGTGCATCTTGACTTTACCGGCACCAATCTGCCGACTTAGGGCGCTGTAAGCACCGAGCAAGAGTTGCTGGCCCGTTTGTCCACGGGCATAAAATGTTCGCGAGACTTGGGCGCCACCAAAAGAGCGGTTGGCCAAAAGGCCACCGTAGTCGCGGGCAAAGGGAACACCTTGAGCCACACATTGATCAATAATATTGTTGGAGACTTGTGCCAGGCGATAGACGTTCGCCTCGCGTGCGCGGTAGTCACCACCTTTGACCGTGTCGTAAAAGAGTCGATAAATACTGTCGCCATCGTTTTGATAATTTTTGGCGGCGTTGATGCCACCTTGGGCGGCAATGCTGTGGGCGCGCCTTGGGCTGTCTTGAAAACAAAAGCAATCCACATCATAACCCAGCTCAGCCAGAGATGCAGCGGCCGAGGCGCCGGCTAAGCCTGAGCCGACAACAAGAACTTTGTATTTGCGTTTGTTGGCGGGGTTTACAACTTTGAGGTTAAAACGGTGCTTGTCCCATTTTTCGGCAATAGGGCCACTGGGGATTTTGGCATCCAAATTCATTTTACACGACTCCTAGGGGTAAAGAGAGAAAACCGAGCAGGACAGCAACGGGCATTGAAAGGTTGCCGGCAACAAGTGTAAGCGCAAGGACCGGACCGGATGCTTTGATGAAGGTGTTGTATTTGACATGGTTGAGGCCAAGGGTTTGCCAGAGGCTACTGACGCCATGGCTCAGATGCAGGCCTAAAAGAATTATCGCAACAATATAGGATAAGGAAACCCAAATGTTTTGAAAGCCCAGCACCACCATGCTGTAGACGTCTGGACGTCCCATGCTGTCGACGAGACTCTTGTGTTCGGGATGGGTCACGCCAAGGGTAAAGTGCAGGAGATGATAGATGACAAAGCTTAAGACCAAAAGTCCGGAGAAAATCATGGTGCGTGACGAGGTTGGGGCTTGAATACTTTGTTGGTAGGCATAAGTTTGTGGCCTGGCGAGACGGTTTTGTCTGGTCAGCTTAATGGTGAAGCCAATATGGGCGAAGAAGGATAAGATCAGAACCAGCCGTGCGCTCCAGAGCAGAGCCGGTGTATTGTGGAGCATTTGTGCATAATTATTGAGTGCATCCTGGCCCAGAAAGATTTGCAGATTACCGAGCATATGCCCGATGACAAATCCGACCAAAACAATGCCCGTGAGGGCAACGATAAATTTGGCTCCGATGGTTGAAGCGACAGTTTTGCGTACCCAGCTCATAAAATCCACTCCTACGTAACAACTACCTATAACTATTGAACTTTTTGTTTCGAGTCCATGGTGCCGCATATTCGCAAATCTTTGTCTTTGTGCCAATACTTTTTTAGTTAAAATACTGAGATTTGGGGGTAAAATATGGTTTTGATCACCACTTGCGGGTAAAGTCATAAAAAAAAAGGTTTTTTACTGGAAAAAGCCTTGGGCTGGCCGATGTTTATCAGGTAGAATAGTCTATCTGAGGCGCCCCCACCCACTGATTTGTTGATATGCGCATGTCTTTAAGGAAAAACACATTCTTAAACACTCTTGGGGCTTTGATCTGCCTTGTGGTGGCGGCCTGCGTTTTGCTCGAAGCGGTTCCCACCCCTGAAGGTAATGCTTGTAATGTTTCCTACGATTGTTTGTGTTTAGGATGTGAGGGGAATCAACAATTTGGTTGCGATGGTGGGATGTGCTCGTCAGTGTGTAACCGTGGTGCCGAGTGTCTATCTGGGATGTGCTTGAGGGGCTATTGTCAATCAGAGCCCGAATGTGAAGTCGACGATGATTGTGATTCCGGCAATGCATGTGTCACAAGTCAGTGCAACAAAGGCATGTGCAATGAGACCCTGGTGAATTGCCCGCTGGCCGAAGGTTACTGCAGCGATACGGGTTATGTGAGCTTTAGCCGTTTTTGTTTAGCGGATTCAGGCTGCGGGCTTGAGCAGCAGGTGACAAGTTATGCGGAGATGCAAACCGATCAGGCGACCTGTCAGGAAACTGTGGGCACTTGCAATCCTGAATCTTGTGCTGCTGCTGCAGGGCAGTGCCAGATATTTTTGGAATGTGGTGCGTTCGGTTGTCGTTATGCTTTGCGCACCCATGGTGCGCAATATTCAGCCCTTTGTCATATTCTCGATGGCAGTATGGGGGTTTGCGCAGCTGGGGTCTGTCGAGATCCAGCGAACATCACAGCAGAAAACACCTGTAACCCTGGAGGTGGCGTTCAGGATGCGGAGCATGATGGCAGTTCAGGCAATGTGGCCACCTGTAGCGGTGAAAATGTGACGGTAAGTGGCGCGGTGAGTTC
>JASMKV010000245.1 GCA_030749035.1 Myxococcota bacterium | reverse complement strand
CACCCCGACACTTCATGCCTTGAAACGAAAGGTCCAAGCCTTCAAACTGTAAACCGGTTTCCAAATCCCGGGCAGCAAACCAGCCTTGAATACGCGGCAAAAAGCGTCGATTGGGTAAGCACTCGAAAATACTCGAATTATCTTGATCTATCTCTAGAACGCTGCTCATGGTCCCTCCTTGAACGGCATGGTTATAGGTAAATGTAGGATAAATCATTACAGACAAATGGAGTGCTGTAAAAAAATTTGCAGAAATAAAGAAGAAACTAGAAGCGTGCCTGCATCAGCAGATTAAAGCCAACAATAAAAGGGTCTTGCGGCAGTCGGACCGGAATACCACCTTCATCCTGAGCAAAGGTGCGACGGTTTTGATCGTAGGAGAGCTGTAATTCACCCAGGACAGAGACAATTTCTGAGAGATCCCAGCGCATCGTTCCCTTCGCCGCATAGACCAAGGCCACCTTATCCCCCGCATCCAGGATATCGACTTCGGTATCCGAGCGGTAGACGAAAGTCTGTTGCCCCAACTCATCGGGTGGGTTGTTCCCGGCCTGTGCCGCAGAGGTCATATGCGCCGGTCGTTGCACACCCAAAATAAATCCTGGTGTGAAATGAGATTCCTCAAACGCATAATCCAAACCAAGGGATAAAAAGAGTTCAGGTTGTGTGGCCACACCATCGGGGAAATTCACAAACGACGGACTCGACGGCACATTATAAAGAATAAAGGCCAGATCTCTAAAGACCATCAAACCATGATAACGAAAACGACCGGTCTTAAGCTTGGCGCTGATATCCGAAGCAATCGCCGGTTGCACGGTCGTCGAACTCGGACTTTCAGGATCCTGCAGGGTTTGCCCCAAGATACTGACTTCGCTTTGCAGGGCAAAAGCCGTGTCTTCACCATAGACTTCCGGACGAAAAAAGGTTTGCCGCTTTAAAGGGTCATTTTTGTAAAGGCGAAAATCAATCGGTGTGCCAATAGGCATCCCCACATGATAGGACAATTGGACTGAGGTACCATAACCTAGCCACGGGGCCACACGGATGCGATCACCATCTGAGACCTTAAGTTCTTGCTTATCAATGGTGCCACGATAGAAATATCCACCGTTGGCCTCCATACGAAACTCATCGGCAATGTCCAAACCCGCACCCGCTAAAACGCCCCAAACCGTATCAAGCTCTTTGGTGCCATCCGACTTATCCATTTGTGCCCGGCCGGTCTTGGTGCCTAAGAACGAATAAAAACCTGGGCGCTTCCATTCTAACCGCACCCCGGGCACCATCTTGGTGTTCCGGAAAATACGTGAGCCGCCCCAGGAAATATCATAGGAATAACCGAGCTTAAATCGATTGGCGCTGACTGGAAAAGCGGTCAACATAAACTGGCCGTTTTGCTGCTCTTGAGTCAGTTTAATATAAGAACCATCATCTTTGAGCATGACACCACTGGCGTCAAGCATCTGTGCCCGCAGCACCAAAGCCGCTTCGGTATCAAGGCCATCAAAAAAACCTGGCTGATGCGCATAAAGAACCAAGTGGGTTAAATTCTCAAATCCCGTATCGCGACGCTCATAGTCATCAAAGAAAAGACGGTTGGCGTTGTTGGGCTCAAAATTGGGAATACTTGGTGAGCCTGTACTGGTCTCTTCGGGACCTTTCATCACGTTGTCATCAGCGAGGGTAAAGGTCACCCGCGTATCCACCGCATCACCTGCTGAAACAGCAAATCCGACGAAAAGAAGTGATATAGACAGCAACACGTGGCGAAAACGATAATTCACTTTTAGTCCTTGTAAAAAAGTCAGGCTTCTGTGCCTTATAAAACGCAACAAATCAAGGAACTTTTAAAAAACCCTTTGAATTTGTTTGGCTTAGGTTTAGCATGCAAGGCATGCGTGTTGGATTTTTTGGTCAAAGTGGCCCCTATGCCCCTATTGTTTTGCGCCACCTCGCTCAGCTTGAAAATACCCCTTTTGAAATTGTCTATGTGGTTGAAGGCCAACGTCGAGTACGTGGTATTCGCAAGCATCGCTGGTACAAGGGCAAGTCCAGAGGCCTTCCCAGCGGTGACGACCTTTGCCCGCTGGCCACCAGCGCCGGTATCGATGCGATGATTTCCGAAGATGTGAATGCCTCTGAAGCCATTAAAGAACTCAAAGAGCGCCCTATCGATATCCTGCTTTGTGTTGGCTTCGATCGACTCTTTTGTGCCGACATCCTCGCCCTGCCAAGCCAAGTGGCGATCAACTGCCATCCCTCCGCCCTGCCGAAATACCGTGGCCCGACACCCATCTTTTGGTGCCTCAAAGATGGCGCTACGCAAATGGCGATCACCCTGCATGCGATTGATGAACACGAAGATCATGGGCCAATCTATAACCAGGAGTTTTTTGCCATACCCTCCCGCTCGACCGGCGATACCCTCTATCGCCTGGCCGCAAACCACGCCGCCAGTCTCTGTGAACAAATCCTCAAACAAGCCTGTGTCGGCTCTCTAGAAGGTACCGCACAAAATGATGCGGAAGCGACGCGTGCCCCTCGACCTAAGGCCGAAGACGCCCTTATTGAACCGGCAGAATGGGAATGTGAAGCGCTCCTCAATTTTTGCTGCGCGGCCCCCTATTTTCGCATCCCCTGGCTCAAAATGGGCGAAGATCCTTACTTTATTATGCGTGCCATCAGAACCATGCCCGGCGATACGCTGCCTGGCGAGTCTGCTGTGCAAGGGAAAAGTCTTTTTGTGCAATGTAAAGATGGGGTTTGTGAACTCGAGATTCAGACTTAAGAGTACTATGCGCGCACACGATTGTCGAAGGTCAATCCCATCGAAAGCGGTTTGGCGCACAACTATCGGAGAAATTGATCGGAGTATATGTTAGCACCGTATTGACGCTTGTTAACTAGTGGCCACACGCTAAGGCTTGCTATGCGCGGACTGAGAGTCAGACATCTTCCGGATCCGCCGTAGCCTGCTGATAGGCCTCAAAAAAAGCCTCACTCAACGATTCACGTGACAGAATTGTCTGTATTTCCTGACTGATTCGCGAAATACTTTCAGCAAATACTTTGGGCTGCTCTCATCAGGGGCAAATCCATTCGCATTTCGGGATTCCTCGTCAACTCACAGGAGCTCCTTTTGCTTGTTCATAATCGTG
>JASMKV010000244.1 GCA_030749035.1 Myxococcota bacterium | reverse complement strand
ATCCAAGCCGCGGTGTTGCGTGTGAAGTTAAAAGGTTTAGATGCGGCAAATAAAGCCCGACAAGAGATAGCCAAGATGTACAGTAGAGAGATACATGCAAGAGACTTAATCTTACCTTCTGTAGCTGAACACTGTGAGCACGTTTTTCATCAATATGTTGTCCGCAGCAAACAACGGGAAGCACTGCGTGCTTATCTTTTAGAGCAAGGGGTGCAAACCGGAGTACATTATCCCTACGCCCTACATCAACAGCCAGGGTATCGAACACAGGTTCGGGTAGTGGGCGAACTGGAGAGGACTGAGGCTCTTATTCAGGAAATAGTCTCTCTGCCTGTCTATCCAGAATTGTCAAAATCCGAGACGCTTCGGGTGGCAGAGGTACTCAATCGTTTTCATGAGTAGATTTGAAAATTCTAAGAGAGTGATATAGGTAAAGCTATTGTGAATCCTGAGCTAAGTTTTGTTATACCGGTATTCAACTCAGCCGAGAGCATAGCGTCGGTTGTCGATGATATTCGCTCAGTCTGCGCCCATATCGATTATGAAATCATCCTGGTGAATGATGGCTCATCAGATGAGAGTGAAGGCGTTTGCCGTCAAGTGCAGGAACAATTCTCTGAGAAGGTTTTATTGATTCATTTGGCGCGTAATTTCGGCGAACACAATGCGGTATTGGCAGGTCTGCATCAAAGTCGTGGTGCCTATGTGGTGGTTCTTGACGACGATGGTCAACATTCCGCCCAGGAGGCCTTAGGGCTTTACGAAGCGATATGCGAAAAACAGACAGATGTCCTCTATGGACATTATCGCTCCAAACAACATTCAGTGCTTCGGAACTTGGGTAGTCGTTTCAATGACAAGATGGCCAATATGATGTTGAAAAAACCACCCGAGATTTATCTCTCAAGTTTTAAGGTCATGAATCGTTTTGTTGTAGACGAAGTATGCAAATACAAGGGCGCCTTCCCCTATATCGATGGGCTTATCTTTCGCGTCACCAATAATATTGCGCAAAAAGAGGTTGAACATCGGGAACGTCTTGCTGGTAAATCAACCTATACCTGGAAGAAACTTTTCTTGCTCTGGCTCAATATGTTTCTCAATTTTTCGATTCGTCCACTACGGATGGCGGCGCTGGCAGGAGTCTTCACATCTTGTCTGAGTGTGCTGGCCTTGGTGGCAGTGTTGGTGGATAAAATATGGTTTAATCCCAATGTTACGGTCGGGGTGCCAACCATTTTGTTAACGATAGCACTTTTTAGCGGTGTGCAGCTTATTATTTTGGGCGCCGTAGGGGAGTATTTGGGTCGGGTTTTTCTCGACCAGAATGGGACCCCGCAGTTTGTGGTTCGTTATATTAAAAGGAATGATGACAATGGCTGATCTCTTTAATGGTAAG
>JASMKV010000243.1 GCA_030749035.1 Myxococcota bacterium | reverse complement strand
GTTACGTGCCACAAGAGCATATTTTATTTTCCGTATCGCTTTTAGATAATATCTCATTCGGCGCACCAGAAAGTGATTCGGAATCGATATGGTCAGCATTGCGCGCGGCCGCCCTGGAGAGTGATTTACGTGTTTTACCGATGGGCATTAAGACAATTGTCGGAGAGCGGGGCATCCGATTGTCGGGAGGACAAAAGCAACGCACTTCGTTGGCCCGTGCGCTTTTAATTGACCCGCCGATATTGGTTTTGGATGATGCGCTTTCGAATGTAGATGCGGAAACCGAGCATGCTATTGTTTCAGCGTTACAGAAATTGCGCGCGGGAAAAACAACTTTTATTGCGTCTCATCGAATTTCCACCCTTGAACATGCAGACCAGATTCTTGTTCTCGAAGAAGGCAGGATTAGTGCTTCAGGCACGCATGAGGAACTCTTGCGCTCTGGGGGATTTTACGCCCGGCTGGCGCAGTTGCAGGAGCTTGAAAACATCGGTCGGGAACGGGCGGCATCATGAGTTCTTCAGTTTCAATTATGGAAGGCGAGCATATCCGCAAGATAAGTGACTGGGCACTTCTTAAGCGACTTTTTACATATTTGGGTCGGCATAAGCGATTGTTTATGGGGGCTTTAAGCCTTTACCCCCTCAATGCGCTCGCTGTCATCTTGCCGCCATTTTGTATTCAGAAAATACTTGATGAAGTGATTCCACAAAAAGACACCTCTATGTTGAAAGTTTGGGGAGGGTTATATTTGACAGCCTTGGTTGTGGAATATTTTAGTGGATTCTTTTCGCAATTTGCAATGAGTGTCTTGGGGCAGCGCGGCATGCGAGATCTGCGCTCAGACCTTTTCCGTCATGTTTTGCATTTGCCTTCAAGTTACCACGATCGAAACACGAGCGGTAGAACTCTAACGCGATTAACGAACGATGTTGAAAATCTGGGGGATGTTTTTGCCACGGGGGCCGTTACGGTGATTGGTGACATCATCACGCTTTGCTCAGTCGTTGGGATGATGCTGTGGCTCGATGTGCGACTCACACTTTTTTCTTTTTTGGTTGTGCCACCTTTGATCCTCCTTGCTTGGATTTTTCAGCGCTTTGCGCGGCAGGCTTTTAGGGAAATTAGGGTTTACCTTTCACGTATTAATGCTTTTCTCGTTGAACACATTACCGGGATGAATGTGGTGCAGGTCTTTGGACAAGAAAAGCGCAGTGCGGACGAGTTTACAGGGCTTAACAATGATTATCGCCAAGTGACACGTAAAGCGATTCTCTTCGATGCGCTGCTTTATGCTTTGGTTGAGGCCATTGGAATTATGGCGATTGCCGCACTTATTTGGTACGGGGCGGCAGATTTAAGTCAAGGTCTTGTTGGCGCAGGTACCTTTGTGGCTTTTATGGCCTATATTCGAAGATTTTTTGTGCCCGTCAGAGATTTGTCACAGAAGTTTGCCATTTTACAATCGGCTTTTAGTGCCGCAGAACGCTGCTTTGAGCTTTTGGATGAAGCGGTCACAATCAAGAGTAAGCCAGAAGCAGAGTCCCTGGAACATTTTTCGGAGAAAATAGAAGTCAAAAATATTTCTTTTGCTTACAGAGAAGTTGAAGGCCAGCCGGATTGGATTTTGAAAGATCTTAATTTGGAACTTAAACCAGGTGAAAAGATAGCGTTGGTGGGTACAACTGGATCTGGGAAAACAACGCTTCTTAAATTGCTCAATCGATTTTACGATGTGCAGGAAGGGGCAATAGAACTTGATGGGCGAGACATCAAAGATGTTGACCTTCAATCTTTACGTAAACTCTTTGCGGTTGTTTTACAGGATGTGTATCTTTTTTCGGGAACAGTTCGGCAAAACTTACGCTTTGGTGACAACATTGCCCACAGCAGCATTGAGCGCGCGGCGAAGGCTGTGCAGGTCGATGATCTGATTGCCAGATTACCTCAAGGTTATGACACACCGGTTCAGCATCTTGGCACAAATTTTTCAGCCGGTGAAAGACAACTTTTGGCTTTTGCCAGAGCCTTGTCTATCGATCCCGAAATACTCTTGCTTGATGAAGCGACGAGCTCGATTGATTCGGAAACAGAATCACGCATTCAAAAGGCATTAGAAGTCTTACTGAAAGGGCGTAGCGCCATCATTGTCGCGCATCGTCTTTCAACAATTAAAATGGTTGATCGTATTTTTGTCTTACAGGCCGGCCAGGTTGTTGAAAGTGGGACACATCAAGAGCTTTTAGAAATGAATGGGGTTTACAGGCGATTGGCCAAGTTACAATTAGGGGAATAAACTTTAACCGCCTCCCCAACCAATCCAACTTTCACCGTCATCATAGAATTCTTTTTTCCAAATAGGCACATCGGTCTTAAGGGTTTCAAGGGCTTCTTTGCAGGCCGTGAAAGCGGCATCTCGGTGAGGTGATGCAGCAGCAATAATGACCGCAATATCGCCGATATTTAAGTGACCACTGCGGTGTGCGATATATGTTTTGGTCGCGTATTTCTTTGTGCACGCACAAGCGATACGGTCGAGCTCTCGGGTGGCCATGGGTTCATAGGCCTCATAGCTCAGATTTTTGACGACTTTACCTTGAGCGGTGGAGCGCACTGTTCCAAGAAAAAGAACCAGTGCGCCATGACTGTCATTCTGCACTTTTTTGACCACATCGGTTAAGGAAAGCTCTTGGCTGGAGACGTGTGCGCATGGGGCGCCACCGGCGACTGGTGGAATAAGCGCGATTTCATCACCATCTTGTAAAGTATTATCGTTGTTGGCAAATTCGAAATTTTGTGCCCAACGCAGGCTCTTTTTGTGTTTACCGATTTGTGGATATTTCTCGATAATGATGTTTTGCAGGTCCAAAAGATTTGCCGCATCTGGAAGCTCAATGGTTTCTTGTGAGCAACCGCTAATCTCTCTGGTTGCACCCAAGTACATGACGGCAATTTGCATGCTCTTTGTTTATGGTGAAAGCCAATTGATTGCCAGAGAAATGGGGCGGACAATCCAGTAAAGACTTGATTTGTTATTTGCAAGATGGAGTGTAAATGCATATGGATAGGGGCCGATGCCTTGGGCTGGGATGGAATGAGTATGAAGAATATAGCTGTTTTCTTAAGTATTGGTTTTATGGCTTGTGTTTTGCCGGCGGCACAGAGCGTCGCCAAAGTGGAGCCGCAAATAAGAGATGAGCTTCCCCCTGCCTTTGAGCATTTCTATGGGATCTACCTTAACGGTATTAAAGTGGGTTGGATGCAAAGTCGATTTTCTCATGTGAAGAACCAGGCTTCTTTTCAGGTCAACCTTGAGGCCTCTGTGGCTGGTATGGGGCAGGTGTCGAAGATCAGACTTGATGAAACTCGAAAGTATGACATTCAAAATGGCCGCTTAGAAGAGCTTCAGTTTGTCCAGGCATCAAGCACAGGTGCAGTGCGAATTTTAGGCCAGCGCGAAGGCACGCAAATGAAAATGCGTATTAGTGCCGGAGGACAAACACAAGAGAAGCGTGTCTCTACTCAAGAATCGTTATGGGATGCATTGGCATTATATCGGTTTCGTGAGCAACCGGCTGTAGGACAAACGGAGCAAGGACAGCGCTTTGATGCTTCAATGTTGCGCAACATGCAGGTCGACTATCGGGTTGAATCGATTGAAAAGCGTATTTTTGCAGGTATTGAAAGCAAGGCCATTAAGGTTAGCGCAAAATATAAAGACATGGGGATCATTGAAACGAGTTGGTTGGATCAAGAGGGCAAGGTTTTAGAAACACAGGTGGGTGGTTTTTTTGTTGCCCGGTTGGAACCCGAAGCACAGGCCAAGCGTCTGGACTATGTGCAGGACCTTTTGGTTTCGGCCGTCGTCAAGCCGCCAAAGCCAATTAGGCATTCGGTTGTTTTGAATAATTTGGAATTGCTGATGGATGGATTTGGTGGGAATTTGCCTCCGGCTTCTGAGCGACAAAATGTGAAGGCTGAAAATGGCAAGGTGCGCTTAAAACTGCGTCGGGATAGCCCTATTCAAGGTAAATTAGAATCTTTTCCAGGCACAAAAATGAAAGAGTTTCTTGAGGCGACACCTTTTGTACAAAGCAACAATAAGGCGTTGGTTAAGACAGCGCATCAAGTCATCGGTAAAACAAAAAATATTCATGAGATTGTGCATAAATTAACACGATTTGTTTATGAGCATGTCGAGGATGAATATGTCCCAGCCTATTCTAATGCACTTGAAGTGTTAAACTCGCGACGTGGAGATTGCACGGAACACAGTGTGCTTTTTGTGGCGCTGGCACGAGCCATCGGTCTTCCAGCGCGAGTGGCGGTTGGTGTGGCCTATTGGCCTCCGGGTAAAGGGTTTGGTTGGCATGCCTGGTCGGAAGTATATGCGCAAGGGCGCTGGATAAGTGTGGATCCGACCTGGAACCAGGCCATTGCTGATGCCACGCATATCAAACTGGCGGGTGGCGGGCCGGCTGAGCAAGCACGCATTGTGATGCTCTTGGGCCAGCTTCGTATTGACGAGATGTCGTTTTAGCCTTCGATGCTTGCGCACTAGCCTTATGTCAGACTCATCAGGAATCTATATTCATATACCTTACTGTAAGCAGATTTGCCCCTATTGCGATTTTAATGTGTATCCCCAGCAGCAGGCCAATTGGCAAGGCTTGAGCAATGCTTTGGTCAATGAATTGATTGCCAGAGCGCATTTATTTACGGATAAAAAGATAAGCTCGGTTTATTTTGGTGGCGGGACACCAAGCTTGGCGCCTTTGGCGCTTGTTGAAGAAGTGATGACAATCATTGCAGAGCATTACCGACTGGAGTCGAATGCCGAAATCACTTTAGAGATCGATCCTGCAACCGCATCTCGTGAAAAATGCGCAAATCTTTTAGCGCTTGGGATCAATCGTATGAGTTTAGGCTGGCAATCGATGCGCGCACCTAACTTAAAGGTGCTTGGGCGTTCGCACCAGGCAGAAGACAATCTTGAACTCCTCGAATCTTTACGCGTGATGGGGGTAAAGAATATAAGTTGTGATCTTATTTTTGCTTTACCTGGACAATCTTTAAACGATTTAGAACAAGATTTAAAAATTCTGTTGGCTGCTTGTCCTGAACATATTTCACTCTATGCGTTGACCTATCATGAAGGGACGCCATTTTATGATTGGCGTAAAAAAGGTCGCCTCAAACCCTGTTCCGAGGATAATGAACTCTCGATGATGCGACATATGAAGTCCGAACTTGAGATGCATGGTTACGAGCACTACGAGGTTTCAAACTATGCGCGAGAAGGATTCCGCTCGAGACACAACCAGCACTATTGGCATGGAAGATCTTATTTAGGGGTTGGCCCAGGAGCGGAAAGTTTTCTGAAAGAAAACAATTTTAGCGCAGAGCGATGGCAGACTTTAAAAAATCCAGCGTCCTATATGCATGCATGGAGAGAGCAAGTCTCGGGTACTGTGCGTCCTGTGGAGCAAGTTCAAGATTTAGCTTGGCATGAAAGGTTGGGTTCCCGACAAATTTGGAACGAAAAAGTCCTTAGCGGCGTACGTTTGGCGCAAGGATTTGATGTAGGAGAGTTCGCTACATATTTGGATAAAGAACAATTCCCCGAAGCTCTTAGCAAAGCAATTGCGCTTGGCTGGATAGATAGGGCTTCTGCTAAATTGGTTCCGAGTGTCCAGGGTAGAGAGCAAGCGGATGCCTTAGCGGAGCTTTTTTTCAACCTTGTGCCTTAAGTCGATAAAAAAATTGCCCCTCTTTGTGGGCTGTGTTACCCAATGCCCCGAAGTTAATTTTTAATGATGAAAATTTAGGAGAGAATCATTATGCGTTTAGCAAAAGCTATTCAAATTGCCGTCGCAGCACTGCTTTTGGCAGGAACTGTTGGCTGCTTTCATGTCAGCTACTCTACCGGGAAAGGTTATAGTGCGCAGGTTCAAGAAGGAACCAGCTCATTTTTTCTTGGTGGATTGATTGGAACAGAGAATCTTGACGTTGCGGAGTTGTGCCCTAACAATGGCATGGCCTCATTGCACACCTACCATAGTTTTGGCGATATGTTTTTAACATGGTTAACCGGTGCGTTATGGGCTCCACGTTCTTATGAAATGATTTGTGCCTCTGGTGAGAGTGCTGCTGTGGAAGAAGAGGCCGTTACCGAAGAAAGCGCAGCGGTTGAAATCCCAACAGAAGAAACAATCGCTAATTAAGGCTGATTAGAAAGGCTTAGAAGAAAATGAAAAAAAATCTAATTGGTATTTTATTGACTCTTTTTTGTTTGACGGCTTGTTACACCACACGTGTACACGTTAATAAAAATGCATCCCCAGTGCCAAACATGAAATATGATGGTTCGGGATTTAATTTTGGTTCCAAGCATCATAACCTGGTTTTTGGACTGATTGAATTCAGTGACCCTGTCGCTTTACATGAGCTATGTCCTGATGGAGTCGCTTATACGGAACATGCCATGTCGTTTGTCGATCTGCTTGTTGCTGGTTTACTGCAGTCCTTTTACAACCCTCTGACTGTGTCAGTATATTGTGATGGTGGAAGCAGTGCTGAAGCGATTCTAAATGACGATGGTGACGTCGTGGCTTATATGCCACTTGAAGAAGCACAAAACTAAGTCGATTTTTTCGAATTTTAGTGTATAAGAATGGGGGAAGCGTGGCTTAAAAGCTTTGCTTCCTCCATTTTTGCGTTTAAAGGAACTAGAGATGACAAGAGCGACAATTCCAGCAAGGCTTTTTGAACAAGCAGATAAGTACGGTGGGCTCCCGGCTTACCATTTTAAAGCATCGGGGAGCTGGCAGAGTGTGTCTTGGCAGGAATATGCCGATCAGGTTGCACAAGCGGGTCGGGCTCTTTTGCATTTGGGGTTTGAGAAGGAACAAACGACCTGCATCCTTGGTTTTAATCGGCCAGAATGGTGCATCTTTGATGTGGCGACAATGGCCATTGGCGGCGCAGCGGCAGGAATTTATACGACAAATTCTCCAGAAGAGATCTTTTATATTTGTGATCATGCCCACGCGCACAGCATACTTATTGAAGATAAAGGACAATGGGACAAATTGGTGCAGGTTCTCGATCGTTTACCTGCGCTGGAACAAGTGATCACCATGCAGGGCTGTGAAAAGATTGATCACCCCAAGGTGCTCACCTGGGATGCATTTTTAGCCTTGGGCGAAGAGACCAAATCCGAAACTTTTTTTAAGTGCATGGATGAGCTGGCACCTTCAGGCTTAGCCACACTGATTTATACATCCGGGACGACAGGGCCTCCTAAGGGGGTCATGCTTTCACATGAGAATCTTGCCTGGACCGCCGGACAAATTACGAATCTTTTTCACCTTGGTCCACAAGATCGCGCGATTTCTTATTTGCCGCTTTCGCATATTGCCGAACAAATATTCTCACTGCATGCGCCGCTGACGTATGGCTATCAGGTTTTCTTTGCCGAAAGTCTTGAAGAACTTCCAAACAACCTCAAAGAGGTGAAGCCAACGATTTTCTTTGGTGTGCCACGTATTTGGGAAAAGTTTTATGCGGCTTTAAGCACCAAGATTGCAGGTGCAACAGGCACCAAAGAAAAATTACTCAAATGGGCTATGGGCATAGGAGAGATTAAGAGCCAAGCGCAAATGCAGAGTAAGGGCTTAGGCTTAAGTCATGTTTTGCAGTTTATGTTGGCGAATAAATTGCTTTTAAGCAAAATCAAAGGTGCTTTGGGCTTAGAGTGTTGTAATATTTTTGTCAGTGGTGCAGCGCCCATTTCTAAAGAGATACTTGAGTATTTTGCGAAGCTTAATATCATTGTTTCGGAAGTCTATGGTCAGAGTGAGGATACGGGGCCGACCACCTTCAATGCTCCAGGGGCAGTGCGTTTGGGCTCGGTGGGGCAGGCATTCCCTGGCGTTGAGGTTAAAATTGCGGATGATGGTGAGATTCTCGTGAAAGGCAATAATGTCTTTCAAGGCTACTTTAAAGATACGGTGGCGACCTTTGAAGCACTTAAGGATGACTGGCTGCATTCAGGGGATTTAGGTGAACTTGATGGTGATGGATTTTTAACCATCACT
This sequence comes from Myxococcota bacterium, assembly GCA_030749035.1. GTDB lineage: Bacteria > Myxococcota > XYA12-FULL-58-9 > XYA12-FULL-58-9 > JASMKV01 > JASMKV01. The sequence goes on along the minus strand of JASMKV010000243.1, from coordinate 1,880 downwards.
GGTCGCAAAAAAGATATTATTATTACGGCGGGCGGAAAGAATATCGCGCCGAAGAATATTGAGGCATCTTTTAAGAACCATACTTTAATTACCGAAGTTGTGGTTATCGGTGATCGACGTAAATTCTTAAGCGCGCTGCTTACGGTGGATCCAGAAAGCACGTTGAGCGACGAAGAACAAAAGACAGAGCTTGATAAGATTGTTGAAGAGGTTAACGCTCAGTTTGCACGCGTAGAGCATATTCGAAAATACACGGTCTTGCCGCGTCAGCTAACCATGGAAGACGGTGAGCTGACACCGACGCTGAAGGTCAAAAAGAAAAATGTCTTTGAGAATTGGGCAGACACGATTGAGGAAATGTACCGCTGATATGTCGAGAGTTGTTTGTAAGGGTGGTTTTTAAGTCATGGCCAAAAAAATATTGGTAACAGGATCTTCGGGACTTATTGGTTCGGAAGTTTGTGTCTATTTTGCCAACCAAGGGTATGCTGTCCATGGACTCGATAATAATCAGCGGGCAGTTTTTTTTGGGGTACAAGGCGATACGCGCTGGAATCAAAAACGACTCGAAGAGGAGATCGCAGGCTTTACGCATCACGAATTGGATATTCGTGACCGCGAAGGTGTGAAAACCTTGCTCAATGAGCTGAGGCCTGAGGTCCTTGTTCATGCGGCCGCACAGCCCTCGCATGACCGTGCGGCGGCAATTCCGTTTGCGGATTTCGACACCAATGCAGTAGGCACGCTCAATCTTTTGGAGGCCGCCAGATGGGCTTGTCCAGAATCTCCTTTTATCCACATGTCTACCAATAAAGTTTATGGCGATGCGCCTAACAATATTTTGCTCAAGGAGTTAGATACACGTTGGGATTACGACGACCCTGTTTATGAAAACGGTATTGCGGAAAGCTTTACGATTGATCAATCAAAACACTCCTTGTTTGGGGCCTCGAAAGTTGCTTCTGATATTATTGTTCAGGAATATGGTCGCTATTTTGACATGCCAACATGTTGCTTGCGCGGAGGTTGTTTGACGGGGCCAAACCATGCCGGGGTCGAGCTGCATGGATTCCTCAGTTATTTGATGAAGTGTAACCTGGAAGGCAAGCAATATACCGTTTTTGGCTATAAAGCGAAGCAGGTTAGAGACAATATACATTCTTTGGATGTCGCTCATTTTATGTGGGAGTTTTCACAAGCACCTCGTTGCGGAGAAGTGTATAATTTGGGGGGCGGTAAACAGAATAGCTGTTCGATGCTTGAGGCTTTTGCGCGCGCAGAAGATGTTACGGGGAAAGCGATGAATTATACGTATTCAGGGCAGAATCGTGAAGGTGACCATATTTGCTATTATAGCGATTTACGCAAGATGGAAGCACACTATCCAAAGTGGGGCATTACAAAAACTTTAGACGATATTTTTAGTGAAATTGCGGATAGCTGGAAGCTCCGAAATACATTGTAGAACGAATATTGTTGTGCACCACGAAGGATCAAAAAGTTTTCCTGCAGCAATGGCAAAGCGTGAAGACCCTAAAACTCTTTGTGTCATGACAGAGATGTATTATCCAGAGCAGACCTCAACGGGTTATTTGCTTACGATGACCTCTGAAGGTCTGGCAGAGAGTTTTGATACGCATGTCATTACTGGTCCGGCGACAAATTTCTTTTCTCCTGTCGATTCACCAAAACAAGAGATTTTGAATAGCGTTAAAATAGATCGTTCTCGAGGAACCAATTTTCCTAAAGATGGCTTATTTGGCCGGTTGCTGAATATAGCCACGCGTTCTGTGGCCATGTTTATGAAAGCTTTGCTTGTGTGTAAAAAGGGTTCGCTTTGTTTGGTTGTGACAAACCCTCCGCTGCTGCCTTTTTTGACC
>JASMKV010000242.1 GCA_030749035.1 Myxococcota bacterium | reverse complement strand
GCTTATTCCCGGCGGTCCGATTGCGAAGCTCTTGCGCGAAGGCCAGGCCTATCTTAACGATCCAAACCTTTGTGCGGCTTGGGTCGTTTCTTTGGCCGAGCAGTTGCCTATTTCTGAAGCGTTGGAGTTGCTTGAGGGTTTGAATAAAACCAATGTACCGGTGGGAGGATTGGTGCTTAACCGCCTCGAGCCCAATCCCTTTAGTGATGTCGAACTTAAGAGCCTCGAAGATTTTTCAGAGGTTGATACCTTGCTTGGCGCCAGACTTTTCCGCAACATTCAGCGCATGGGTGTGCAAATTGAGCGCCTGCGACAAGAGGTTAAAGTGCCCATTATTGGTTTGAAAGATTACAAAGATGCCAACACGAATCTTTTTGAAGCCTTGGCCACGGAATTGGCGGCGGCGGAGAGTTTGGGATGAAGCACACGACTCGTGAATTGCTCGAAACGATGCGGGTGATTGTCTGTTGTGGTGCCGGTGGTGTCGGTAAAACCAGCGTTGCTGCATCGCTTGCGTTGGCAGGGGCTAAATTGGGTAAACGAGTTCTGGTTTTAACGATTGACCCTTCTAAACGTCTTGCGGAGACTCTTGGTGTGTCCAGGCATCAACAAGAACCCGTTCCTATCAGTGCACAAAGATTTGCCGATGCGGGCGTTGAGGTGTCAGGCAGTCTTTCGGCCTGGATGCTTGATCCACAGACCGTGAGTGATGCGGTGGTGCAACGCCTTTCGGGTTCGAATGAGAGTGCAAAGCAATTGTTGAACAATAAAATATATAAGAATGTCACCGCGATGGTTGCAGGTATGCAAGAGTATACCGCTGTTGAGGCGCTGCATGGATTTGTGAAGGATGATGCTTACGACCTCATTATTCTGGATACGCCGCCATCACGAAACGCGCTGCATTTTTTGGATGCGCCTAATCGCATTACAGAATTTCTTGACGGCCGTGTGTTCCGCTTCTTTTTGCCTAAAGAAGGCAGCCTTTTTCAAAAGGCCACATCAAAAATCCTGGAGCGTGTTTTGCATATTGCCTTGGGAAAAGATTCCACCACGGAACTGCTGACATTTTTTAAAATGTTCAGTGGTATCCTTTTACATTTGGGACGAGATGCAAAAGGTGTCAGGGCGTTTTTTGCTGAGCCGACGGTTGCTTTTGTGATCGTGACATCACCGGAAAAAGAAGCGCTTCTCGAAGCAGAATATTTCAAACGTAAAACAACAGTCGAACTTGGTCTTAATCTGTGTGGGGTTTATTTAAACCGAACTCTTTTGGATATCGAAAAGCATTCATGGCCTGAGGCAAAGGTCAAGGACAAGGAACCGCAAGGTGAACTGCGTTCGGCTTTAGAAAAACTTCAGGTCTTAGCCGATTCTGAGAAGCAACTGATCGAAGGTCATCGCAAGGTGTATGATGAGTTATGCGATAAAGTCAGTGCGGAACAGTTTACCGTGGCGCTGCCCTATCTTAGCGAAGGGGTTTCGACCTTGCGGCATTTGACTTCTCTGGCCAGTCGTTTATGCACGATTGAGGTTTAACATAAGGGAAATAATGTGGATAAGCTCAGTGAGTTTCAACCTGTACTTTTAACGCTTCTGGTCATTCTGCTCTACATTGGTGGACGGCCCTGGTTGAGTAAGATTTTTTTAGGTCGGATTGATGATCCGCGCAAAAAATTTGCAGGTCAGAAAACCATTCATTACAGCCTCACCGTTTTGGCGGTTTTGGCTTTGATTCATATTTGGCTTGGCGGATTCACGGGAGTTTTTGCGTATATAGGTATTGTCTCAGCGGGCCTGGCGATTGCGATGCAAGACCCTTTAATGAATTTGGCGGGCTGGATCTTTATTGCCACCCGTAAGCCTTTTTCCGTTGGCGACAGAATTGAAATCGATGGCCATGCAGGCGATGTCGTTGATTTGCGACCTTTTCAGTTTTCATTGATTGAAATTGGCAATTGGGTTGGGGCTGATCAGACCACTGGACGTATTGTGCATATCCCTAATGGCATGGTTTTTAAACAAGTGCTTGTCAATGCAACTCAGGAATTTGATTACATCTGGGATGAGATCCCGGTGATGGTCACTTTTGAAAGCGATTGGCGTCGCTGCAAGGAGATCCTGCTGGAGGTTGCAAGGGGTTACAGTTCTACCTTGAGTTCAAATGTCGAAGAACAAATGCAGCGTGCCTCACGAAAATTTCTCTTGCGACAGGAATCGATGGACGCCAGCGTTTGGACGGACTGTGCGGATTCAGGTGTGGTCTTAATTTTACGCTATTTTGTCGATGCCAGGCAGCGTCGTAAGACCAAAACTACAATATGGGAAGGTATTTTTACTGCATTCGAGCAGGAAAACCATATTGATTTTGCCTATCCTACGGTGCGTTATTTTGACAACAGGCATGAAGGCAAAGCGCCCCGATCGTCTGAAGCTTAAGTTTAAGAGAGCCTTTGATGAGGGCTTTTCTCGTGCTTGCTTTAGTGCTAGTTAAAACGCAAATTTTGACAAGGAGATCATGATGGGATTATTCGGTACACGTAAGCCACCAAATTTGCCAGAAGTTTCAGGCACGATGCACGCCGTATTGCATACATCGCAGGGCGATGTGCGGGTGCACTTGTTTGCCGATGAGGCACCAATCACGGTGGGTAATTTTGTAGGTCTAGCAGAAGGCACCATTCCATGGACTTGTCCAATTACGGGAGATGCCAAGGAAGGTGAGCCTCTCTACAAAAACATCCAGTTTCATCGTGTGATTCCAGAGTTCATGATTCAATGTGGCGATCCAAAGACCCTTGAAGACCGAGGCGATTGGGGCACAGGCGGCCCCGGTTATCGTTTTGACGATGAATTTGCGGATGGCTTAAAGCACGACAAGCCAGGGATGCTTTCGATGGCCAATTCAGGGCCCGGCACCAACGGGTCACAGTTTTTTGTGACCGAAGTCGCGACACCGTGGTTGGATGGTCGCCATGCGATTTTTGGTGAAGTGGTTGAAGGACTCGACATTGTACAAGCCATAGCACATGCGGAGAGGGACCGAAGTGACCGTCCGAATGAGCCGATTTTACTCAATTCCGTTGAGATTATTCGCGGATAGGCTCACATCGAGTTTATACCTGATTACGCTGTGTCTTATCCGACAAATTTGGCTGCGATAGCGCATAACTTGTCAAACCGACAAGTCAGACGGATTTTTGTCTCGTTAGAGAATCAGAACGAAGCTTTGAAGCAGCTCGGCCGCTCGGGTTTAGGTCTTGTCGGCGTGTCTTCGCCGCAAGCCGCGGTCGAGATGGCCGCCAGTACCGGGACTTTGACAAAAGCGCCGGGGGTTTGCTTGCTCAATTCTCTCGACGACGTTTGTAATGTCAGTGGTCAGTTGATTCGGTGTCACGAAGAAGGACGTCCACTGATTGTTTTGGTTCTCGATCAGGAAAACAATGTTGGGGCTGTGGCAGATCGCACACAAAAGCGCATGGGCCTCCTTGCCACTTTAGGTTTAAATGTGCGTGAACTCGATGCGCAAAGTCAGGGACAAGACTTTGCGCTTTTTTTGCGTACACTCGATGAGTCCAGGCCAAAGCCTGTGATTGTTCGTTTACAAAAAGATTGGCTTGAACAATCGGCGTCAGGCCGGCTTGGGGATGTTTATCCGCTGCCCAAACAGCAACCTGTCTTAAGCGAGGTCCGCACTTTGGCGGAGTTACTTAAAGACAAGCACTTACCTGTTCTTTTGGTCGGAGGAGATTGTTTGAGCGAGGATCTCGTGAGGGCGCTGGGGGTTTTTGTTGAAGAATATAATGTCCCTGTGCTGACGACAATGGAAGCCAAAGGTGTGCTTGCCGAAACATCGAAAAACGCTTTAGGGATTATTGGCGGGCGTGAGGATATTGATGTTTTGCAGAAAGCTTTTCTGGCGAAGGCGGACTGCATTTTGTGTTTGGGCTTATCCAGACCAGAGCTGCCTGCTTCGTGGGATAAGATGGTGTTTGGTGCGCGGCCTGTGGTGAGCTTGGGCCCGAAAAGTCCGATGCACTTGCCAATCTCATTCAAACAGATTTTGCTTGGCGATCCTGCCTTTTGCTTGCGTGCTTTACCGAACTATTTGGCGGACTATCGTGCCGGTTGGACAAGCGACGAAGTGCAGGAACATCACCGACTCGCTAAGGAAACCATGTCAGATGTCGAAGCGGAAAAGCGCACGGCGATGCATGATGTGTTGGCGCATTTGCCTGCAGAGTTTTTAGCCGGGGCAACGCTGGTTTGTGGGTTGGAAGATGCACTTTGTGGTTTGGGCCACCTTTGGCAAAGCCAGGGGGTGCGGCGATTGATGACACCTAAGAGCGGGCAGTTTCCCGGGGCGACTTTTTGCGCGGCAATTGCGGCAAAAATTCAGGACCCAGATCGAAAAACGATTGTCTTGACCTCTCCTAAAGATTTTTTTGCGGGCTTGGGCAATCTTGGGTTGGCCGTAAATTCTCGAGGAAAGCTTGTGACCTTTCTTGTGGACACAGAAAGGGCAGATGACGATGCATCCCCAAGGGCAAGTACTTATCCGCGTTTTGATAGTCTGTCGTTGGAGGATATGCGCACATGTGTCGAATCACTTGGTGGGAAATTTGTTCGAGCGCAAAAGAGTGCAAATCTTGCTGAGGCATTAGAAGATGTCGAGGATGACAAGTTTGTCCTGGCTTCGGTTGTTTTGTAGGCAAACTTATTTGTTTAAGGTCCGGCTGTAGTTGGGTGTTGGATTGGATACCGGATCGTAACCCATATCGTAAAATTCCCCAACAAAAGTCGTCTCCGTTAATTGCACGTAGAGGAAGCCCGGATTTTCATCTTCCTCATAAAATGTTGGTGTACCTCGGCCGACTAAGTCCGTGGTTTTCGCACCGGCCCCCGAAACAATGAATTCGGTTCCGCACTGGGGCTCGAGCCATTGGCGATTGTGGTCATGGCCCGCAAAGTAGATGTCGACTTGCCCGCATATGGCTTCGTCCATGAATTCTTTGACATATTCCCCTCTGGCAATGGTGGTGGCCTCAATTTCAAAGGGCAGGATGTCCAGCCCTTCATAGGCCCCGGCGTTGCCGTGTTTACCATTGGAAATATAGGGGTGGTGGCCGAAGGCGAAACGCCAGCTTTGTGTGCTGTTGTTGATTTCATTAAGAAGCCAGCTCTTTTGTGTACTCGGATCGGTGGCCGGCAGATCTTTGAGCATGATGGAATTTGTATCGAGGGCCCAAAACTTTGCTAAAGGACTTGGGCTGATGCTGTAATAGCGCTCGGGCAAATAAAACTTGTCGGAACTTTCATGATAGGTGATCTGATGTTCTGCTTTCAGGGTGTTGATTGGATATTCTCCATAATCGTGGTTGCCCAGCACCACATAGAATGGGAAATCCAAATCCTCGTAGGGGTCCTCGAATTTTGTTGTGAACTGGCTGTCCGAGCTTGAACTTACCCCGTCATCCTCAAAGTTATCCCCTAAAGAAAGGGCACAGGCCCAACCGCTCTCCGGGGCCGTGGTGGCACAAAGGAGTTCTATCTTATCGGCAATGGAAAACTGCGCGAGATTGCCTTCGCCCGCATCACCTAAAACGATAAAGTGCAAGGTCTCCTCTGGGGTTGATGTGCTGTTATCGTCATCGTCGTCGTCGTCGTCGTCGTCGTCGTCGTCGTCGTCGTCGTCGTCGTCGTCGTCATCACCGTCGTCATCATCATCATCATCGTCGTCGTCGTCGTCGTCGTCGTCATCGTCATCCATGTTGTTGGACTCTGTGTCTTCCGTGGTTAGCGCTGGCGGGTCATTCTCAATCTGCGGTTCAGCGCAGCCAACTCCAATAAAGATAAGCCAGAGCCCTAGCAAGGCGCATAGGAAGTTTGAAATGAGGCTTTGTGACGCGCTGGTTGCTGCCAAATACGTTCTTGTTTGCATGCGATGATACCCTTCATACTCGGGGGGACGGCACCCGATAGTCTATGAGAAGTGAATTGTCCAGCAACTAAAGGGATGACTTAGTTGCTCTAGGGTCTGGAGATAAAATGCTCAACAGCCCATTGTCCTTCTGAGCCCAGCAGGTCACTGCCGCTTCGTTGCGTGAGATAAAGTAAAGACGCGGTTTTGAAGGTAAATTGCTCCGCATCTTCTTTGCCGCCGATGAGCAATGAGGCCAATCTATTCACGAAGGGTAAATGGGTGACGATTAAAAGGCCGCCGCTAGTTTCGTTACATGATTCGACCATGTCTTCTGGCTCGGCCATGGGCAGTATATGCGGGCTTTCCTCATGCGGTACATCGACTCCCAGAGTTTCACAGAAAATCTGAGCCGTTTGTTTGGCACGTACTTTCGTGCTGTGCAGAACCTTGTCGAAATGGATGCCATAGGTTTTGGCTTGGGTGGCGGTTGAGCGCACTTCCTCTTTACCCAGGTCGCTTAAAGGGCGAAGAAGATTTTCTTGATCGGGAACCGCATCTCCGTGGCGTAAAAGATAAAGTGTGGGCATGTCTAGATCCAATCCTTTGGGGTTTTTAGGGTCTCCAGGGTTTTTTCCTCGTGGGACCCAGGGGCCGGTTGGTGTTGATATTCCCAGCGGGCCTTCAGCGGAAGAGACATAAGTATACTCTCGATCCGTCCGTCCGTGTTGAGCCCAAAGCGGGTGCCTCGGTCGTAGACCAGATTGAATTCAACATAGCGACCGCGTCTGACCTCTTGCCACTCTTTGTGGGCGTCCTCATAGGGGTGGTCTTTACGTTTCTCAAGGATTGGCAGATAGGCCTCGCTCAGAGCCATGGCAATTTTTTCGATAAAAGCAAAGTGTAATTCAGGAGCGTGGGATTTAAGGTTGTCAAAGAAGATACCACCGACGCCACGATGCTCTTGTCGGTGGGGAATGAAAAAATATTCATCACACCATTGCTTGTAGTGTGGGTAGTCGGCTCCAGGCGAGTCATCGCAAATATTTTTCCAGGTTTGATGAAAATGCTGCGCGTCTTCCTCAAAGAGGTAGCAGGGGGTTAAGTCGGAGCCACCACCAAACCACCAATCTTCAGGTGCATCCTCTGCTCCCCGTTCAAAATAGCGAACGTTGGCGTGCATGGTGGGGGCAAAAGGGTTGCGCGGGTGAATCACCGTACTTAACCCTGTGGCAAAGAATTCACGGGACTGGGCATTTTGTCCGCCGCCCATTTGGCTCATGGCTTCTTCACTCAGGGTGCCGTGGACAACAGAAATATTGACCCCGGCTTTTTCCAGGACCGGACCATCGCTTAAGACCCGTGTGCGGCCGCCACCGCCTTCTTTCCGTTCCCACTTGTCTTCTTGAAAAGGAGTGTCGTCGATTGCGGAGAGAGCGGTGCAGAATTTGTCCTGAGCGCCTTCTATCATCTTCTGCATGGCGCCACGCATGTTGATGTCTTTGAGCATCGAGTCCTTCTTTGGAGAAACTTGCCTTTAATCTATGTTTGAATGAAAGTAGGGTCGAAGGCAAAGGAAATCAAGAGTATGGTGTTGTTCGGAAAAGACCGATGGTTCAAGCTTGGCTGTGATGTTCTGGGGCTAAGCCTCCTTTTTTGCGCCGGTATGGCGCAGGCAAGGGAGGCGCAGGACGCGCCGAACCTCAAGCTTTTTGGGGATGTGCGTGTGCGCGGAGAGGTGAATCGCAAAGAGGATGTGGACGATAGC
>JASMKV010000241.1 GCA_030749035.1 Myxococcota bacterium | reverse complement strand
ATCTCGCCGCGCAAGCTTTGTGCAGTTAATGGGTGCGCAGCCAAAGGGCAATTAAAATGTTTTCTTATTCTTTCGACGGCACCAATATGATCTTTGTGTTGATGGGTAAGCCAAATTTCTTTAAGTGTTTGTCCTTGGTTTTGAATAAATTCGAGATATGCAACGAGCTTGTCTTGCTCTTCTTCAATAGGTGTAGCCGGATCAACAATCACCAGCTCTTCGTGTCCTAATAAATAGGTGTTTGTGTGTGTCGCTGGAGGTAAAGTGAATGTGCGAACAGGTATCATATAGATCCCACAAAACATTTCACCGCCAAAGTGTTCGACCGATTCCTTTTTCCGCAAGTTTAGAATTTCTTGGGCATGTTTTATCTCTTGAGATGCTTCTGTGAGCGCGCGCAGTGTTTCGAGAACCGGGTAGGAGAGTTCAAGGCCTTCATTATAAAATTTTTGGAGTGCTTGACTGGGCGTAATCCAGAGCGCACTTTCAATTTCACCTGGCCAAACTTCAACATCGTCATCGGATAAAAGTTGATAGCTATAGTAACGGGCGTGGTATTGTTGGGGAATACATGGCGGTGTGACCCACGCGGTTAATGCATGAAGGTTTTGGTCAAAAAGAGGCTGAGAAGATGTTTGTTGAAAGTTAAGCCATGCTTTGGAGTTTTCAAGCAGGTCGGCTCTTAGTTTCTTTTTGGCCGAGAGTTCAAGATGATGCTCGCCCAGGAGAATACCGGTTTCTTCAAAGAGTTCACGCAGCGCGGCCGAGCGTTGTGGTCCATCGTCCAAGTCAGCATGTGCGCTTAGGAGTTCATCACAGCGACTAACGCGGCCACCGGGAAAGACATAATAGCCGCCCATAAAATTTAATGCTTTGGCCTTTTTGACCAAGAGAATCTCTCGCTCATCATTTTGAGATGGACCGATCCGACTTAAGATAACGCATGCGGCGAGCTGACTTGAAGACATAAAAAATACACCCTTGAAGTTCTTGTCAAAAAGTTGTCCTGTTTCGATTTTACTGTCAAGATGACATGCATATGAAAACACCACATTTTGTTTTAGCTTGGGGTTCTTGTTTTTTTTATGTGTGTATGCTCGGACTGGTTTTGGTTAGCTAACACTCTAATATCCCAAGCTTTTATATCTTTTTTCTGGCAGGCAAGGCGAAAATTATCGCTTGGCTATCGCTTCGACTTTCGTTAGTTTAAGGTTGCTGACTTAACCAATTTTATGAACCGTTGCAGGGGTTTAAGGAGTTGTTGTCGATGACCACCGCACTTATCATGTCCGTCTTGTTGGCTTTGAGTCTTGGGTGTTTTGCTTGGTTGATGACTCCGCGAATGAAGCTTCTTTTCAACGCCAAGGCTGATGCACGATTTGATCAACCCCTGGAGCGTTTGCTGGGCACCTTAAAATTTGCCATTGGCCAATGGCGTATGCCACGTGAACCTGTAGCTGGATTGGCACACATCTTTATTTTTTCCGGATTCATGGTTGTGGCGCTGGCAACGGTGACACATTTTGCCCATGCCTATAGCCCCAATTGGCATTTTCCAGGTTTTGGTGGTGTTTTGGGTGACGTTTATTCTCTGGTCAAAGATATTTTTGAGGTGCTGGTTTTGCTCGGTGTCATTTATGGTTTGTGGCGACGTCTCAAGCCTGTACCTTCACGTGTAGGCCGTTCTTGGGAAGGTGTTTTTGTTCTCTTTATGATTTTAGTTTTAATGGTGACCGATTTTCTCATTTACGGCGGTAAGTTGGTTGCGACCAATGCTTCGGGTTTGCCATGGAATCCAGGGGGGCATGCGGCGGCATTGATTTTAGCACCTCTGGGGGAGAGCGCGGAGCTCATTGGGCACATCTCCTACTGGGTTCATTGTGTGGCGGTATTGGTGTTTTTGAATTTTCTACCTATTGGAAAACATTTTCACGTCATCACGGGTATTCCGAAAGTATTTTTTCGCGAGTTAAGGCCTTATGGCGCCGTACCCAAAACCGATTTAGAAGAAGCCGAGTCCTTTGGTATGCGCTCTACAGCAGACCTTAATTGGAGTATGGTGTTGGACTTATACTCTTGTACAGAATGTGGTCGCTGCTCGATGTATTGCCCGACGGTGCTGACGGACAAACCTCTTGAGCATAGGCAACTCAATCTCGATCTTAAAAAAGCCCTTTACGAAGATCAAAGCGATTTGCTTTCAGCCGAGGATAAGAGCGAAAGCTTGCCCGATTTAGTTGGTGATCGCATCAGCCCAGACACGATTTGGGCCTGTACAACGTGTGGCTCGTGTGAGCAGGAGTGCCCGGTTTTTATCGAAAATGTTCCGCGCATTATACAGATGCGTCAGCATAAGGTGTTGATGGAGGGGGATATTGCACCGGAATTGGCGCGTGCCTATAAAGGCATGGAAAACAATTCTAATCCCTGGGGGATCGGTTTTGACCAGCGTGACGCTTGGGCAGAAGGATTGGATATACCGCGTCTTGCGGATATGGAAATTGATCCAGAAAATCCACCAATGCTTTATTGGGTCGGTTGCGCAGGCTCGTTTGATGACCGCACCAAAAAAATTACATTGGCCATGGTTAAGATCCTTAAAGCCGCGAATGTGCCTTTTGCGATTCTTGGCAAAGAGGAAGGTTGTACAGGTGATCCTGCCCGCCGCACAGGTAACGAGTATCTTTTTCAAATGCTGGCGGAACAAAATGTAGAGAACCTCAATAATTATCATATTAAGGAAGTGCTGACCCATTGTCCGCATTGTTTACATACCTTAAAAACCGAATATCCAGAATTTGGTGGAAATTATAAAGTTGTTCATCATACGGAGCTTATTGATTCTTTGCTTAAATCAAACCAGCTTAAGCTCGGCAATTCGGTTAATCATGAAGTTGCCTGGCACGACTCTTGTTACTTAGGGCGCTACCATGACATTTATGATGCGCCGCGCGATGTCATTAAAAGCATTCCAGGGGCTACATTAAAAGAAATGCCGCGCAATAAATCACGTTCGGTATGTTGTGGAGCGGGGGGCGGCCGATTTTGGATGGAAGAGACCATTGGTGAGCGTATTAATGTGCACCGCATGAAAGAGGCATCAGCGATGAACACCAATACGGTTGGAAGTTCCTGCCCTTTTTGTTTGACGATGGTGCGTGATGGTCTTGCCGAATTGAACAAGGAAGAAACCCAGTCTTTAGATATCGCTGAAATTGTAGCGCAGGCCTTATGATTTTAGTTCGAAAGATTGGATAAACGTTTTTATGCAGAATCAAAGGTTCACAGTATTTCTTCTGGTCTTCTTTGGTGCGGGTACAGGATTTGCGGCAGAGCCTGCTGCTGAGCTTGAGCTTTTGACAGCAGTACAAACGACGCTCCTGAAAGAACCGGGCATTGCTCTCAAGCGTCAAAATATGATTTATGCCAACGCTCTTTACCAGAGCGCCAGCTCTGTTTTTGATACAACATTGAGTTTAGAAGCGGATTACAGCCGCAGTGATACACCTTTGGATCGCATTTCAAAATCATCTTATGAAAATATTAACAGTTCGATTGCGGATTCAAGAACTTTGCGTTTAGGGCTTGAAAAAACATTTAGACAAGGGCTGACGTTAAGTCCGGGGATGCAAATCACCCGTTCAGAAAATCTCCTTGCAGGCACAGGTGACAACATTTTTGTTCCGCCGATAACCAATAGAGCGACTTTGAGCATTAATTTTGTTCAGCCATTATTGCGCGGGGCAGGCGCGAAATCGGTTGCTGCGCATGAGCGCTCTACTCAGTATAGCGCGATGGCAAGCAAGGCTGAGTTCGAATTCCTTTTGAGCCAAAAGGTTTTGGCCACAACACGAGCATTTTGGGGTTATTATGCTGCTTTTGAACGGGTTGGCATGCTGAAGAAAACAGAAAAGCGTGCCGAACAGCTCACGCGTGAAACGCAGATACTGATTGATGCTGCGGAGTGGCCAGCAGCCGATATTCAACAAACCAAGGCGAGCTTGGCGCAAAAGAAAAAAAACAGGATTAGGGCAGAGCAATCGCTTCTGGCTGCCCGACACCGCTTGGCTATGGCGATGGGTTTAGATTTCTCAGATTTTGATGATTTTGGGCAGGCGTCTCGTCGCTATCCGGAAATACGCACCGATATGGATAACCTTTTACGTGAGGCAGATAAGCTTGCAGATTTTGCGATCAAGCATCGTAAAGATTTTCTGGCAAAGTCGTTCATGCTTAAGTCAGCTCAAATATCAGTGCTTGCGGCGGAAAGAAATCGTTTGCCAGAACTCAATTTAACAGGATCTTTGGGCTACTCTGGTATCGAAGAAGGTGCCAAGGTACAAAAGTTTGGTGACGCACTTTATACCGATATTCCTGGGATGAATGGCTCGGTCAATTTAGTTTTTAATTGGCCCATTGAAAATAGATTTTATGATGCGGCTTATTTGCAATCCCGCGCACTGGTTGAAGAAAATAAGATTACGCTTAAGGACGCAGAGCGCCAGATTCGCTCAGAGGTGAAGCTGGCCATCAGTGAAGTTGTATCAAGTGCCGCAGAGGTCCAAGCGGCAGATTTTTCAGCGAAGAGTTTTGATATTGCTGTGGTCAACGAGAAGAAAAAACTCAAGGCGGGATTATCGACTCTGATCGACCTGATTCAAATGGAAAACAATGCGATTTCAGCGCGACTAAGTTTGATCAGTGCCCTTGAAAATTATGCCGATACATTGGCGCAATTACGTTATCAGCTTGGCTCTCTTATTCTCATTGATAACAAGTCGGGCCAAGTGACATGGGAAACCTTAACAACGGTGCCCCAGGTGGAGGATTAAATCATGAGCGCTAAAGGTGTTTTTCGACAGGCGGCTTTGGATAAACTCGCTTCTCCTGAACAACTTGATCAGCTTATGCAGATCACCACTTTGAGAAGTTGGCTGGCTTTGGGGGGTATTTTTTTAATTGTTGCCGGCACTATTACCTGGAGCTTTGTGGGCGAGATACCAACAAAAGTTAACGGTAAAGGTTTGTTGATTCGTAAAGGTGCGGTTTTAGAGGTCGAATCGAGTGAGGCTGGTCAGGTTCTCGAGATTTTTGTCGATATTGGTGATGCGGTAAAGAAGGATGCGATATTGGCGAAAATAGCACAACCCAAATTAGAAAGCAGTCTTGAATCTGCCAGAGCGCGTCTTCTGGAATTGCAGAATAAGTTTGAACAGGTTGAGGCTTTAGGAGGAGCAGACTCCAAGTTAAGAACAGAAAAACTTGCGCAACAAAGAGAAAGTTTAAGAGATTCGATCAGAGCTTATAAAGCACAGGCCAGAACGGCCCGGGAGCGTTTGGCTTCGCAGAGAAAGCTCTATAAACAAGGGTTGATTACGAAGCAAAGTCTTGAAGCGACCAAAGAATCGTTACAACGCATTCGAGAAAATATTGCACAAACTGAAACGCAGTTAAGGGCTTTGTCGGTCAGTAAGCTGGAGGTCAAGAGCGCCCGTGAACGTGAAGAGCTTTCTTTGCAGCACCAGATTAATGAGGCCGATAGAGGGGTAAAAACTTTAGAAGCAGATCTTGAACGCAATTCCACAATACGCTCACCCGATACAGGTCGCGTGTTGGAGGTGCGTGTAAGCAGGGGAGATTTGGTTCGTCCCGGTATTCCTATACTTAATTTAGAATTGCAAACAGCACAGGAAAGCGATCTCGAGGCGATTCTTTATGTGCGTGCCGCCGAAGGTAAAATGATCAAGTCGGAGATGGAGGTGCAGATTTCTCCCTCAACGGTGCGCAAGGAAGAATATGGGTATATGCTTGGGGATGTACGCGAGGTTTCTAAATTCTCAGCATCAAGACAGGGTATGTTGAGAGTCTTGGTCAATGAAGAATTGGTTTCTGAATTTCTTGGTATGACAGGTGCGGGGCCGATTGCGGTTCAGGTTACCTTAAGACGCAATTCAGATTCCATATCGGGATTTCAATGGTCTTCAGGAAGAGGGCCTGAGTTAGAGATTAATGCGGGCACTTTATGTGATGGGCTTATCACGGTGCGGAAGCAGCGGCCTATTGCTTTGCTTATACCCTTCTTTAAAACGTTTTTAGGGATTTAGGAAAGCACGAGAGATACGTTGGCAAAGTCTACGGGCAAACCAGTAAAGACTCCAGTTGTGCTTCAGATGGAAGCGGCTGAATGTGGAGCGGCATCATTAGGTAAAATCCTTGCTTACTATAAGAAATATATCCCGCTTGAAGAGTTGCGACAAAAGTGTGGTGTCTCACGAGATGGCTCGAAGGCAAGTAATGTCTTAAAGGCTGCCAGGGAATATGGATTTAAAGCCAAAGGTTATCGTAAAGAACCCGAATCGCTTAAAGACGTGCAAGTGCCAGCGATCATTCACTGGAACTTCAATCACTTTCTTGTGCTTGAAGGGTTTTCAAAAAAAGGTGTGCACTTAAACGATCCTGCATGCGGTCGACGCCGTATAAGTTACGAAGAATTCGATCAGAGTTTTACGGGCGTTGTTTTGTTAATGCAACCCGCCGATGATTTCGTGCCCTCTGGCAAAAAATCGGATTTCTTTTCATCGCTTCGTCTACGTCTTAAAGGCTCAGAAGTAGGTGTCCTGTTTGTTTTTCTTCTTGGCTTGGCCCTTGTTTTACCGGGGCTTATTTTGCCTGTCTTTGCCAAAATTTTTGTGGACGATATTTTGGTGGGTGAACGCAATGAATGGCTTAAGCCTTTGCTTTTAGGGATGGGACTTACGGCATTTTTTAGAGCAGGGTTGACCTGGATGCAGCAGCGTTATCTGCTGCGCTTGGAAACAAAGCTTTCTGTGAGTCACTCAAGCAGGTTCATGTGGCATGTTTTTAAATTGCCGATGACATTTTTTGCAGCGCGTTTTTCCGGAGATATTTCCTCCCGAGTTAACTTAAATGCTGAAATTGCCAATTTACTCTCTGGGCAACTGGCAACCACAATTCTTAATATGGTGATGGTGGTCTTTTATGGGGCATTGCTTTTGGTTTATGACCACGTATTAACTCTTATTGGTTTAAGTATAGCACTTCTCAATATTTTGGCCCTGCGACTTATTTCTGAAAAACGTGTTGATGAAAACCGCTTGCTTTTGCAAGAGGGCGGGAAACTCACAGGGATTGCCATGGAAGGCCTTTCGATGATGGAGACGTTGAAGGCCAGTGGTGGTGAATCGGACTTTTTTGAGCGTTGGTCCGGGCAGCACGCCAAGGTGATGAATTCACAGCAGCGTTTGGGCTACTTGAGCAATGTTTTAGGGAGTGTGCCACCTTTTCTTAACGCGGTTAATTCAGCGGTTCTTTTATGCCTTGGCGGTTTGCGCGTGATGGACGGGCATTTTACGATGGGTATGCTCATTGCTTATCAAAGCTTAATGCAAAGTTTTCTTTCTCCGGTTAACTCTTTGGTCAATTTAGGCAGTTCATTACAATTGCTGACCGGTTCGATGAAGCGTTTGGACGATGTGAACAGACATCCTGTCGCCGAAGAGGTCAGTGCAAATCCAAAGCCCACATTACATAAAAACTTGGTGTCCACAGCAAAGTTGCAGGGCAATGTCTCGATACATGGTTTATCCTTTGGCTATAGCCCACTGGATCCGCCTTTGGTTGAGGGTTTTTCTTTAGATCTTAAATCGGGAAGTCGTGTGGCTTTGGTGGGAGGATCTGGCAGTGGCAAGTCGACCATTGCAAAACTTGTTTCGGGACTTTACGATGCGTGGGACGGAAAAATTCTCTTTGATGAAATGGAACGTCAAGCAGTTCCGCGGATGATCCTGAAAAACTCCATTGCGGTTGTTGATCAAGATATCATGCTTTATGAAGGCTCTATTTTTGAAAATCTTTGCCTATGGGATTATACGATAGCTGAAAAGCAGGTTATTCAGGCCGCCAAGGATGCCTGTATTCATGATGTGATTACCGAGCGCAGTGGTGGTTATGACAGTCTCATCGAAGAAGGTGGCGGTAACTTTTCTGGTGGGCAGCGTCAGCGTTTAGAAATCGCGCGCGCCCTTGTGCATGAGCCAACCATACTTATTCTGGATGAGGCCACGAGTGCCCTGGACCCACAAACAGAAAAGATTGTCGATGATAATTTAAGACGTCGCGGCTGCACCTGTATTATTGTTGCGCATCGTCTTAGTACAATTCGTGATTGTGATGAAATTATTGTACTCGATCGAGGAAAGGTGGTGCAGCGTGGCACACACCAAAGCTTGCTTGAACAAGGTGGCTATTACGAAAGGTTAATCCGGGCACATTAGATGGCGATGACGTTTGAACATATCAAAAGAGTGGCGCAAATCTCTGACGAGGCCATTTTTAGTCCTGCAGGCGGGCACGAATTTGTTTCAGTACATGACAAGAACGACATTTGGTGTGTTGAGGAAGGCTATGTGGATATTTTCCTTAAAGAGAACCGGAGTGACTCTATTTCCAGCGCGCGACATCATCTTGTCAGAATCCATGAAGGGCAAGCTTTCTTTGGCTTAAATGCAACGCTTTCTCATGTTTCTCTTGTTGCGGTTGGCTCTATCGATGCTCGTCTTTTTTGCCTTCCAGGAAGCCATTTGTCGACGCTCATCGATAATTCAGATGCGCGTAAGGAAATCGCAGCACTTGTGGATAAATGGCTGTTGGCACTTTGCCGCGCTTTGCATCGTGATTTTATGCCACGAGGCGCAAAGGTTATTGTTGATGGTGAAGAATTGACCTTAAGCCAGGGTCAAGCCGTGACCACGCAAAAAGGTATTTTATGGTTGCGCCCAGTTCAGGGGAGCCTTTCTTTTGTCGGACAAAAACCTATTGTCAAAGGTGATAAAGAACTTTGGTTGCCCGTTAGCGAAAACACTTGGTTTGAAGCAGACGAAGACGTGACTGTTTGTGCATATTCGACAGAAAAATATTTTGCAGAGGACTCTGATCTCGAGGCGCTTATCTCATTTGAGGATATGTTAAGCCACTTTTTCGAGGATTTACATGACGATGAGGTGGTCGAAGAACGTATGCATCTTGATGACCGCATGAATGCCGATCGCGAAGTCTTCAGCGGTGCGTTAGATCATCTTTCGCATATTATCGAAGGCGAAACTTTTGCGCAGGATTCGCCTTCTAAAGCAGGCGATCCTCTTTTTCGAGTGGTGGAGCGGGTTGGTAAACATATGGGGATTTCCGTCGTCGAGCCAACCAATATCGATAGGGATAAAGGCGATCACTACGCCATTGAGGCGATTTCGCGTGCTTCATTATTTAGGACACGCAGGGTTCTTTTAAGAGGAGAATGGTGGAAGCAGGATTGCGGGGCAATGTTAGGGCACATTGAAAAAACCCACGAGCCTGTGGCTATTATTCCACGTTTGACGCGCGGATACGATGTGATTGATTCAAGTGGTCACCGCCAAGCTCTTAACGCTGCACTTGCCGAAACGCTTTCCCCGGGGGCTTGGTATTTTTATCGCACCTTTCCGATTAAGGCCTTAAATGCTTTTGATATTCTGCGTTTCGGTTTTAGGGGATGTTGGCCAGAATTTGGCATGACGCTTGGCGTAGGTGCTTTGGGCGGTGTGTTGGGGCTTTTTATGCCGATTTTAACCGGTTTGCTCTTTGATAACATTATCCCGAGTGCCCAGCGTGTACAGTTGATTCATATGGGCATCGCGTTGGTGCTGGTGGCGTTTGTGTCTGGCATGTTTCAGCTGGTGCGTTCCTTTGCAACGTTGCGCATTGAAGCGAAGATGAACACAAGTGTACAGGCGGCCATGTGGGATCGTCTTCTTGGCCTACCTTTGCCATTTTTTCGTCAATTTAGTGCAGGTGATTTATCACAAAGAGCACATGGGATTGATGCGATTCGCGCAACACTTTCCGGCGTGGTGCTTTCCGGCATTTTGACGAGTGTGTTTTCGCTTTCGAGTTTCTTCCTGCTTTTTTATTACGATGTTCGTCTGGCGCTTGCAGCAACGGTACTGGCGTTCATTGCCATTCTGGTCTCTTGTGCTTTGGCCTATTTGCATTTGCATTACGAACGCCTGATTGCTGCGCAAGAGGGTCGGCTTATAGGGCAGCTTTTGCAGTTGCTTGAGGGCATTGCAAAAATCCGTGTTGCGGGCGCAGAAAAGCGCTCTTTTGCACAGTGGGCGAAAACGTTTTCGCAAGTCCAAGGCATGAGCGTGCGTTTGGGCATATGGGAGATCCATTTTTCAGTCTTTAACATTGCTTTTCCTATTGTGAACTCGATGATCATTTATGCCATGGTGGTTGGTGGTGGGAACGATATTTCAGCAGGACAATTTTTGGCCTTTAACGCGGCTTTCGGGCAATTTCTTGCTGCCGTTCTTGGTTTGGCGGGAAGTCTTTTAGGTGTTTTGGAAATCATCCCACTTTTTGAGCGGGCAAAACCAATTCTTGAAGCGTTGCCGGAAATTGATGAGCAGAAGCTTTCCCCCGGTGAACTTAAAGGACGGATTGAATTAAGCCACATTAACTTTTCCTATGCTGAAGATGGTCCAACGATTCTTAAAGATGTGTCTATTGAAGCACATCCAGGTGAATTCATCGCTTTTGTTGGCTCTTCGGGCTCTGGTAAGTCGACTTTACTTAGGCTGATGCTTGGTTTTGAAAAACCAAGCAGTGGTTCTCTCTTTTTTGACGAGAAAGACATCAGTGGCTTGGATATTCGCGAAGTACGTCGACAATTGGGTGTCGTGTTGCAAAATTCTCAGATCACCGCCGGCGACATTTATCGAAATATATGTGGCAATGCGAGTTTAAGCATTGAAGAAGCTTGGGAGGCAGCACGGATGGCGGCCTTCGATCAAGACATTGGTGAAATGCCGATGGGCATGCATACAGTGTTAAGTCATGGTGGCGGTACGCTTTCAGGGGGGCAGCGACAGCGATTGTTGATCGCCCGCTCCATTGCATCCAAGCCACGTATCCTCTTTTTTGATGAGGCAACCAGCGCTTTGGATAATCGCTCGCAGGATATTGTCTCAAAAAGTATCGAAGGGTTGAACGCAACGCGTATTGTGATTGCGCATCGCTTATCGACCATTAAAAACGCCAATCGAATTTACGTGTTGGAACAGGGTGAGGTTATTGAGTCTGGAAATTACGAGGAGTTAATGGCCCAGGAAGGCTATTTTTACGGGATGGCACGACGGCAGATTGCTTAAGTGTGAAAAAGGGGAAGCAGGATGAAAAGAGTATTGTTTTTGTTTGGACAATTAAACGATCAAGATATCGAATGGCTGACTGATGTGGGGATGAAGCGACATGTCGATCCTGGCGAGATTTTAATTCAAGAAGGTCGAGCGATTGATAATATGTTTATTGTTTTAGATGGCTCTCTCAGTGTTTTGCAAGGCGGGGCGGATGCCATTGAATTGGCGCAATTGGGTTGCGGCGAAATTGTCGGCGAAATGTCCTTCATCGATGGTCGTCCACCTTCGGCGACAGTTAAGGTGGTCGATGAGGCATTGGTGTTTGGCATCCCGACCAGCGTCCTGGCCGGGAAACTGCGCTCAGATATGGGTTTTAGTTCACGCTTTCATCGGGCCCTGGCGCTTTTTCTTTCCTATCGTCTGCGCGGCACGGTGGGGCGCCTTGGCCACGGTAAAGCAGAACCCATCGATGACGATCAACTCGATGATATGGATGATGAACTCGATCCTAATCTCTTGGATACGGTGCATCTGGCCGGTCAACGATTTTCGAAACTTCTGCAGGATCTACGGAGTCATTAAAGGTCTTCTTCTAAGATAACCGTATTCGTGAGTTCATTTTGGTCATCTTCGGTGATCGGAAATTTTTCCGCCAGGAGTTCACCGCAAAGGGTGATGGCTTCACAAAGACCATTGGCCAAATCCCCAGAGCGAATGCGGGCCGAAAGTACACCGACCACATCCTGCCAGTAGTTTTCCGGCGCCACATCGTTGATGCCGCTGTCGGCGACAACCATGATGCGATGTTCGAGCATCGAGACAAAAATCAAAATGCCGGTCCGGTCTTTGGTGCGATGCAGGTTAAGCTCCATAAAACTTTCATAGGCTTTTTGCTGCACCTCTTCATCAATTTCGCTCTGCACAAGCGCATAGCGCAGGATCTGCGCCTGAGTGGCCAAGAGATGCCCAAGAAAAACATAGAGGCATAGGGCCACCAGCAAATACAATCCGCTTAAATCCGGAACGATCAGCATGGTGATAAGCCCTAAGAGCAGCGCTGCGCTTGTGGCCACACGCCAACGGGCGCCTGGGTAATGGTCTGAGGCGTTAAGGATGACCGGTACAATTTCGCCAGAGGTTTTCGACTCGGCTTTTTCAATCGCCTGGCTGATGGCTTCGCGCTCGGTTTCAGAAAAATTAATTTTTGCCATGCTTACCATCCTCCACTGGCGCCACCGCCGGAAAAAGAACCGCCACCGCCGCTCCAACCACCACCACTAAAGCCGCCGCCAAAGGAACCGCCACTGCTGCGGCTGTAGCCCGAGCCCAGTAAGTTGGCCAAAAGAAAGCCGCTAAAGAACGAGCCGCCACGACCACTAAAAAGAAAAAAGAGCATCATTAAAAGCAAGACAATCGAGCCACCACTTGAACCGCGCCTTGCCCGACGGGGTGTGCCCTTTAACGGGCCAGCGAGTGTGAGTTCGGGGCCAATCTTTTGGGCAATGGCCTGGAGTGTTTGTTGGATCCCTTGTGCATAAAGGCCTTGTTTAAAGGCGGGTACCAAAATCTCACGGCCAATGCGGCTGGCGGCCAGATCGGTTAAGTCGCCTTCTAAATCGGCGCCAACTTCGATGCGCCATTTGCGGTCTTTGGCGGCGATAAGTAAAAGTACCCCGTTGTTTTTACCCTTATCACCAAGCTGCCATTTTTCGGCGACTCGAATGGAATAACCTTCAACGCTGGCACCACCAAGGGATTCAACGGTGAGGACTTGAATCTGGGCACCATGTTCTTGTCGATAGCGTTGCAGCGATGCGGCCAGCAGGTTTTTACTGGAAGGTTCAAGCAGTCCGGCCAAATCCATAACCGGCCCGGTCAATTTAGGGATTTCCTGGGCCTGTGCCTGTGAGAGGATGAGGCTTCCTAGAATAAGTCCAAATGCTAAACAAAGAGGGCGTTTCATTTAGAAATCCACACTCGGCGCTTTCTCAACATTTTCTGAGGCATCCACCGTAAACTGTGGCTTTTTGTCGTGATGGTAGAAGAGGCTGTTGGTAAATGACGTCGGTGGCACAGTGATAAGATTATTAAACTCTTTGACCGACTCGATATAGCGGCGTCTGGCAATGGTGATGCGGTTTTCGGTGCCTTCAAGTTGCGCCTGTAAATCACGAAAGTTTTGGCTGGCCTTTAAGTCCGGATAACGTTCGGAGACCACCATGAGTTTGCCTAAGGCCGCGCCTAGGTTGCCTTGCAGCTTTTGAAATTGTTGTAGCTTTTCGGGCGTCAGATTTTGGGGATCGATCTTCATGCTGGTGGCGCTGGCGCGCGCTGAAATCACCGCTTCGAGGGTTTCTTTTTCGTGGGACGCATAAGCTTTGACTGTTTTAACAAGATTAGGAATCAAATCGGCGCGACGTTTATATTGGTTGGTGACTTCGGCCCAGCTGGCTTCGACTTCGTTCACCATGCGAGGAATGCTTTGAATACCGCAAGCGCCTAAAGAAAATGTCAGCAAGATAGTCAGAGATAGTTTTCGCATGGATTGACCTCGTTTTAGGGGTTTATACTGCGCCTAAATTAAGCATTCTGCAGCAAAGGTCAATCGCTCTGACAAAGAAAAGTTAGAAGGGTAGGCTGGCGCCAAACAAGGCC
The DNA here is from genome assembly GCA_030749035.1 of Myxococcota bacterium. GTDB lineage: Bacteria > Myxococcota > XYA12-FULL-58-9 > XYA12-FULL-58-9 > JASMKV01 > JASMKV01. Next base: position 14,465 of record JASMKV010000241.1, on the reverse strand, counting down.
AGCGCCGTGAGATCTTTACGATTGTCGATGGGACGTTGTGCCATTTGCAAATCAATGTGAAATTTTTTCTGACGCAGACTCAAGCCAGCAAAGATAAGTTCGCTGCGGTTCTTACCCTGCCAAACAAGTTGAGAAACATGGCGCTGGTGGTAATGGGCGTAGCCGCCAAGACGATAGCCGGTGCGGCCCAGATTAAAACCTTCATGCATGATGCCGACTTCGATGTTCTTGCGTGGCAAGGATTGGGTTGAACTTTGTATCGGGTTTGACGCGCTATAACCCCATCGGAGATTCAACTTTTGGTAAAGGTTAAAGTGACCAGCAAACTTCCAGCCCCAATGCCAGCGCTGGTTATTTTGCGCCAGTTCGTCGAGATTGTCCCAGAGCTTGGTTTGACCATCGATGCCCTGGTCGCGAAGGGTTTTATAGTTGAGGCTAAAGACTTCCGGGAGGAATCCATTTTGATGTATGCGCAATTCGCCGCGCAGGGCCAATTGCAGGTGTTTGTAGCGCCATTGCAGCCAGCTGCCTAAGTTGCCACCGAGACTCGTGTGACGTGTGGCCATGGCTGAAAGTGTGGTGTCGGCTTGAATGGCGATATCTTTGTTGGAGAAAATCTTTACGCTTGAGTCTGCCGCCAACGCAGAACGCACTGAACCTTGTTTGGCGCGCAGGGAAGATGGATCCCAAATCGCATTAAGACCATATTTTTGTTTGGCCTCTCGTTCCCAGCGCACCCCAAGGACGTTAGGGGCGATGATATCGTCGGCAACAATCTTGGTGGACCAGGCATTGCCTTTGACGTGGACCTGGGCGCTTAGACCAGGATCGATGGGGGCTTCGGTCAGAGACGTTGAGGCGCTCAAAGCACTCAAGTTGTCCATAAGAAAACCTGTGCCCAGGGCTAAGCTTTGTTCTTTGTTGATGCGCAAAAAGAATTTATCGCCATGTTGTCCGATGCGTAGATCGTTCAAGGTGCGCAGGTAGTCCTGCGCTTTGTTGTAGCGCCAGACCATCTGACCTTCCTGGTCTGTGGCAAGAGGAAAGCCTAAGCCAAGATAGACGGGGAATTTGTTGGTTCGAACCGCCAAGTGGGGGGTGATGCCGACGATGGTTTTATCGTCGATGCGGCCAAGGAGTGTGCTTACGCCAATACGCTGCTCTTCTGGCGTGAAGCTGTAAGGTCCATGATGCCAAAGTTTTTGGCCAAAGCGTGCGTCATCAGATGGGGCTTGATGCCCCGCATTTTTTTGTAGTTCGCCAATTCCTGCCATGGCTGCGGGGGTATCGTCGACGACCCGACGCACCGCAATTTGTCTGTCCCGATAGTAGGGTTTATCGATTGGATCGAGGACCACTGCACCGCGTCCTCGTGCGGCATGAATCATATGGCCATTGCCGGCGGCCAAGGCCACATGGGTGATGCGTTTATCGCCGGGTTGATCACCATAAAAAAGTAAATCACCGGCTTCGATATCCTGCCAGCCGACGTGCATGCCCTTATGGACTTGCTCCCTGGAGGTTCGTGGCAGGCGAACACCGTGCTGTCGGTACACGGTTTGTACAAAGCTCGAGCAGTCAAAAGAATTTTGACCACTGGCACCATACACATAGGGGAAGCCCAGATAATCCTGAGCCGTATTTAAAAGTTCATCCGAAGGCAGCGCCGTAAACAAGACGGTTGTGAGGCTAAGCCATGTAAGGGGCGCAATCATGATTTAAATTTACAGGAAGATGCGCACATCTAAAAAAAACTGGCGCTATTTACGGAGCCACAAAAGGGGATTCACGGGGCGACCTTGCTTGCGCAATTCGAAATAGAGGATGGTGCCGCGCAGTGAGCCCGTATTGCCCACCTCGCCAATTTTGGTGCCTGCCTCTATGTCTTTGTTTTCTGGGACAAATATTTTGTCCAAATGCCCCATCACGGTGTGAAAGCCCTCACCGTGTTCGATGATGACCACTTGGCCAAAGCCCCGCAGCCAATTGGCAAAGACAACCTTGCCATGGGCAATCGCAAAAGCATCGCTTCCGGGCGCAGTTTGAATATCGATGCCCTGGTGTTTGGCTTTGGCGCCCTGTTGACGATCGAGTTGTTCACCAAAATGGACCACCACTTCGCCCATGGTTGGCCAGGGCAGCCGCTTGCGATTTAAGGCAAAGCGCTCATGTTGCGGTCCGTCACCTTGTTGGCGCCGATAAAGCTTAGAAAGGGTTTGTAGTGTTTTAGACCCTTTTGTTGATTTTCCTGATTTGAGTGTTTTTGTGAGGCCGGAAAAATGAACGCGCCGTTCTTTGGCCATATATTGGCGTTTTGTTTGCAGTTCTTTGGTGAGGTTCGTCAATTCCAAGCGATGTTGTGCGAGTTTTTGTTCCAGGGCAGCAAGCTTTTTTACCCTCTCTACATAATCCGTATGCAGGGCCAGATCGTGGGCTGCGATTTGATGCAGGATGCGCTGGGTTTGCAAATAATCCCTGATGGAAGTTGCATCGGAGAGCAGAAAAAGCTTCGCGCTGGCAGGTTGTTTGGCGATGAATCCCAGTCTCTTTTGAAAAAGAGCATGGGATTTTTCTGTGTCAATGCGTGCAATGGCTAAGGCAGCAGCAACACTGGCCAGCTCCGACTGTATATTTTGTTTTTCATCTTCGACCTGTTTTAATTGTTTTTCGGTACCGCCTAAACCCGCATCTATTTTTTGTAATGCTTCGAGAAGCCATTGTGGTTCAGCGTGGACGTTTAAGGAAAGGACGAGCAACCACAGCATCAAACCTTCCTCCCCAATATTTTCGAGACAGAAAATAAGCTGCCGCTTAAACCAAGAAGGATACCAAAGGTGCCGATCCAAAGAATGCCGGAGACATCGATGAACTCAAGGCGAAAGCCTTGTAGAAGCGGACTTAATATTTTACTCAAATGCGGGGTCATAAAATAATCTGCCAGCGCCAATAAGCTGATGGTCATCAGCGCACCGAAGAGTCCCCATATTCCACCTTCAAAGAGAAAGGGCGCACGTATAAAACCGGGGGTTGCGCCGACCCTTTGCATCACCTCGATTTCATCCTGTCGGCTATAGATGGTGACACCGATGGTGTTGGCCACAATAAAGGCGGCCATCAAACTCAAAAGCACACCCAGAACATGGCTTGTGCGACGCAGTACATCGAGAAGCTCGTGCAGTTGTCCGTATTCATCCTGACCATAATCGACAGCGCGCACATGGTTAGATGCTTCCATATTTTGACTAAGCTCTGCAATCTTTTCCAGAGGGTAGGTTTGATCGAGAAAAAGCTCGATGGTGGTGGGCAAGATACTTGGCTCAAGTCCTTCGAGTAGGGCTGCTGATTTTGGCCCCTTGGCCTTAAAGCGCGCCCATGCCATTTCGGGTGTGACGATGGCGGCTTCTTTGATTTCGGGCATTTTTTGATAGTCGTTGGCCAGGAATTCGATTTCTTTTTGTGATAAGTTGTCGATCAATTCAACGCTTATAAAAGTACTTTTGCTCCAAAAAGCAGTGAGCGCCTGGACATTATTGACGCTTAAGAAAAACAGTGCGCTAAGGGTAAGTGCTGCACCGATGGTTGAAGAGGCGAGGAGGCATGCGCCGGGTCGTTGCCGTATCGAGGCAAAGGCTTTGTTGAGAAAGTAAAGCATGCTTTAGCCGACTCTCATCACGGGGTTGTCGAGAATGCGACCTTCATGCAGGTAAATGGGGCGCTGACCAATACGTTCGGGCCACTGATGGTCGTGTGTGGCCACTAGAATCGTCGCACCTTTTTGATGCATGTCTTCGATGAGGCGCGCAATGTCGGCACCTTCTTTGGGATCGAGGTGCCCGGTGGGTTCATCGGCAAGAACAATAAGTGGATTGTTGATGAGGGCTCGGGCAATGACGACCCGTTGTCGTTGTCCGGCAGAAAGCTGTGAAGGAAGCTTCTTTGCGTGTGCACCTAAGTTGACTTGTTCAAGCATGTCATCGACCCGTCGTCGCATAATTCGGCGCGGGGTGTTGACCACTTCAAGCGGTATCGAAATATTTTCACGAATATTTTGATGCATGAGCAGTTTGAAGTCCTGTGAGATGATGCCCATTTTGCGACGCATCTTGGGCCATTGCCGGGCGGCCATCGTGGTGAGGCATTGGCCCTGAAAAAGGACCCGGCCATCGCTACAGGATTCTTCGCCGGAAATGATTTTGAGTAGGGTGGATTTGCCCGATCCAGAGTGGCCGGTTAAGAAGGTGATCTCACCTTTACGCATCTCCAGATTAATCGTATCGAGGGCCTTGGTGCCCCCAGCATAGGTTTTGCTTAGACTAAAAACCTCTAACATAGCTCTATGGCTTATATGTTCAGGACTTTAGAAAGCAAGGCTCTTTGTCTTTTTAGTCAGCACAAAAAAAAACGCCCTGGGGATTAACCAGGGCGTTTTTCAACACAACTACAGGGAATAGATTATCGAATTTCGTTGATGGATTTTTTCACCGACTCGTGTCGGGCCTTCATCAGGTTAGAAAGCGTACCGTAGCTCATTCCAGCCATTTGAAACTTGTATTGCATTTCAAGGTAACGCATGTTGGTGGATTGACCGATTTCGACACTTTGATTGATGGCATCGAGACCATCTTTAATCATGTCTTTTTCACGGCCAGGCATATTGGCGTAACGTCCGTAAGAAACATACATGTTTCGGTAATCGGCACCGCGCTGCATGGCTTGTTTGCCAAGACCTTGAAATTCCTTTTCAATCGCGACTTCCAAGGTACGTGCGCCACTCATTTTTCCTGATTTTTCTTCAGCGGTTTGCTTTTTGAAACCTAAGAAACGGGCGAAGTCACCTTTAGGGATATGAAAGTTGGCACCGTAGACATCACCTTTTTTATCCGTCACACTCACCGAGCGTTGCTTCTTTGCTGCGAAGTCGCGAACGGTGGTTGTAGGTATGGCCGATGTCTGCATGAATGTTTTCCTTTCATAAGATGTATCGGGGCTGGGCAATTTTTGTTGCGTGATTTTATTGTGGGATGTCTTTTTGGGCATTGCAGCGCTGAGACATAACATGCTGAAATTACTTATCATTTAGAGGTAGTCCTTAGGAACGTCCAAAGTTGATGGTCTTTTTTCGCCATGGTGATCATTTTCTCACGGGTGTGGGAAGACATTAAATGGTGAAAAAGTTGTGATTTGCCGCAAAATCCTGCACATTAGGAGCCTTAGAAAGGCGACGGCATGCCACAGGTCCGTCTGCACGGAGACGATTATGCGTAAGTATATGTTATTACTTGTTTTACTGTCCTTTACATCACCCGTCCAGGCGGCCAATCCGCTTCTCGAGCGGATTTTAGAGGAGGTTTATTCCTCTTATAATCGTCAGGAGCGGCCCATGGTCATTTTTGACCTCGATGGAACGCTTTTCGATAACCGCCCGCGAATATTAAAGATTCTTAAAGAATATGCAGAGGCAGAGCTTAAGAATGTACGTACCGAAGATGCAAAAAAGATTGCTGCTTTGGATGTAGAGCGCATTCAATATGCTTTGCCAGAAACTTTGCGTTTGGCGGGCATCACCGATCAAGGGGTCATCAACAACGCGGCGATTTTTTGGGCTGAACGGTTTTTTGATGATGACTACCTCAAATACGATAAACCAACGCCAGGCATTGTTCAGTATGTGCGTACACTCTATTCGAGTGGTGCGCGGGTGATTTATTTAACTGCCCGTGATGCACCCAGGCAGCTTTTGGGTACGGTCAAAGCGCTGCGTGATCATGGTTTCCCCATTGGTATTCAAGGCACGGAGTTGATCATGCGGCCAAGTGCCCAGACTCAGGATGCGGTCTACAAGCAGCAAGTGACATCTTATTTAAGACATTATGGTAAAGTGATTGCGGCTTTTGATAACGAGCCGGCCAACGCCAATGTGTATCGGCGTGCTTTTAAAGAATCGACCTGCGTGCTTTTTGAGGCACCATCATCGCCGAATCCTCCACCCTTAAGCGATGGGATCAATCGTTTACCGACCTTTGATAAAGGTTTAGAGCCGACACCTACGGGGCCTTAAGACCGCAATAGAGTCTTCTTATTTGCATTGAGGATGAGTGCACAGCATGCGCCCAATCGGCACATGAATGAAAAAGTGCGGACGGAATTCCACTCTTTATCGAAGCAGAAAAATCGCTTCAGATCTGATGAAAAGAGATTATTTTTAAGCGCTTAGGTGCTCTCTCCCGCTCTTTTCACACTATTGGCACAGGGTTTGCTCTTATCTCTTAATGAAGGAGAAGTCCCATGAGTAGCCCTAGTATTAAATTGCCAACCACGGCCCAGCCCAGCCGACCCGATTCCTCTGCTGAGCCTCGTAACAAAACAAACGATTTGCGGACAGTCTCTGTCGAGCCGCGAAAAATGCATGTCGATGGTTTTGATAAAGCACCATCTCATCGGCTTAAGCCAAGTGTGATCGACAAGAGTGCGCTTGCGCCGCAAGCGAATCAGCATATCAAACCAACTTTGGGTGAACGCAATTTACAAAAACACATGCCACGGATGTTGCAGGGCAATACGAATGCTTGTGGCACCACAACCCTGTCGATGAGTCTGGCTTATTTGGGTGTGCCTTCGAATTTTCGCGTGGTGGATAAAAGCATTCGCCCATGGGGTGATAAGGCTCTGGGCTCATCGCCCGATGATATCGTGGCTTATGCCCGGCGCGCCGGTGTGCAGGCGCAAATGTATAACGATGCATCCATCTACGATTTGGCCAAGCATGTTGAGGCGGGGCGCGCGGTGACCGTGCTTATCAATACGCCGGGGGGATGTACGCACTATGTCAACGTGGTGGGTATTGAACGCCACGCCCATGGAGGTCTCGCCAAAATAAAAACCCGCGATCCTCTTAAACGTGGAGGGGACTTTTCCTACGACATTAAAAATTTCGATCAAATGTGGAAGGACACCAAAGTTTTGCCGGGTATGGATGGGATAGCGCATACGGTTGGTTCCTGTTTACCCCTGAGCAATCGTTTTTTAATGGTGATGGATAAGCCCGAAGCGCGGCGACTTCCACCGGGCGCGACTTTGAGTCATCTTAAAATGTCGGCAGCGAATGGAACACTCAGCGGTGCCAATGGCATCGGTCATTCTTTAACAACCATTGGTAAAGGTCATGTCATCGCAGGCTCGATGTCGCTGGCCGGCAACAGTTTTAAAACCGCTGCCAGCGGTGCAAACTATCTGGTCGGAACCGCCATCGGCTCGAATATGGAAAAGGGCGGCGATGCGGCGATGGCAACAGGCCTTGATATGCTCGAAGGCAATCTTTTGGAGCAAGGTGGCGGCTGGTTGGTGCTTGTCACCGGTTCGGCGATGAAGAGTGTCGGCTGGGCCAGCAATAAGGCTGGTGGTGCCATCTCGGAAGGCGCGGAGGTTGTTGCATCAGGTGCTGATTTGGGGAGCAACGCTATTCGAACACGGGATGAAACCAGAGATAGGATCTTAAACAATCCGGTCTGGTCTAAAGATATTTTGCCGCGCGCCTCAACCCAAACAAAAATCAATATGCTTGAAAATCTCCTGCGCAGTGGTGGCAAACCAAGTCGGCAAGATCAGCAGGCGGCGGCTATGGTGCTTGCGGCGGCGTCGAAGGATGACCGCGAATACGCCAGGGTTGTCGGACATTTTGGCGGTGAGAGAGCGTTGTTAAACAACTTTTTTCGTGGCGCCCCATCCTGGCTTACCGATCTATTTCTAAAGCCGCGTTAATCATCGTTGGAAGTGTTTGGATTTCTGCCCATCGGGTAGGTGTATAAATTAGGGCAGCGCGCAGATGATTTAAGCCTCTTCTGGTAAAATCTTAAGTCAACATAGGGTGCTCAAGACAGGGCACAAAGTGTGCCCAATCGGCACATGAACGCAAATCTCAGGCTAAAAATCAGGCTTTCAAAACGACCTGAAAAAACGGCCGGCATCCATAAAAAACCATATTTTACAGTGAATTAAAGCGCTACAGGGGCGCCAACCCGCCTTTGGCACGGGCTTTGCTCTAAGTAGCCATGAAAGAGAAGCCCCATGAATATTGCCCTGATAAATCTATTATTCTTATGCCAATCGACCAGGCGCAATTCCTTTAAACACATCCGCGGCTCTCTTGCGCATGCAGAGCGACGTGAACTTGGTCAAGTACGAACAAGGTTCGATGACCGCAAAATAAGATAAACAAAATCCAAGGAGCCTACCATGCCCAGGTTTAGCCCATCTCTTATGACACTTATTGTTTTTTATTCAGCGGCCTGTCAGTCGCCGCAGCCAGAGGACCGTCCCGAACCCATGGCGGCCAATCATCTTTTAGGTGCCCGCGGAAGTGCTTCCTCTGAAGCCTGTCCAAACGGTGGGATTGAATTTGATTCCGGGCTTGATCAAAACGGCAACGGTGAACTCGAAGCGCATGAAGTCAGTCAGAACTTTGCCGTCTGTCATGGCGAAAATGGTGCAAATGGAACCGATGGCCGCACGGCGCATGCGGGTTATAATTCTCTTGTCGATGTGGGCGATGAAGCCAGTGGCGAAAACTGCCCAGCGGGCGGTAAAAAAATTGCGAGTGGTGTGGATAATGGCGATGGCGGTGGCATAGCGGGCAACAACATTTTAGAAGCTGGAGAAATCGACAGCACATCCTATATCTGCAACGGCAGTGACGGCGTCAATGGTGTTGATGGCAGTGACGGCGCCAATGGTGTGAATGGTGTTGATGGCAGTGATGGTGTTGATGGTGTTGATGGTGTTGACGGCGTGAATGGTCGTGACGGTGTCAATGGTGGTAGCGGTGTTGACGGCGTTGATGGTGTCAATGGCACCAACGGTCGTGATGGCATCAATGGTGCGGACGGTGCAGACGGTGCGGACGGTGCGGACGGTGCAGACGGTGCAGATGGTGTTGATGGCGCAGACGGCGCAGACGGGAATGACGGGATTGATGGGAGTTCCTGCTCGCTGGTTATGGGTAAAACGTGGCACAATTATTCCCGCGAACAACAAAGAGTCTTTGAGCTGAGCGGTCGCCCTTCTGATATCGTTCATGGTGATGTGAATGGTGATGGGATTTTGGATGCGTTGAGTTCAATCAATGCTTCCTCCGGTCTTTCTGTACTCATTGGCCGGGGCGATGGCACCTTCGCAGCCGTCAGCAATGATTCGATTGGATCCCGCTTGTCTTTTCTGACGCTTGGCGATGTGGATGCTGATGGCGATTTGGATGCGGTGGGTGCGGGCATCTCGCACGATACTGTTTCTGTGCTTTTGAATCATGGCGATGGCTCTTTTGCGGAAAACATCGAGTATGCGGTGGGCGATCAGCCTTCCGGGCTCAGTCTTGGCGATGTGGATGGTGATGGGGATTTGGATGTCGTGACTTCAAACACTTGGGATCATACGATTTCCGTTCTTTTGAATCATGGTGACGGTACTTTTGCAGCTCAAGTTGATTATTGGGTAGGAAATGATTCTTATCCGGGCAGTCTCAGCCTTGGCGATGTAGATGATGATGGCGATTTGGACGCTGTGAGTGGCGGTTATGAGACTCTTTATGTGCTCTTAAACAGTGGTGATGGCAGCTTTGCGGCACAGAGCATGGTGGCGACCGGAAGGCTCCCCCGTTCTCTGACTTTTGGCGATGTGGACAGGGATGGAAATTTGGATATCCTCAGTGGCAACAGGGGAGTTATCGGTAATGCGGATGAGGACACGATTTCCGTTCTTTTGGGTCATGGTGATGGTACGTTTGCAGCACATCAGGATTATACGGTAGGTGATGATCCCAGGGATATTACACTTGGCGATTTGGATGGCGATGGGGATTTGGATGTACTGAGTACAAACACGGGTGATGACGATGTTTCTGTGCTTTTTAATCAGGGCGATGGCATCTTTGCCGGCAGAGTCGATTACGCGGTGGGTGAGGAACCTTCTGCGCTCAGCCTTGGGGATTTGGATGGTGATGGGGATTTGGATGCCATGAGTGCTGATTACCAAAACAGCACGACGACTGTTCTTCTTAATCACGGTGATGGCACCTTTGCCGAAGTTCTCGATTACAGGTTGGGTACGCCTAATGCGGTCAGTCTTGGCGATTTGGATGGCGATGGGGATTTGGATGTGGTCAGTGTCATTGTTGGTATGAGCAGTACGATTTCCGTTCTTTTGAGTCACGGCGATGGTACCTTTGCCGCAAGTCAGGATTATACCGTCGACCTGGGACCTCTCTCGCTCTCGCTTGGCGACGTGGATGGCGATGGGGATGTGGATGTGGTCACCGGCAATATGAGAGTGAACCACTGGGGTGATGGCAGTGTATCGGTGCTTTTAAATCACGGCGATGGTACCTTTGCGCCAAAACAGGATTATTTTGTCGGAAGTGATCCTCACTCTCTTGCTCTTGGCGATGTGGATGGCGATGGCGATGTGGATATATTGAGTGGAAATACGAGGCCTGACAACACGATTTCCGTGCTTAAAAACAATGGCGATGGCATCTTTGCCGGCAGAGTCGATTATGCGGTAGGCGATCATCCGACCTTGGCTCTTGGCGATGTGGATGGCGATGGGGATTTAGATGCGGTGGTGACGAACCGGTTTGATCACAATGTTTCCGTGCTTAAAAACAATGGCGATGGCATCTTCGCAACAAAAATTGATTATGCCACAGGCACCGATCCTTTTGCCATCGCGCTTGGCGATGTGGATGCCGATGGCGATGTGGATGCGGTGATCACACATGTGACGCAATTGAGTGTGGATGACGACGAGGATAATCATATTTCCGTGCTTAAAAACAATGGTGATGGCACCTTCGCTGCAGGAATCGATTATGCGAGCGGAGTCTTCCCTAAGGCGATTACCCTTGGCGATGTGGATGGCGATGGCGATCTGGATGCACTCAGTATCAATGCTGGATTGTATAATGCTCATGCGGATGACGATATGTCTGTGTTTTTGAATCACGGTGATGGCACCTTTGCCCAAAGGGTCGATTATACGGTAGGCGACAGGCCCACCGATGTGGTTCTTGGTGATATGGATGGGGATGGAGATTTGGATGCGGTGGTGGTGAATCAGTCGGGCACTGGTGACAATAAGGATCCCAGTATTTCCGTTCTTTTGGCCTACGATGAGCTACGGGCGGTCTGTGAAGATGGCAGCAGCGTCGTGCTTCTTTCAGGAAATTAAGAAATCCAGCTTGCGCGGTCTTTGGCCCATGCGCTTGTCGGCATGACTTTTGCGCTGCAATATGCTCAAATAGATTGATGCCTCAGAAGATACTCCCATGGCTCTTGGCTTTGATGGCGTGTGCGCTGCTTTCTTGTTCTGGTGAGGGCGGTGGTGAAAATGACAGTACTGACGACGAGCGTGGTGATTTGCCTGCTTCGAGCAGCTCGAGCACTTCAAGCAGCTCGGGCGGTGGTGAAGGCGAGGGTGAAGGCGAGGGTGAAGGCGAGGGTGAAGGCGAGGGTGAAGGCGAGTGTGAAGTCGATACGGAAGTTGAAAACAATGCATGCGCGGCTTTTCCGCGGGCCTCCTCATGCGAGGATTTTATCTCCATTTGGCGCACCACCGAGCCAAACGAGACCATCGAGCTGCCACTTCGTGAATGCTTCACCTATCATTTTACAGTCGATTGGGGAGATGGCTCGCCAATGTCGTCCATTACTTCCTGGGACGATCTAGATAAAGCCCACACCTACAGCAGCGCCGGAGATTATACTCTTGTGATCGATGGACATATGCAGACCATTTACTTTAACGGGGCAGAGCAAAAAGATAAAATCATCTCCATCTCCAGCCTTGGTGATATGGGCTGGACAAGTTTTGAGCGTGCTTTTCAAGGTTGCTCTAATCTTACCACCGTTGTGGGGGGCAATACCGCCGGTGTGACCAATATGGGGTCGATGTTCTATCAGGCGTATGTAGCCAATCCTGATACGAGCAATTGGGACACAGGTCAGGTCACCAATATGTCGTATATGTTTACCGTTGCGGATTCCGCCACCCCGGATACGAGCAACTGGGATACGGGTCAGGTCACCGATATGACGTCGATGTTTTACGAGGCACCCTCCGCAAATCCGGACACAAGCAACTGGGATACAGGACAGGTTATCGATATGACGAGGATGTTTGACGGTGCGACCTCTGCCAATCCGGATACGAGCAACTGGGATACGGGTCAGGTCATCTATATGGCTGCGATGTTTCGAAATGCATGGGTAGCCAATCCGGTGACCACCCACGTTGTGGATACAGGTATCTGGGACACATCGAGTGTCACCGATATGAGCGCTATGTTCTATCAGGCAACCTCCGCCAATCCAGATACAAGCAATTGGGACACCTCAAAAGTCACCAATATGTCGTATATGTTCAGCGGGACGGATGCGGCCAATCCAGATACAAGCAATTGGGACACCTCAAAAGTCACCAATATGTCGTATATGTTCAGCGGGACGGATGTGGCCAATCCTGATACGAGCAATTGGGACACCTCAAAAGTCACCGATATGTCCTCTATGTTTTCCTCTACGAAGTCCGCCACTCCGGATACGAGCAGCTGGGACACAGGCCAGGTCACCACGATGAAGTCTATGTTTCTCTATGCGAATGTGGCCAATCCAGATACGAGCAACTGGGACACAGGCCAGGTCACCGATATGTCCTCTATGTTTTGGTCTCTTGGCGCCTTGGGGGTGGCCACTCCGGATACGAGCAACTGGGACACATCGAAGGTGACCACGATGTCGCATATGTTTTACAATGCGCCTGTGGGCAATCCTGATACGAGCAATTGGGACACAGGCCAGGTCACCAATATGTCGCATATGTTCGCCTCGGCGGATGTGGCCACTCCGGATACGAGCAACTGGGACACATCGAAGGTGACCACGATGGAGCAGATGTTTTACAAGGCACCCTCCGCAAATCCGGACACAAGCAACTGGGATACCTCAAAAGTCACCACGATGCGTTCTATGTTTTGGAATGCCACCTCCGCAAATCCGGACACGAGCAACTGGGATACCTCAAAAGTCACCAATATGAAAAGGATGTTTTTGCTGGCAACCTCCGCCAATCCTGATACGAGCAACTGGGACACAGGCCAAGTCACCGATATGTCGTCTATGTTTAGTTATGCGACCTCCGCCAATCCGCAGATGGGTGGGTGGGACTTTTCTCAAGTCACGGATATGGGCAGTATGTTTGGGGATATTGATATTGGTGTCACGAAATACAGCAATCTACTCATTCAATTGGCCGATGAGAATCTCAACACGGATGTATCTCTGGGCGGCGGTGATGCGAAATACAATGAAGCTGGGGCTGACGCACGGACGACTTTATTAAGCCGGGGCTGGACGATAAGCGATGCTGGCCCCGAATAGATTGAAGCAGGTGAGTTATGCACAAGGAGATTTTATGCGGCTTGAATATATAGGGACATGGCTCTTGGCTTTGATGGCGTGTGCGCTGCTTTCTTGTTCTGGTGAGGGCGGTGGTGAAAATGACAGTACTGACGACGAGCGTGGTGATTTGCCAGCTTCGAGCAGCTCGAGCACTTCAAGCAGCTCGGGCGGTGGTGAAGGCGAAGGCGAGGGTGAAGGCGAGGGTGAAGGTGAAGATGAAGACAATTGTCGTAAGCTCAGTGAGGAGATTGATGACGATGCCGATGGCACGGTGGATTCCAGCACAACCTGGACTTACAATGCGGATGGCCAGTTGATTTGGGAGATGCAGGACACTGATGGCGATGGTTCGTACAATAAGCATTATCAGTACTCTTACTATGCGAATGGTAATTTGTACTCACATGCCGATGTCAGTGCGAATGGTGCATTATACAGTCGCACAATTTGGACCTACGATGCGGATGACAACATGTTGAGTGAGGCGAGAGATCCCAACGGTGATGGCATGGCGGAGAGTCGCACGACCTGGACCTACGATACCGATGGCAATCAACTTAGCGAGGAATTGGACGACAATGCTGATGGCACGTCGGATAAGCGCACGACCTGGACCTATGATGCGGCTGGCAATATGCTGAGTTCCGAAAGGGACAGGGATAACGATGGTATGGTGGATTGGCGCAGGATCTACACTTACGATGCGGCTGGTAACAGGCTGAGTTTCGAGTATGATTGGGATGCGGATGGCACGGTGGATACGCGCGAGACTTATACTTACGATGCGGCTGGTAATATGCTGAGTATGGAGTCGGATATGGATGCGGATGGCACGGCGGACGATTATTGGACCTTCACCTATGATGAGAACGGCAATAAGCTGAGCGAAGAGTGGGACCTCGGTGCGGATGGTGTGGTGGAGTGGCGTGATACCTGGACCTATGATGCGGAAGGTAACATGTTAACTTTTGATCATGATACCAGTGATGATGGCACGGTGGATTACCGCACCACCTGGAC
>JASMKV010000240.1 GCA_030749035.1 Myxococcota bacterium | reverse complement strand
AATTCAGCTCACAGGCTATTAAATCACCAAAATATTCAAAACAATCTTCTATATTATCGGGACAATGATTTTCCATAAAAGAAGATACTTGACTGGCGTTCCCCCAATTTACACTATGAAATTCTGACAGAGCCGTTTCACATATGGGTGAGCAAGCAATGGGAGGACCACAATCTCCACCATCGTTTCCATAATTTAAGGCGATGCCTTCCCAGCTACCGTCTGTTGTATCAATTCCATAACAGGTTAAGTCAAATGTATTGCCTGAACCGTTATCGCATTCACCATTACCAACCCAATCCATACTGTCCCAAGGTGCACACTCACCCGTGCTGCAATCTAAAATTTTGGTCCATTCGCATGAACCAAAAATTGGATCTGGGCAATCACAACCGGTGCAAGAACTACTACTGATTGAAGCATTAAGATATCCGCAAGTATATAAGGGATTAGATGCCCAAAATTCATCACACGTACCACTATGACCGGGAACATTATTATGACAGCCCCTATCCTGCCTAGCCGTATCATCACGACTCGAGCAGGTTTCACGATCACCATCAGCACCGCATTTTGGCTCTCTGTTATTGGCTTCTGGCAGCCCAAAGGTCAGCAACGCTATCAGCCCGGCCAATACAAGAACACCATAGAGCTTGGTTTTAGTGAAATTTTGCTGATTAAAGACCATGCGACCCCTTTCAAAGGTTGTACTCCCAAACACTCTAACTAGCAGACTTTATGCCAACCCTATCTCTGGTTTAACCCTCTTAAATAATAGGGTTTTAATATAGAGCAAAAAGAATAGGGTGAGGAAAAGAGCAACGGCATGGGGAAACGACACCCGCTCGGGCACGAAAAAGCAATTGCTCGATGTCATTGTGGCTGTCGACCGCTGGGATGTTCCTGCAGCATGCAGCCCTGACGGTGGTGTTATTACCTTAAGGAATTCAGTTATCGGAATTCGGCCACTCTTCTAAGGCGCCTTCAGCTCTCCCATCGCTCTTCTTAAAAGCCATTTGTTCTCCATCACGGGCATGTTAGAAGGCCCCTATGAAAACCCTCGCCGGCGCTGAACTCCAGGAAATCACCTCCCAAACCATTGGCCATTACGATGCGTCGTCGCAATCTTTTTGGTTTGGCACCAAGGACCACGATGTGGGTCAAAACATGGATGCGTTGCTCAGGCATATTCAGGGGGAGGCGCCTTATACCATTCTGGATTTTGGCTGCGGGCCCGGGCGCGATATTTTGGCCTTTCGTGATTTGGGCCACGTGCCCATTGGCTTAGATGGCGCCGCAGAATTTGTGGCCATGGCCAAGGCGCGGACAGGTTGTGAAGTCTGGCAGCAAAATTTTTTAGAGCTCGACCTACCGGCCGAAAAGTTTGACGGCATCTTCGCTAATGCATCGCTTTTTCATGTGCCCTTGCAGGAATTGCCAAGGGTTTTGAGCGAGCTACGCTCTACGTTGAAAGACGGTGGTGTACTTTTTTCTTCGAATCCACGCGGTCCGAACAGCGAAGGTTGGAATGGCCAGCGTTATGGTTCTTATTTGACCTTAGAGACCTGGCAGCAAGCCTGTACTGCGGCAGGGTTTATCGAATTGGAACACTACTACCGCCCACCGGGCAAACCCCGCGAAGAACAGCCTTGGTTGGCCAGTGTCTGGGGTAAGGTAGAGTAGCCCTGCTATATTCGAGGCGAGGGCTTCTGCGAGCGATTCCAAAGTCTCTCAGAAATCCTCCGAGGAATCATCGAGGAAATATGACTCCAGACTTTGATACAAAGTGGCGGTCAGAATTTCTTTTTGCGTGCAGGTGTTTGCTTCTGCATGCTTGGTGACATCATCAACCTGACAAACGCCATTGGAGTCTTGAGGATAAGGATCAGCAAAAGTAATGTCGTTTTCCAATTGGAATGTCTCAGGGCTTTCTTGCTTGAGAACAAGGCGTTCAATCCAGCCGCCACACTGTCCGTTGTTTTGAAGAGCATTTCCCGGAATGTCGTAGGGGCCAGACACCATAGTCCTTTCCCCACTTAGATGACCGTTTTCGTCGATCTCAGTGAGCCAGTAGGAAAAGTCCACGGACTCATTCCAAACTGCGGTACTTGGAACCTCATCAATATTGAAGGGACTTTGCAGGCAGTCCTCTGGAGAACTGCAAGACAGAATGTTTAAATAGCTTAGACCAAAGAAGAGCCGATTCACCTTTACTAAAATATATTGATGATCAAGAGAAGCAGGTTTGGGTTGGCCGCCATCCGCGCAGGCGTCTTCGTTCAAGGTGTGGGCTGTTATTTTATAAATACCTTCAGTGGCGGTTGCGGCCAATTCGAATTGACTCGGTGTCCCCTTGGATGGGTCAGGGGACTCTGCAGCCTGATTGGATTCACCACAATGCACAGAAGCGCAACATATAATGAGTGCGCCTAAGAGTCTTTTAGGGTTTCTTTGCATGATTTTCTCCTTTTTCCTGACAAAAGTGTTCTCTGTAGAGTCAGCAAGGAAGATGCCAAAGAATAAAAGCCTATTTTTCAAGAACTTTTCTGGTTTTTATTTGTCGAGGTTAAATCTGTCCCATGAGTCAAACACGCAGCACAGGT
>JASMKV010000239.1 GCA_030749035.1 Myxococcota bacterium | reverse complement strand
AAAATCACAAAATTGGCACTGCTGACACTGTGGCCTTCATCCACCAAGGTCGATTGAATCGTTAACTCACCAGCGTTATCGCCAGATGTGGATATGTCTAAGGAGTCAAGTGTGATCACAGGGCCCGTCACATCAACGGTCACCGGCCAACTTAAAATCGATTCATTGTTAAAAGCATCGACAGCTTTAATGGTCAAAACATTAGGTGGCGAAGCAACCGTTGAAATATTGACCTGACGACAAAAATAATTTGAGTTCGTGGCTTCGGGAGCATATCCCGAACAGTCAGCAATATTCCCCGGCAAAGAGCTGCAGCCTTTTTCACCATGCTGCCACAAATCCACCAATGCACCCGAGTCCATCTGCGCTGTGAGAGAACAAACCCCTTGAAGATCGGTCGCGGTCACCACCACATTGACCGCCGAAGGAGAAACATGGGTGTTGATCTCAGGAACAACCACACTGACTGTCGGCGCCACACTGTCAATACTAAAAGTCTGGGTTGCATTCGATGGGTTATAATCCGCATCATAGGCTTTAATAATCAATGTCTGTTCACCTGAAGAGTTTAAATCAGCAAAGTCCGTACTTGCCAAAGTCCCCTCAAAAACATCTTCTTCACCACTCTTTAAGGTCAATTGCGTCTGAATCGTCGATTCACAAACAGAGCTGGAATTGCAGGTTTCAATGCCGCTGCAATCACCATCGCCGGTACACGCCGCGCCTGTGGCTGTCACAAAACCCATCACCAGAGCATCGCAGGTCCCTGTACACTCACTGTCCAACTCACACTGCTCTGTACAATTCGCTGGTGCAGTCCCGCCGCTTGCATGGTTATAGCAATTATCCGGACCATTGATCACTTCCGTACAAAGCATCAAAAGCCCTTTCTCTTCCAAATCATCAACCACCTGAGCTTCAATCGCCAAATCACTGGTCACCGTTGCGGTTTCACTGGTTGGCGCATTGATGGTGATGGCTGGGCCTGACCCATTCACTAAAATGATGTGAGGGGTCTCCGAACAACAGGTGCTTACGTTACCATAAATATCCGTTGCGGTGATTTTGAGTTCAGGATCGACCGCATTGACAATCTCATTCGCATTATAAGTCGCCTCATAAGTCGAGCCATAATCAATTAAAGCAATTGGACCTTCGCTTACAACAGCTTCATTCTCCACATAATCTATCGTCGCAATCACCGAAGCGATTTGGTCAGAATTATCCGAGACAGCAACAACAATAGAAAAAGTGCCTGTCACCACCTCATCCATGGCCGGCGCATTGATCACAATCACGGGCGCTTCTTTATCAATATTGAGCTGGTAATAAACTGTCGTCGAATTGGCCACCGTCAACTCATCGCTGTCGGATAAATCTTTTACGGTCAAAGTTAAAACCATTTCATCGGCCAAATCATTGTGCACCGCAAATTCGGAAGTAATATCAAAAGTTGTTCGATACTCGCTGCCCGTATAGAGCTCTAACGTTAAAGGATAAACATTATCGGCCGTCGACAAAGAACCTTCAATGGTGCTGGTGTTGATCGCCACATTATCCTCGAAGGTTGCCGATAGAATAATCGAGCCACCAACCAATGAGGAAACAGGCGAGGTCAAAGCAATCACCGGCTTAATCAAATCTTCAATGAAGGTCGAACTTAAAAGCGTTTGATTACCCAAAGTATCCGTTGCCAAAACCTGCCAGTCAATCACATCTGTCGAGGTTAAATGTTGCGTTTCAAAATCAATCACAAAGGTATCCGAAGTACCTTGTCTGACAAGCGTGTACTCAAGAGACGAATCGATCGTAGCCACAACACTGGCGACACCAGAAAGATCTGCGGCATCAACGTTAATCTGAAACTGCGGGCCAATATACTCGCCCGAGGTTGGATTATTGAGAGTCAGTGTCGGACCAGAGCGATCAATAGAAATGTTTTGACTTAATTCCCCGACATTTCCATAAATGTCTGTTGCGGTGATGATCGCTGCAACCACACCCTCCAAAGAAACCTCTTCGGTCGTCAAGGTCACTTCATAACGGTCATCACTTGTGAGTTCCATCGTCACATCGCTTAAATCCCCAACATCAAGTGTGATCGTGGCAATCGAAGCATTATCGGTAATCGTCGCCGCCAAAACAAAAGTCTCATCGGTGATCACCGTGCTCTCCAGCGGTTCGATCCAGGTTATTACCGGCGCGACAAAATCAATCGTCAATGCCACACTCTGTGTTTTTGTGTTCCCATAAACATCTGTCGCACTCACGCTAAGACTTTGGGCTTCGACGCCCCCAAGAGAATCCGTTTCGCTAAAGGTGCCTGTATAAACATTGTCGCCGGCGGTGCTTAAAGTAAAACCGCTTAAGTCGCCAATCGCTGCGCTGACCGATGTATCATCAATGCCCGAGTTGTCGGTGATGGTGGCACTGATGGAAATATTGCCGCCCACCAAAGAACCTGCTGCTGGATCGGTAATCTCGATTGTCGGACCGACCAAATCCACCACACGCGTCGCCGTGTTCACATTGCCATAAAGATCACTGGCACTGATGGTCAATGTGTAGACACCCGATTCCGAAAGTGATGAAATATCAACATAGGCTGTATACAAACCACTGCCTGATTCGCTTAAAGCAAACGACTCTGAATCATCGAGTGTCGCTTGCACCGATGTGCTGTCGACACCTGATGCGTCGGTAATGTATGTCGTAAAAGTAAACGCCGTCTCACTTTCAATGGTGGGCACAGCGACAATAATATCCGGCCCAGTCAAATCCAGTGAAAAGTCCGCACGTGCAATCCCCGTATTGCCATCATGATCTAAGGCTTTGACCACAAGAGTTTGCTCGCTTGTCTGTGTAAGGTCGCTGGTGTTAATATTGGCAGTATAACTACCACTCTCATCACCTGCCAGACTCACTTCAAAATGACCAATACTTGCACTCACCGTATCGGTCTGCACATCTGTGGGATCTTCGACTTGCACCGCAACGCTCAGAATACCGCCGACAAGACTGCCTTGCTCTGGAGAAACAATGTCCAGACCGGGTCCTGAACTAAAAAAACCAGGGACACATTTTTTATCCTGACACACATAACCATCAGGACAGTGCGCATCCGCACCACAACGGGCCTGCCCACCTGTCGAATCCTGTGTATTGCAGGCACCCAAACACAAGATCACGGTGCAAAGCACCAGTGCATGGAAAATTCTACAAAAAATGTGTGTATCGAACATCACCATAACGGCCAGTGTCTACCCCAACGATCGAGCAAAAAACTATGATTAATCATAGCCTTGAATCGCTTAAGTTGCCACTTTTCGGTCAAGTCGACAAGTTTTCGGCACGATCCTTGCGAAAACTTCGACGAATTTGCCAAATTCTTGAAATAAATAGAAATAATCCTAAGAAGAAAACCTGAAAGAGGGTCGAATCCTGACTCTGACAACCGCTGCCACCCAAGCGGACATCAATTTTTTGTGCACCATCAACTTCTTCGGGCACCAAACTAAGCTCACAGCCGTTCAAAGTGTCACCATCTTGATTTTCATAGTTCGATTCACAACCCAACATTTCGCAGGCGCCATCGACACAAGCACCCAAAGCATTGGGGTAATTGCAGGAACGTCCACATGCTCCACAATGCTGTGCGGACGTCTCTAAATCCGTACAGACCCCATCACATTGAAAACAATCATCACAGGCATAGCCGGTTTCATCGTTGCGCCATACACACGCCAAGCCTTGATCGGCACAATTTTGCTGCCCCAAACCACTGTAACGACACCAACTTAAACTGTCGCCATCACACTGCCCTAAATAGTCGACTTCCCCACAAGAACTTGGCAAACAATCATAGCCCCATTCATTGCCCATAAAGCCACAAACGCTGCCTTGCTCTTCGCAGTTTTTATTGCGTAAATAATCGGTGGCACACCAAAACACTTTATTGCCATCGCAATAACCAAAATAATCCACATCACCACATTCGCTTAAAGGCTCGGGTAAAGGCTGCGCCAAAAGGTCATCCACCCAATCGGCCAACTTATCCACTCGGCTTAAGTGATCTTTATCGACACAACTTGAGCTGCCCCATTGCTCCGTCCCCAGCACCACCGGTGGCGTATCCGCATCGGCCTGATAAATCACTGGCCCACCAGAGTCGCCATAACAGAGCCCCTGAAGCCCATTACCATCAACGGTTAAGCGATGAGGTCGCACGCGATGAATTTCAACAGACGCAAAAAACCGCCCCGTGTCATTGCTGTACGTGTTCCCATAACCGGCACCATCAACCATCGTGCCAATCCAATCACTGTTTAGAGTCTCCCGATTCATCGCAATGGGCTCAAGCCCATCAACCACCTGGACCGCATCAAGACCAAGAATAACCACCGCAAAATCCTCATCAGGGTGAGGATGAAATGCGCTCACCGGCAGATACTGGGCCTCTGCGCCTGGCTGCTCGCCAAAACCAATCAGCGTTTTGTTCGGATTACGCCCCTGCACACAATGCTGCGCTGTCACCACCACACGCGCATCGACAACAGTCCCACTGCAAAAAGGATAACCTTCTTCGTCGGCCAGAAAAATAACCGCCAGGACTTCACCGGCAGTCAGAAAGGTGTTTTGTGGATCGCGTGTACCGTTAACGATGGCCTGCGCATCAACAAAAGCCTGCGCACGTAGATCGGCAGAATCATTCTGACACCCCAAAGTACCTATGAGGGCGCAAAAAATTGAAAAGAAGACAAGTTTCTTAAATATGCATTTTTCTTTGTTCATTGGCCGATGACTTTGTGCACTAAAGTGCTATAGGGGGGCTATGGTGCAGCACATTACAGGACTCGCTTTGCTTTTGTCCAGCCTTTTTGCCAATCCGGAGCAAATAGCGACACAAAACGCAAAAACCTTGCAAATTAAAGCCGTTGGCGACATTCAACTGGGGCGGGCATGGCCTTTAGAGAGTGCCTCGTTGCCGCCCAATGATGGGGCAGAAATGTTTAGCGCCGTATTCGAAGCACTCCAGGGCGCCGATATAACCTTTGGCAATCTTGAAACCGTGGTCAGTGATACGGGTAAGAGTAAAAAATGCAAGAAGGGCTCAAAGATTTGCTACGCCTTTCGGGTGCCGACAAGCTTCACCAAAGTCATCAAAGATACGGGCTTCGACCTCTTAAGCATCGCCAACAACC
>JASMKV010000238.1 GCA_030749035.1 Myxococcota bacterium | reverse complement strand
AAGTGGTCCCAACATCATCAGACATCGTCTTATCTTTTGTGGTGTAAGCATCTTGCGGCTCCTTTTTCTGTTAAACATTTTCATCACCAGATCACTCCTGCTCCTGCTCCTGCTCCTGCTCCTGCTCCTGCTCCTGCTCCTGCGGCCTAAAGTAGTGCCCAAAATCCACAAGCGAATTTTCACCCGGCACAAAGGGCTGGGCTGTTGTCGAGCCTAAACCTAAATAAGGACCGCTGGTCGACTTATTGCTCCAGCATTGCATTTGACCGCCCTCTAAGAGTGCACAGGCCCGGCAATTCATTGATGAGGCGCATGAGACAACAATATCCAGCACCCCGTGATCACCAAAATCCAAAGGCGCTAAGTTGTCTCCCATCTCGAAAGCTTGGTCGCCAATTTCAAACGAAGTCGAATTCCCGATTTCACCCGAATAATTTTTGCCCCAACATTTGAGCTCATTGTTCTGTGAAAGCGCGCAGGACGAATCCTCATCGGCAAAAATATCTACTGGGTTAAAGTCTGTACCTAAAGAGATGGGTGGCAAATCGTAAATATAATCTTGATGTCCCCCATACTGACTTATCGAGCTGCCTTGCCCAAGCTGTCCATGGACATTAGTCCCCCAACACTTCATATCCAGGACGTCGTCGCCGACACATTGAATGAGCGCACAAGTGTGTTTGCCACCAAGCGCTATCTTAGTCGCCCTGCAACCCTCACCAAAATCTACCGACGCAAGATTATCTCCAAGATGTGCAGGACTGCTACCAATGTAATTGCCTGAACTGTGAATACCGCATTGCCCTTCAGTGTTCCGGCCCCAGCATTTGACCTCACCCTCCCCATCCCGAACACAGGTATGCTCCATGCCACTCTCGATTTCGACCGGAAAATAGGCTGAACCAAGGTCCACCGCCATCAATTTGTCCCCCATTTCACAAAGTGATTGGCCATCCGCATCCAGAAGACAAGCACCAACAGCATCAAGCACCGGGTCGTGGTTTTCATCCAGACCATCACCAATACGAAGCCCTGCTCCACCACCACCAATCCCCAAAGCGTAACCAAGGTTAGAACCCCAGCATTTTACCCCGTGCCGAATAGACTGCCCATCGACCAAAGCGCAGAAAAAACGCTTGCCGGCAGACAGGTCTAAGACATCTACATTTTCACCCAGATCGATCCGATAATCACAAACACGATTTTCAGCATCACCTATTCTGCGAATCTCTTCATCCTGCCCCAACACCCCATCATGGTATAAATCACGCCCCCAGCATTGAACCTCAGCCGAATCATTGATGACGCATGTTGCATGCTGGCCCGCAACAAGCCTTAAGGCTTCAGCCCCTGTCCCCAGATTCACCGGCACCAAACTTTCAGGCATCTCACCCGGCGCATCCCCAAGAATATGGCCCACTGATGTTAGAGCGCCATCATCACCCAATTTCCCACCATACCGGTTACCAAAGCAATGGAGGTCACCGTTATCCAGCAAAACACAGCTGTGATAAGTGCCCAAGGTTAATTGGCTGGCTCGATAGGTTGGTGGCAACACGTCGACAAACATGTTTTTTTGTGCCGTAGCCCCAAAATTGTCATACGCAATCACTTGAAACTCCAACCTCAGGTCCGCATCCGCAGCCACCACCGACTCCTCTGTCCCAGTGATGACCAGAAGTTCATCCTCATCCAAGGTCTCTGAAGTATAGATTTCCGGGGCAACAAAAGATGGGTTCGTGCTATCCGCATTCACAAGCTCCACCACTGGCAGCACCCCTGGCAAACTTTCCCAGGCAATTTCCGCAACGCTTCCATCAATATCCAAAGAGGAGGCCACACAAAGCTCCACTTCTTGCCCGGTGGTCACTTCATCATCGGGACAAAGCTCAAGGGTGGGTAAGATGTTACACATGCCATAACCGGCCTCGACTTCTGAAACTTCGAGAGCACCATTGGCGTTCGTATCGTAGCCTTCAAGAAACTGCACCCAGCCACCATTGCCACCCTCCTCATCATCGCACTGGGGACTCTGCGATGCGGCAACATAATTAACCTGCGTTAAAGGCATGCCCGGCAGACCGGTTTGCTCCAAGTAAAGGTCTTGGAAGGATATGTTGCAAATTGCCACCGAGCTCTCAATTTCATCCTCCGACAAAGAACCATCAGCGTTGACATCAAGTCCCCAGGAAATCGTTTTCGCTCCTAAGGAACATTGGTCAGAATTTTCATCGGTAACGGACACGACCAGCAAATCTGCAGCGTCGCTGCCACTCGCACCGGCTTCTCCAATCTCCCCTTCTTCGCCAAAACAAATAACCTGATAGGTTATTTCGTCATCTTCAAAATAACCATTTTCATTCATGTCGTTCTCTATAGTAATTCGCCAACCACCATGGCCTGGGCAAGCGCCATCGTTTGCGCTCAATGATTCAACGAAAATATCACTGGATGTGCCATCTTCACCGTCCAGTGCATCCTCGCCATCACATACATAGGTCGAATCCCCGAGTGAAAAATCGATCTCGCCATCGCCATTATGATCTAAGCCAAGGTGGATAACCTGACCACCATTGGCGCAATGCGGCCCGGAAGGTTCCAATTCAACGTGAACAATAAGCTCTGACGCATCCACCCCATCAGAATCCTCCCCATCCAGACCTGTTGTGCCATCCTGCCCCGGAGCCGCGTTACAAATATATGTCGTATCTAGAATCTCACTTTCACTTAAAATACTGTTCCCATCGTTATCCTGACCACGCACGATACGCTGACCGCCGTATGGGCAATAAGCTCCTGGTTCTTCGAAGAAGACCTCAACCATATCGCTATTGCCATCTGCAGCATCGATCCCATCGAGACCATCCGCGCCATGACAAAAGAAAAACTCGCCCTGCACTTCCTCGCTTTGTAAAAGCGCGTCCATGTTCTCATCTCTTCCCGCCGCAACATGGTAACCACCATTAAGACATGCGCTTCCTGTCGGGACTAAACTTACGGCCAATTGCACCTGCGGGCCGAAAACCTGAAAGATGTCCACATCAAGATAGAGCTCCTTGCCGTTGCTGCAAGTTACTTTGTAACGGTTGTCTGATGTGATGCTGACATCGCAGCTCGTCTCTTCAGGCAGCGCGAGATCAAGAATCGAGTTTTCCGCCAAACAAACGTAAGCTTCGGTGCGTATTTCGAAATCGTCGAGTTCACCGTTGCGATTGATATCAAAGCCGCTGATCTGCCGCTCACCACCAAAAGAGCAGTGTACTCCAGGCAACTCTTGAAACACATTGTCCAGGAGGTCTAAGGGGCCCGCAAGTTCGAAACTGCAGGCAGGCAATCCCAGAAACAAGACCCAGGCCAGAATGCGTTGTTGTTGTAGAAATAAAAACGTGAGCGGTTTCTTCGAGGCGTAAAGGTTAATATCATTTTGGATAATTACGTTTTTCAACAGCACGTCACTTATATG
>JASMKV010000237.1 GCA_030749035.1 Myxococcota bacterium | reverse complement strand
AACTTGACTCGATCGCGCTGAATGCTTAAACTTTGTCTAGTAAAAGACTAGACGAGGGCCGGAACACAATTTTCATTGTGTTGTGCGTTGTTGTTGAGAGCCGGTGGGTTAATTCCCTCAAGACCACACCCCAATCCATCGGTCGTGTTTTTTCTTAAGGGTTCGGGAGCTTGCTCCCGGACCCAGCTTAATCCGCCAAAGAAAAATTTTCTGCAAATGGTGCCAAACCAAAAATTCCGCCAGTATGCAAAAACAGAACTTTACTTTGTTGTGGGATGCGCCCGTTTTGAATCATGGCGAGCATGCCACAAAAAGCTTTATTGGTGTAAACCGGATCCAAGACCAGGCCACAGTCTTTAACAACGGTGCTGATTTGTTGCAGCTCTTGTTTTGTGGCAAGCGCATAGCCTAGTCCCACATGCCCATCACAAAAATTGCTCTCGTGACTTTGTATGGTCAGCTCTGGAATGTGTGTGCGTAGATCTTGAAGAATAAGATTCACACGCTGAGCAAAAATATGACCATCATCACATACAGGTACACCAATGATTTGTGCGCGCGTGTGGGTGATCTGCGCCCCTGCGAGAAGCCCTGCCAAGGTTCCTCCTGAGCCTACCGCCGTGATGATGAAATCCAAATCATTTGCGCCCTGGACAATCTCGAGCATAGAGCGCACATAGCCAAGAGAACCCAAGGCATTGGAGCCGCCTTCTGGGATGATATAAGGCGCATGTCCTTGCGCTTGCAGTTCTTCGGCACGTTTTTGCATGTGCTTGTCACGCTCTACGTATGCATCAGGGCTTAAAGGATAGGTTGTGGCGTTGGCCAACCTCATGAAGAAAAGGTTTCCCGATGAAGGTTGGTTATCAAGTCCACGCAAAAAAACTTCAGCCTGCATGCCCAATTGACGTGCCGCATAAACGGTGGCGCGAGCGTGATTGCTTTGCACGCCGCCGCAAGTCAGCACGGTATCCGCGCCTTGTTGCTGCGCATCGAACAAAAGATATTCGAGTTTTCTTATTTTGTTTCCACTAAGGACAACACCGCTTAAATCATCACGCTTCACGTGCAACTCGACGCCAAGCTGTTGCGAGAGCCTTTCTTGATATTGTATGGGCGTGGGCAAATTGGCCAGTTCGAGGCGCCCAATGTTGGCAAAGTGATTTTCACTTAAAGGCATAACCGAGATGTCCATGAATGCTTAAAATTTCAAGGCTGCTGGGATCGGTGAAAATGCGCGTATAACCTAAAACGAGGCCGATGAACATTTGAGGTGTGAGATTATAATGGGCGCCACCAGCGAGTTCGAGGGCGAAATTGATTTCGTTGTTTTTAAATGCATCAGGATCAAAGAGGGCATTGTCTTTTAAAGAAGTGCCATTGAGTTTGATGTCCGTATTAAGAACAGCCGCGCCCAGGCCAAAATACATCGTTGGAGAAACGATGTTTTCGGGAAAGGCATAGGATGCGCCAAGCATGATAGGCAGAGCGCTTGTTGAACTTTCAGATTCGGTTTCAAAGAAAATATTGGGCTCGCTCTTTTCAGTGTGTTTGCCCCGATGCCAGCTAAGGTGAAATTCGGCCTGAATATTTTCCCAAACAGGATAAGAAAATTGTGTGCCAAACCCAAATCCTCCAGGGCCGTCATTAAGGTATTTGCTGTAGCCCGTGTGCACTGTGGCATGCATGTCTTTTGCGCTTAAGGGTGGTGTCAGCAACAGCAAGCATAGAAAAAGTGATGTGGTCAAGTAGAGTGTTTTAAACATAAAGGAGCCCTGATTTGAGCTTAAGCATGGTGGGCGTTGAAAGCAAGTGACTTATCACTGGGACATCATTTGTAGGGGTTTGCGTTTGCGCCCCCAAGTGCCAGGTTTTGGTGCAAAGTGGCCAGCCACTGGGTGTTGACAATGTGCACACATATTTTGCTCGAGGTTCCATTGCCCTAAGGCGTACCAGTCGCGCTCAATCAACATTTCTCCACAAGCTGAGCAATAGGTGCTGCCGCCAGCCGTATCATGAACATTGCCCGTGTAGACATGATTGATGCCTGCCGTCTTGGCAATGTCTCTGGCCCTTTGCAGGGTTTGGGCTGGGGTACGGTCGTGCTCGAGCATCTTAAAGTCTGGGTGAAAGGCGCTAAAATGTAGAGGCACATCGGGGCCGAGGTTTTCGACGACCCAATCAGACAGGGCTTTGAGCTCTTCAGCCGAGTCATTCTCTTCGGGGATAATCAGGTTGGTGATTTCAAACCACACATCTGTTTCGTGTTTGAGATAACGAAGTGTGTCGAGCACTGGTTGCAGGTGTCCGTAGGCCAATTTAAAATAGAAGTCTTCGGTGAAGGCTTTTAGATCGATATTGGCAGCGTCTAAATGTTTAAAAAAAGGCGCTCGGGCCTCATCACTGATATAGCCGGCGGACACGGCGACAGATTTGAGACCGTGTTCATGACAGGCCATCGCGGTATCGATGGCATACTCCATGAAAATGACTGGGTCGTTATAGGTAAAAGCCACTGAGGTGCATTGGGCTTCTTTAGCGGCGATGGCAATATCGTCAGGCATGGCTTTTTGTGATAAGCGTTCAACTTCCCGGGCTTTGGATATGTCCCAGTTTTGACAGAACTTACAGCCAAGATTGCAGCCCGCCGTGCCAAAGGAGAGAACAGCCGAGCCTGGATAAAAATGGTTCAGGGGTTTTTTTTCAATGGGGTCAATGCAAAATCCGGTTGAGCGGCCATAGGATGTTAAAACGACTTCACCATTTTGAGCTTGGCGGACAAAGCAAAAGGCCCGCTGTCCTTCTTGTAGGGTGCAGTAGCGTGGGCAGACCTCACACCTGATTTTGCCATTTTCCTGGCGGGTATGAAAATCACCCTTCACAGTAAAGGGGGCTATTTCTTGGTGCGGCATGGTTTCTCTATTTTAGTGGAGCCGTGGCGTAAAGGCTATGCTTTTAATGGTTTATGGGTATTCCATCTTGCCCGATTAGGTCATAAAAAGAAGTTATGGCCGATGACCTTTCCAAAAAGATAGATGATTTCCAGGGGCTTCTGCAAAAAAAAAGGCCCGGCGGTGGACTTAAAGATCAGGCATTAGAATCAGCGCAAGAGCCGGCAAATGCAGCCAAAGAGTACCTCTTTAATATGAGTGGTGAGGTCATGTTTGCCTGTATGGTTTGTGGTGCGCTGGGTTTTGCTTATTTAAAATACGGGCATCGACAAAGAAGCGTGATCCCTTTTTGTTGTGGGCTGGCATTGATTGTGTTCCCTTATTTGGTCAAAGATCTAATGCTTATTTTGAGTATAGGTTTGGGTATCGCGTTTTTGCCTTTGCTTTTAAAGCTGGTCAGCCGTTAAGTATATTGTGCCTTGATTGATAAATGTTTTTCAGTTTGAAGATGTGTTAAGTCTCGGATGATGTTTTTACGACACCTATATTTCGTTTTTGTTTTCCTTTGCTTTTCGGCTCAAGCATTTGCGGCAAGCGAGCAGGAAACCAAGGCGTTGGTGCGTGATGTCACCATTGTTGTTCGCTTGCACGAACAAACATCCTGGTACGCCGATGCTTTGGAAATTGATGAGATTATTGAGGATGTTTTGCGCTCAACCTGTTTGGCACGGGATGAAGTTCGCACACAGGCTTTGCTTTGGCTGGACGAGGAAATAGGGCGATTAGGCGGCGGCGCTAAAGAGCAGTGGTTAGAAAAGAACAAAGACCTTGGTGAGGTTAAGGATGTCTTGCGTCTTGAGCGGGTGCGCATGAGTTTAAAAAGGGCTAATGATATTGCTGAAGAGAAAGGGTGCCCTTTTTGGGTGGAGCCGCGTCGACGCTTTTTGGGTGAGCAAAGCTATGCGGAGCGTTTAATTCTCGGCTTCGAAGCCGGAGGGCGGTTTATGTTGGGGTGGCAAAATAAGAGCTTTGGTTTTGGTGGCGGTGGGGCGTCGCGTGTGTTGTTTGGTTATGGCACAGCAAAGAAATTTAGCTTTTTAGGTGGTTTTGAATTCGGCGGTGGTGGGCGCTTCAGTGATTTTCAGTTTGGTCAACGTTTGGAAATGCCCACAGCTCTTTTTATTGTAGCTCTACCGATGGTTTTTCGTTGGCATCATGTGGTCTCCTTTAACGAAATAGAATTATCGCCGGCGATGTATTTAAATCAACTTGACGATGTTTTTCAGCCGGGAATACAGAGCGCCATAGGATTGGGCTTTCCGCGCACTCGATTGGCCGACATACTTCCGCATGTGACATTTTGGCTCAGCTATTCTTATTTTACCGGGCAAGAGGGCGCTCCTGCGGTGCATCAGGTCTGTGGCGGCTTAAGGGCGGGTGGTTCGTACCTTATAGGATTAGAAGACGATTGATATGGGTTTGGGGCTGCATTTGATATTGAGTTTGACACTTTTTGTCGGCGCAGAAGAGGGCGGCAGCCAATGGCTTTTGCGGCAGCTTAATGCGGATGCGGGGTGGGAATTAAAGGAAACCTTGCCCGATGGCCGTCACTATTACGAAAAGGTGTTGCCCGGCCTCGATCTTGTGGCGGTGGAAACGGCACAAAAGATTGATTTTAAGGCGAGGCATATCTTGAAAAGCGTTGAAGATGTTTCACGCTATGGTGAGTTTTTAACCAGTGCCGATGCGATGGAGTGCACGTTGCTTCGAGAGAACGCCAGCGTTATTTTTGGTTATCAGTACCTTTC
>JASMKV010000236.1 GCA_030749035.1 Myxococcota bacterium | reverse complement strand
GCAACAGATAAATACCAAGCGTCAGATTCTGGTCGAATATTTCGGCCTCATTCTTCTCCGCAGGAACTAAGCCCAAAGGCCTATCGCTATCCGCTCGCCTTTGGTCTAAGTTCTGCGATAAAGCTTGGTTGCCGCTAGGTCTCTTGAGATAAGTTGAGTGAACTATGGCGGAGCGAGAGGGATTCGAACCCCCGGTGCCTTTCGACACACTTGATTTCGAGTCAAGCACCTTCGACCAACTCGGTCACCGCTCCGCACAAGGGGTGCTCTACTCAAAGAAGCTGTAGAAAACAAGAATCTTTAAGGCAAAATTGTGTTTAGGAACGGCGGCTCTTGAAAAAGTCCTGTAGAAGTTGGCGTGAATCCTTCGCCAACACATCGGAAACAACCTTGAGCCGGTGGTTAAGTTGGCTATTTTCACAAATATTAAAGACACTTCCACAGGCGCCCGCTTTAGGATCGCTGGCGGCAAAGACAACCTGCGCCAGGCGCGCGTTCACAAGGGCGCCGGCACACATGGCACAGGGCTCCAGGGTGACAATGAGCGTACAATCACTTAAGCGCCAGCGGCCTAACTTTTTGGCCGCCGCATCAATGGCCAGGATTTCAGCATGCCCTAAGGGGTTTTGATCGGTTTCACGTCGATTGTAGGCGCGTGCGATGATTTCATTTTGTTGAACGATGATCGCCCCAACAGGAACTTCATCTTCGGAAAAAGCACGTCGCGCTTCAATAAGCGCCTCATTCATCCATTTTTCGTATTGCGCAGCGTCGTTCAATGCCGTTATCCTTCTTGTCAATGTTTTGTATGCGCAAGTTCGATAGGGGTAAATGGTCTATCCTTGTTTTTTTCATGCTCTGTGGGTGCGCATCGACACCCACAAAAATGGCTTGGCCATCAGCGCAAGGTGGCGCCCTTGAAAGTGGTACTTCTTTTAAGCAGACGAAAACGCTGGTCCAGGATGTATGGCCTCCTCGGGAGCATTTAAAGCTCGATGAAGATTCCCTTGTTTGGGACACAGGTGAACACGAAAAATATATTCTTTTACAATGGCCTATCGAAGCCAATGCGATTTCGAGTCTCTATGGGCACCGGGTCGATCCTTTGGATGGGCATAAGCGTTTTCATTATGGTCTTGATTTGGTGGCGGTGAAAGGAACCGTGATAGGCTCTGCGGCCGCTGGTGATGTGGTTAAGATTGGCCATCATGGAGGCCATGGAAAACGTATTATTCTAAGACATTTGGGTGGCTATTTCAGCTCTTATTCACATCTTTCGAGAATCGATGTCCGAGAGGGTGATAAGGTCCATATGGGGCAGAGGATTGGTGCTGTTGGCTCAAGCGGTCGGAGTACGGGACCACATTTACATCTCGAAATTTGGCATGAAAACAAGATATTGAATCCGCTCAATATTTTAGGGCGGCCGGTGAAGCTCCAATAGTTTAACGACCACCTAGCTTGCGCTCTAAAAGTTGCTTGGCGGTTTTGGTGATGACGGCTGAAACATTTCGCGAGCGGGCGAGGTTTTTGATGTCCGCATTATTCATTAACTTTAAAAATGTTCGGGCTATTGGAATCGGAGTTTTAGGGTTGAAGACCAATGCTGATTTGACTTGGTAAGAACGGGTCATTTGTTTTGAGTTGGCAATAATCCGAATCACATCCTGGCAAACGGCTCGACTTTGTGCGGCATTGACAACCTCTCTGTCTGTGAGACGCGGACTTTTGATGGCGGCAGTGGCCACAATTTTGTTTGTATCACGGACAAGAATTTCACGCGCTTCACGATTTCCTTTGATGGCCAGTGCCACTTTTTGCGCGACGTTAAGTGAGGAAATAACGGAGTGGAGCGAAAAACGCTTGTTGGATACGCCGCCACCATAGCGAAGTTTTGCGGGAAATTCGACCCATTCCCCACCTTCGAAATCCGCAGCGCGTTCCATAAGTTCTTTGGCTTCAGGTGGCAGAGAATCACTGAGACTATCGGCAAGTGCCTCCATCTCATCGGGTGAAAGGCGTGAAAAAGACTCCGCAAATTCAGGGATACCTTCATAAAAAACACCTTCGCGGACAAGAAAGTCAAAGAGCCGATCGAGTGTTGATCGTAAAAGGCTTTTGTTTTCTCTAATAGAACGAACGATTTCTTCTGAGCGCAAAAGCCGTATTTGGTCTTTGGCGATCAAATCAGCCACGTGTTCTGAACAATTGGCAGCTAATGAGGCAACGGCATGGTCTGGTGTGTTGCGATCGAGAACAAGCAGCTCAAGCAGATCATCCTTTCCAAAGATAA
The DNA here is from genome assembly GCA_030749035.1 of Myxococcota bacterium. GTDB lineage: Bacteria > Myxococcota > XYA12-FULL-58-9 > XYA12-FULL-58-9 > JASMKV01 > JASMKV01. The sequence goes on along the minus strand of JASMKV010000236.1, from coordinate 18,076 downwards.
TCGGGGCGATGGCCTCAAGAGCGGCGGCGGGCAGATTGGCCTTAAGGGCCGCATCGATAATGCGATCTGGTAATTTTTGTAACTCCTCTTTCGCCGCAGTTGAAAGTATTTCATCTTCGTCTTTGCTTAAGCCAGCGAGGATAATGACCATTTCTTTCGGCGGCAGAGGCACCAGCCCTTTGGCGGCCATCATGCGAACGGGCATAGGCGAGGCAGGGTCGAGATGTTTACGAAGTGGATCGGGCAGTGCTTTTTGAAGTTCGGCCAAACTCATAAGGATAAGTTTAGCGAAGAAGTCAGAAAGTTAAAAGTAAAAGTCTATTTTATGCTTAAGCGGCAAAAAACAGTCTACAGGCCCATACCGCGGCCAGAACACCGGTTAAGTCGGCGATAAGACAGGCAGCCAGGGTGTGTCTGACATGCTTGACTTGTGCTGCGCCAAAATAGACTGCCAGTACGTAGAAGGTTGTTTCGGTGCTGCCTTGCATGGTGGAGACAATATTTCCGATCAAGCTATCGGCACCGTAGGTTTGCATGATTTCAGCGGCCACCCCATATGCACCCGAGCCAGAAAGAGGGCGTAAAATGGCCATCGGTAATGTTTCGGCGGGCATGCCAATCATGGCAGTCAAGGGCCGAAGATTCTCAACCATGAGATCGATAGCACCAGAGGCGCGCAACATACCAATGGCGACAAGAATGGCGACAAGAAATGGGATAATCCGTAACGCGACTTCAAATCCTTCCTTACCACCTTCGACAACAGCATCATAAATTTTCACACCGCGATAAAGCCCAATCAAAACGATGCCGACAATAAGTAAGGGAAGAAGCCATTGACTGAGCAGCTCACGCAGCAAAGTAAAGATCGAGATGGCCTGAGCAGCTTCTTGATATCGTTGCGTTCCGGCATAAATTAAGGCGACCAGAAGAAGCAGACCAAGACCAAGAGCAATGCGTTGCTCCATGGGCGTGCCACCCTGCTTTTCTTCGAGATGATTATCAATAGATTCTTTTTCCGTTTGCTCTGTGTCTGTTACAAGAGTGCCTGCGTTGGCCGCAAAGAAGGGTGATCGGCATAGAAGTTTAGCGCTTAAAATGGCGATAATTGTTGAGCATGCCGTGGCGATAAGTGTTGTGATGATGATCGATGCAGGCTGTGTCGAGCCTAAACTTGCGCGCATGGCGATGACGCCGGTCGGGAGAAGCGCCAAGCTCGAAGTGTTGATGGCCAAAAATAAAGCCATGGCATTGGTTGCAGTACCTGGCTTAGCATTAAGTTTGTTGAGCTCCATGATGGCTTTGATGCCAAATGGTGTGGCCGCATTGGCCAGGCCCAGCATATTGGCGGCCATATTCAGAATCATCATGCTCATGGCTGGATGTGTTTCGGGGACTTCAGGAAAAAGACGCTTCATGATTGGTCTTAACATGCGGGCAATAAGATTAAGCATTCCCGCATGCTCTAAGACCCGCATGAGGCCTATCCAAAAAGCCATCACACCGACCAAGCCAATGGCCAATTCGACAGCGCCCTTAGCCGCATCAATCGAAGCGGTAGAGACAGCATTCATACTGTTGCCCAGGGCGCCACAGAAGACAGCCAAAACAATAAGTCCAACCCAAATCGCATTAAGCATTGTTGATGATCATCCTTGTGGTTTCTCGTGGGGTTCTTCATGCACGGGTAAGGTTAAGCCAAATCGCCAGCGGCCTTGCATCGTTCGAGCATAGATTTGACCGCCGGCATCAGAAAATCTTTCTTCAAGCAAGGAAAGTGCGGCATCAAATTGTGGTGGTTGGTTGTCTGGCGCCCACAGTCTTGGTTCAAGAATGACGGCAGGATCGATATCCGGCGCACGTCCAATTTCGATAACAATGGCCAATCGATATTTGTTCCAATGTGCAGAAACATATAATTGCCCACTACAGTGCTCTTTGGCGCTTCGAGCGATTTGTTCCACAGCCTCAATTAAAAGATATTGATCAAAGTAATGGCCATCATCGTCTTGTATAACGAAATCAAAATTGACCTCAGAAGAAATGGCGGAAACTTTAGCCTCTAGCGTTTTTTTGAATTCAATTTGGTTGGTATGTCGTATGGTTGTACGCTTGGTACGTTTGTTTTTACGTAAGCGCGAAGTCGCATGTTTGATGCGATCGAGCATTTCCAGAGATTCGCCGACAAGATTAGCTTGTTCGGAGTTCGATTTTAGTTCTTCTTTAAGCAATTCAAGGTTGACGAGTGCGGCGGTTAAAGGATTGTTGATTTCATGGTTAATGACATTTCCCAGCCATGAAATTGCCCGTCGGCGCTCACGGCGAACAAGATTCTTTCGGATGGCCTGGGTGCGTAAACCGGCTCTGAGGGTGGCCTGAAAGAGCTCTTTTTCAAAGGGCATCACTAAAAAATCATCCGCGCCACGAATGAGGCACTCAGAGCGATCAAACGTGCTTTGATGACTAAGGAGCAAGATATAAATGTGGGCTAATCGCGCATTGGCTCTTAAGCGTTGACACAATTCGGTTGTGCTAAAATCATGCATGCCTTGCTGCATGATCATGACATCAGGAGGGGTAGGGTGATGCAGATAGGCATTGGCATCTTTCTCTGTACTTGTGTCATAAATGTGTACATCCATGCCTTCGAGTGCAGCATGAACGGCTTGTAGGGCACTTTTATCTTGATGGATGAGGAGAACTTTTTGCCCACCACTGGGCACAAGGCTTTCGCTATGTTGGTTTTGGTTTAAATCGACCATATTCCCCTAAACCCATTAATATAAGTAATTTTGACTTAGCGCGGTGGCGGCATAAGCGCAAGAAAAGAAAACGGCCAGTCACCAGGTATACTCTGGTGACTGGCCGTGTGTAAGTAAGCACTCTTTAGAGATTAACCACAGCCGCTGGTGTTGCCACAATTTGCGCATTTGTAGCATGCGCCGCTGCGTATCATAATTGTTCCACAGAACGCGCAACCAGGCGCGTCAGCCTGTTGGATAAAAACCGTTTTTTCCTGGTCTTCCATGGCACTGGTGTGCTGCGTGGGTTCAATCAGTGCCGCAGAGCTTAAATCCGGCAGTGGATTGGTGTGCTTTGCATTTTGATTAAAGCGCAGTTCCAGCCAACGAAATAGATAGTCGGTAATCGATTTCGCAATTGGAATTTCTCTGTTGCCGGTAAAGCCACTTGGCTCGTAACGACTATGTGAAAACTTATCAACCAAGACATTGAGTGGAACACCATATTGCAATGCCAGAGAGATAGAGGTGGCCAATGAATCCATGAGACCAGAAATCGTTGAGCCTTCTTTACTCATGGTTATAAAGACTTCACCAGGGGTCGTGTCTTCATAGAGTCCAACCGTGATATAGCCTTCATGGCCCGCAATGGAAAACTTGTGGGTGATGGCCTGTCGCTCATCGGGTAGGCGTCGACGCTGAGGCGTCTTTATGGCCTGTCCTTTGTCGACACTTTGTTTTTCATCAAGTTCAGTATTCAAAGGCTGTGAGCGCTTACAACCATCGCGATAAATGGCAATGGCTTTTAAGCCCAGCTTCCAGGCATCCATATAGATTTGTGCAATTTCATCAGGGGTTGTTTCATTAGGAACATTGACTGTTTTAGAAATCGCGCCAGAAAGGAACGGTTGTGTTGCCGCCATCATATGCACGTGGCCCATGGGCTTGATGGTTCGAGTACCTTTAAGTGCTTTGAATGCACAATCAAACACGGGTAGGTGCTCTTCATTTAAGAAGGGCGCACCTTCGATGGTTTCCTCTTTTTCCAAATGCTCAAGAATGGCAGCCTTTTTGCCATTTTCATAACCTAAATGATCTAAAGCATCAGGAATGGTGGCGTTCACCATTTTGAGCAATCCACCACCGACAAGTTTCTTATATTTGATGAGTGAAATATCTGGTTCAATACCTGTGGTGTCACAGTCCATCATAAAACCAATGGTGCCTGTGGGTGCAAGAACGGTGGCTTGCGCATTGCGGTAACCATATTCCTCGCCGTACTCAACGGCTTGAGTCCAGGCTTCACGTGCTTTGTTGACAAAGAGATCGGGCAAGTGTTTTTGCTCGATGTCTTCGACGGCATCTTTATGCATGTGCATCACACCAAGCATAGAAGCTTGATTGTTTTTGTAGCCCTCAAAAGGACCTTTGGTCGCTGCCATGAGCGCACTTTGTCGGTAGGCTTCTCCTGTCATGATGGCTGTAATGGCAGCGGCGTAAGCACGGCCTTCAGCTGAATCATAAGGCAGGCCATAAGACATCAGCAGGGCGCCTAAGTTGGCGTAGCCTAAGCCTAAGGGTCTGAATTTTTCAGAGTTGCGTTGAATTTTTTCTGTTGGATAACTTGCATTAGAAACCAAAACTTCTTGCGCAGTAAACACAACCTGCACAGCTTGGGTAAACCCTTCTAAGTCAAATTGCCCTTCTTCATCACGAAATTTGAGTAAATTAAGTGAGGCTAAGTTACATGCCGAATCGTTTAAAAACATATATTCAGAACATGGGTTCGATGCATAAATACGATCGGTTGCTTTGCAGGTATGCCAGGTGTTGATCGTGCTATCGTATTGTAAGCCAGGGTCTCCGCAAAGATGTGTCGCTTTAGAAATTTGATTTAAAAGCTCGGTGGCTTCGTAGGTTTTTGCGGTTGAGCCATCAACACGATTGATGGTTTTCCAAACACCTTCATTTTCAACCGCATTCATGAAGTCGTCATTGACGCGAATTGAATTGTTGGAGTTTTGAAAAAACACGGAGCCATAAGCTTCGCCATCGATAGCGCCGTCATAGCCGGCATCGATAAGCGCCCAGGCTTTTTGTTCTTCATTTGATTTACAGTTGATAAATTGTTCAAGATCTGGATGGTCCGCATCGAGCATCACCATTTTTGCGGCGCGTCGGGTTTTACCACCACTTTTGATCACGCCTGCAAAGGCGTCGTAACCACGCATGAAACTCACAGGTCCTGAAGCAGAACCGCCACCTTTAAGGGGCTCACCACTACCGCGCAGAGGACTTAAGTTGGTTCCTGTACCAGAGCCAAATTTAAAAAGTCGTCCTTCGGTTTTGGCCAATTCGAGAATCGATTCCATCGTATCTTCGACGGAGTTGATAAAGCAGGCGGAACATTGTGGTTGCGTTTCAACACCAACATTAAACCATACAGGCGAATTAAAGGCCGCATACTGATTGATCAAAAGAAATTTAAGCTCATCGGAAAAAGTGTTGAGGTCTTCGTCGTTGTAAAAATATTTATCCTGTTTTGCCCAGGTACGGATTGTATCAACAACACGTCCAATAAGTTGCCGTACGCTTGTCTCACGCTCAGGGGTGCCAATATTGCCGCGAAAATATTTAGAGACCACAACGTTGGTGGCCAGTTGGCTCCAGCTGGCAGGGACTTCGATATCATTTTGTTCGAAGATCACTTCACCCTTTTCACCGGTAATGACCGCTGAACGCAGTTCCCACTCAATACTTTCGAATGGGTCTTGACCTGCTTTGCTATAATAACGTTTGCTGCGTAAACCGTGTTTCTCTTCTGTCGTATGCTGCTGTGTTTGTGGCATCGTGTTGGTTTTTTGTTCGGTGTTTTCAGTAAGCTCTATTACTGAGTTTTGCATAGATTTCCCCCGGATCCTAGATTATGTAAGTCATTGAAATGACTGTTGTTTTTCTTTCTTCTGACATCTGCAGCCAAATTTTCCCTTAAAGGAAATAGTATTTCGCTCAGACTTGGATTTTGGTCAATATGCTATTTTTGTTGGCGTTAAAAAACTTTGCCCAAAGCTGCAGTCTGAACCTTAACTTAGATAAGCTATCACCCTGAAATATAGAGTGAAAACTTTGACGTACATATTTGAACGTAATGTAATGTAGTGCCATCAACTTTTTCTACATTAGTGCAAATGCATAAGCCTCGCAAAAAATTGGCTTTGTTTGTGAGGCCCGGTAATTAAGGCCAAAAATGGTCTTTGGGGCTAAAGTGACTGGGGCTCTAGGAAAAGAAAACGATAAAGTCTCAAAGGCCTTTGTCATAAGTCTTTGTGTCGTACACAAATCAATAAATACTGTTTCAAAGGGCTTTGCTTCGCGTACTTTTGGCAAAAGGCTTTAAATCAGGGGTTTGGGCGATCGTCTGTGAATCGCCTATTTTTCTCTGGGGGGCTCAAAACGTTTGAGGCGCGGTTTTTTGTCGTCGGCTTTTTGTTTAGCCCGATCGAGCTTGTCCCAAACGCTTTGGCGGTGTTCGCTGCGGCTTTGTCGAACCTTATCACGCACCGATTGGCGGTGCTCAACGGCCTTTGTGTTTAAGGCACTTTCTTTGGGGGCGGCGCGCATACCCACGCCGCCAGCGGATTTGGTGCCTTTTTGGTGTAAGGGGGAAGGTTGGGCGCCGGTGACGGTTAAATCTTTTTCCATTTTGCCCAAAGCGCGTTTGCTTTTGGGTTTTGCCGCCGTTGGGCGGGCTTCTACCTGGGATTTTTCCCTATCGTCGAGTATTTTTGCCATCTGCTTTACCTTGCTCCATGCTAACGATTCTCGCGTCGACCTGCAACTTTTGTAAAAAGTCCTGGCGAGAGGCAAAAATATCGGTAAATCTTCGCCTTAATGGCTTTACAAAGGCAAATCACCTTGTTACATCCGGCCGACTTTTAAGTGCTCCGCGAGTAGCTAATATATTGTAATTAAAAAGGAATGGTTATGAAAGTTGATCTTAAAAAAATCCTTATCATGAGTTTAATATGTCTCTTTAGCGCCTGTGGCGATGGTGATGACCCAGGCAAGACCGATAAAAAACCTGGCGAAGGTGAAGTTGAAACGACCGATTGTGGTAATGGCCAGATCGACACGGAAGAAGTTTGTGACAGCTGGAATGTGGGCGATAAAACCTGCGCTCTTCTTGGCTATGGTGGCGGCTCTTTAGGCTGTCAGGCCGATTGTACGGGTTACGATGTGAGCGCCTGCACAAACAGTGCTGCTGGTTGTGGCAACAACGTGAAAGAAGGCGCGGAAGTTTGTGACGGTACGGATTTAGTGGATCAAAATTGTGGGACCTTAAACTTAGGTACGGGGATGCTCGGTTGTTTAAATGACTGCAGCGGTTTTGATACGCAAAACTGCAGTGGTGGTGGGACTTCAAATTGTACGGGCCCTGCGACGTATACGAGCAATGGTGCGTTAAACACGAATCTGGCCGATGGTGAACCTTGCAACTTCGACAGCGATTGCTTGAATGATTGCAATACCGCGACCTACTATTGTGGCGCAGAAGATGTCACACCCACAACCCATGAAGCGGATTTACCCTTGGGTGCGGCTTGCGATAAGAACGAAAGCTGTGCCTCTAATTATTGTTATGCGGGGGGAGACACCTGGATTTGTGCTGAGCCCTGTGCTGCGGCAGAAACCGCGACCCCAGGTTCATTGGCCTGTAAGCTTTCTGAAGAGGGTGCACAGAATCCATCACCTTTAGGGGGGGCCTGTGTCCCAACTGGCGATGGTGCCATTGGCGTAGCCTGCTCGTCGGGTGCTTTTGATTGCGCTTCAGGCATTTGTTGGGATCAGAATTTTTGTACAGAAGTTTGCGATCCTGCGGACGGAACCAATTGTGGCAGTGCCAGCTGTGAGCTTCTGTCCAGCAATCCATTTTTTGGTGATACCTATATCTGTGTACCTGCCAGCGAAATGAGTGGGGCTACTGGTAGCGCCTGTGCAGTCGATTTCAATTGTGTCGAAGGCAATGTTTGTGTGGACGAAGTATGTACCCTTTCCTGTCCAAATGGTGATGAGTGTGGTGCTGGGACCTATTGTGCCACTGACCATCCCTCCGGCCCAATATGCTTAAGCGACGATACTTTGGGTGAGTTAGGCAGCGACTGTGAATTTGACTCGCAATGCGGGGAGAATAACGTGTGTTTCAGCGATGGTGAAGAATCCAAATGTCGCGCATTATGCCCTGAAGGCACCTGTGCCGATGGGACCAGCTGTGTGCAGGCGCAAACCGGTGCTGCTTTGGATACGGTGATTAAACTTTTTGATAATGTGGCTGATACTGAGGCTGATGCTGAAGACGATGATGGTGGCGAGGGGTATTTTTCCAAGCTGGACTATCCTTTTACGGCCGATGGTACGGTTTATGCCGCAGTTTCCCGTTATGCCGGATCGCCTTTAGGCGATTACACTTTAAGTGTATCCACTGATACGACGGCGGTAAGTGGTGGTTTGACTGAGGATGAAAGCACCACCGACAACAACAGCAATGCTAATGCAACGGTTGTCACCGTAGGTACGAAAGTGGCGGCCACGTTTTCCGCTGAAGAAGATGTGGATGTGTTCTCGATTGCCTTAACCGGCACGGGTACATTGACTCTTGAAACCGGTCGTTCTGAAAGTGGTGTGTGTTTGCCGGAAGGAACAGAACTGCAGCCCGATGGCGCGGCCTGCACATCGCCCGCCTCTTGTGAGAACACCTGTTTTCCTTTCAGTCGTGGTGATACATCTTTCTGTACCACCGCTTGTAGCGACGATACCGATTGTGGCGGCACGGCCGGAAGCTGTGTCAGCTTTTTTGATATTACGCCTCCCGATCCAGGTGAAGGCTATTGCTTTCCTTCAGGCGAGATTGCCCTTGGTGCCAAGACCTTTGGCGAAACCTGTGCGGGGCCCCACGAGTGTGGCTCGAAGCTTTGCTTGAAGCATCCTTATGGTGAAAACTGGGTTTGCGGTGCTTCTTGTGAGACCGCCGATGCAGCTTGCGAAAGTAATGCGGGCGTCTGTTCTGGATCTGACCCGACCTACAACACCGCTTGTGTGCCACACTTGGCCGGAAGTGTGGATGTGGGTGGTGACTGTGCCTGGGATGCAGATTGCATGACCGGTAATGTGTGCTTGAGCAACAAGTGTTCCCCACAGACCTCTTATACCAACTACGATATTGGCTCGCCCAAGCGGCCAAATGGTTCGGCCTGTAATGTGGATGCAGATTGTGTGTCGGATGATTGCTCTTCGTTTATTTGTAGTAGCGACGATATTGTCGGTTGTATTGGTGATTCCAATAACACCATTGACAGCAATGATGACGACGAGAGCGAGCTTTGTGATGGCACGGATGTGGGTACCGCAACTTGTGCCGACTTGGGCGCAGGCACAGGAACGCTCAAGTGTTCCGCATCTTGCCGGGCCTACGATTTGAGTGATTGTACGGGCTTGGCCAATGGGCAGCCTTGTAATGGTTCAAGTCAATGTCAGGATGGTTCGGTCTGTGCGACACCGAGCAAAGACGGCGATGGCCCGGGGGATACCTGGTTTTGTGCCGCATCCTGTACGGGCGAGGACGATACGGATGGCTGTTCAGGGACGCTCTTTGCGACCAACTTGGCTGTGGCATGCCGTCCATTCAAAGCTGGAGCCGATGCGGATACCGCTTACGCTTGTCTCCCACAAGGCGGGGTAAACCTGGCGGCGGAACCTTGTCTTTCAGGGTACTTTGACTGCAACAGCGGCTCGTGTTGGAACGAGAGCTTTTGTATTGCCGATTGTGAATTAGGGGATACCGAATGCGGCCGTGACGGTGCTTGTGTTTCCTACACCTATAATGTGGAGACGGATACACAGATTGAGTTTGTCAACAGCAGTGGTGCTTCGTTGGGTGACCCTGTAGATGACAACAGAAACGCCAACGATAGCTTGGTGAATCTGTACTCCAGTGCATCCTACGTTGACAGCAGCAGTGACGGTGATCTTGATTCGGTTTGGGTGAAAGTCGAGTCGTCCTCTTACTATGCAGATGTTGGTGAAGATCCAGATACAGGTGCCTATCAATTGCAGCTTTTCACATCGAGCAACCCACCACCTTTTGGCAGCGTGAGTTTGGAAAGTGAATTAAAAGAAGTACCTGCGGACAATAGTTCTATTGGGCAGGCCCAACTTGTGGATGATTTAACACCAGTGCGCTTCTCTGCAAGCTTGGCTGAAGGTGATGATGCGGATGTGGATTATTTCCGGGTTCAGCTTAACGATGGCGAGACCCTCTATGCCGCGACAACTTATCCGTTGAATCAGGTTTGTTGGCCTGGCACAAATTTAGGTAAAGAAGCTGGCGCCGAGTGTGAATTCTCTTTTGAGTGCGCAGCCGGTGCTTGTTTTACTGGTAAGTGCGCCACGGAATGCACCGGTGGTGTGGCATGTGAACCTGGATTTGAGTGCGATGCATTCTACGGCTCGCAGCGTTTTTACTGTTTTCCAAAGCTGACTTTTAATGATGACTGTGAAACAGCAGCGCTGGGGTCATCAATGGATACCCCATCATGCCCAAATAATCTCTGCCTGACGCGCGGTGAAAACTTTTGGTGCTCTGAAAGTTGTGAGACTGAGGGTGGTGATTGCGGCAACCAAGATACCGAGGGCAATTATGACGGCGAATGCTGGGAGATTGTTGAAGGACCATTGGGTACACAAAACATCTGTGTGCCACACAAGGGCGCTTCGGTGGCTGCTGGTGCTGAATGTATCGTCAATGCAGACTGTGCAAGTGATTGTTGTGATCAGGATGAAGGTGAATGCTCTGCAGCATCCACTAACTGTAACGGCAGCTAGAATTTTATCCATATAGAATAATCGAAAGGGCCTCACGCTTTGCGTGGGGCCTTTTTTTTGGGTGCGATAATAATATCGGGTACGGTGGGTCCAGGGAGTTTCACCGCAATCCCCCTATCGAGGGCCATAAGTGTCAGCGCGGTGGCCCCCATGTTGACGATGCCACCACCGCGGTCTTTGGTTTGGGCCTGCCAGAGTTCCCATTCGTGTTTGGTGATGTCCCGAACCCCTTTGTTCATCAGGTCCTTGTCTTTGAGCAGGAGTCCTAAAAAACACAGTACATAGGCCTCCCTTAAACCGCCGGCGTAGCGGTGGGTGCGCAGCAGTTTTTTGAGTTCCGTATAATCTTCGCTTAAGTAGAGCCCTAAAATCCAGACGCGAAAGACGTTGAATATTTGATGGAAATAGAGCGATGGATCGGTGGCCAGAGAAAATATTTCCAAGGCAAGTTCCGGTCTTTTTAAAATCATCGCGGCGTACATGGCTTCACCGGTGGCGAGTGCCCGCCCGCCGACAATATCACTGTTTTTGTCGAGCCGATATTTGCCAGCGCGCAAATCCTGATGCAGATCAATGACGAGATGAATTGCATCCAGAACCGTTTTTTCCCAATCTTCATTTTCTTTTTCCAGATACAGGTTGGCATGGGCTTGCCCACATCTGGCCATGAAAAGGTTCGAGAAAAGATAAGGGCTGGGGAGTTTGCTCTGCAGACCATCGAGTTTTAAAGTGGTTGCCCGCGATCGATCTTTGGCGTCTTTGATGCTTTGTTCGGTTTCCTGGACCGCCTGTCGGGTTTGTTCAACCGCGGTGCGCATTTGTTCAATTTCAGCCTCTTTATCTTCGATCTGTATCTGCAGTTTCGCTCTTTCGCGGCGTAATCGACGATGAATGGCGCCTTGGCCAAGCCGCTCCATTTCGATTTTAAGATCTTCTTGCTTTTTTTTAAAAAGCGCCGTTTCTTGATGCAGACTGGCAATTTCCATATTGCCGTCGGCGACAAAGCGATTTTTTTCCTCGAGGTCCTTTTCTTCTTGAACGACAGCATGCCGGTGCGTTTCAAGCTCTTCAAGAAGACCACCTAATTGGCCATCGATTTGCGAGGCCTGTTCCTGTGAATGCTCTAATTCTTGTGCGAGATCTGCAATTCGATTTTCATAATCAATGAGCAGACCAGTGATATAGGCTTCATTTAGCGCAGGCATCGTCTTATTTTCGTTGCTTCATTTGTGTAGCGCAAGTAAGATAATGGCTTTTTATGAATGATTATATTTCTCATTGGGGATTGGAAAATTAGATACGCCATGCAGCGAATAAAAAGCAATACATTATATGTTGTCCTTCTATGCGCCTTTTTTAGCTTTTGGGGCTGTGAAGACCCTTGTGTGGCTTTGGCCAAAGATGTTTGTCGGTGTTTCGACAGTGAGACAGAGCAAAAGAGCTGCATTCAAAATGTTGAAGATGAGGCGGGCAAAAAAGATCTGACGCAAAGTGAGCAGGATGTTTGTGAAGGGCTCTTAGACACCTGCACCTGTAGTGCACTCGATGATGGCGAATATGCGCTTTGTGGAATGGCGTATGGAAGCTAAGCGTCCATTTCGTCGTCAATCCAAGCGCCGCCGTCGCCGCATTAATCTACAAAAAGCGCTTTTTGTATTACCCAACCTGTTTACGCTCTCAAGTGTGTTTTGTGGGGTTTATGCGATGATGCTGTGTACGGGGGAGGTCAGTTCCAATGATATCTACCGGGCTTGCTTGGCCGTTTTTTTCGGTATTTTTTTCGATATGAGTGATGGGCGTGTGGCCCGTTTAACCCGTACCCAAAGTGAATTTGGCGTGCAGCTCGATTCCTTGGCAGATCTGATCACCTTTGGTGTGGCGCCTGCTTTGATTGTCTACGTGTGGACTTTTGCCGAACTGGGCATTTTGGGTGCACTGACTTGTTTTGTTTATGTGGCCTGTGGTGCTATCCGTTTGGCCCGATTTAATGTTTTAGCAGGGCAGGAAAGTACTTCTTTGCGTTATTTTATCGGCCTGCCCATTCCCTTGGCCGCCGGTACCCTGATCACCCTTATTGTTTTCTATGTGCGTGAATTTGGTGAAAAAACGCCCCATTTAGGGGTTTCGGTAAGTGTGCTCTTGGTGCTTGGCCTTTTGATGGTCTCTAATGTTCAATACCGCTCTTTTAAGGAAGTAAAGCCGAACAAGATCAGTATAGGTGTTTTGCTTGGACTTTTGGCACTCTTTACGGCCATTGCCCTTGTTGAGCGTACTTCGCTCGCACTTTTGTTCTATTTCTTGGTCTATGTCCTGGTCGGGATTTTTCTGGATATTGCCAGACGGGTGTCTCGGCAACCTAAAAGTACTTCTCTGGGACGCGAAAGTTAAATTCCTATAAGCCCCAAATAGAAAAGGCAGCCTGAGGCTGCCTTCTCTTTTAGCAATTTAAAAAGAGTTTTACTTCTTCTTAGCTGCTTTTTTCTTAGCTTTTTTCTTAGTAGCTTTTTTCTTAGCTTTTTTCTTAGTAGCTTTCTTCTTAGTAGCTTTTTTCTTAGCTTTCTTCTTAGTGGCCTTTTTCTTAGTGGCCTTTTTCTTCTTAGTGGCCTTTTTCTTAGTGGCCTTTTTCTTCTTTGCTACTTTTTTCTTAGCTGCTTTTTTCTTAGTAGCTTTTTTCTTAGTAGCTTTTTTCTTTTTAGCTGCCATTGCCAACCTCCATTAGGGTGATTAGATATATCTATCAAGAACGATCTTAGATTCGCAAAGGAACACTGTCAACGTTTTTTCAAGCATGTTAGCATATTTATGTGATTTTTTTTTTACACACTTTTAAGTGAAATTGATGGAAAATTTGCCACAAAACTTTTTTTTAGAGAGTAAATTTGACCTTGCCGGTGATCAGATTGGTGCATTTAAAGAGTTGATTGATGTTTATGAGAAGGGTTTAGAACGTCAAACGCTGCTCGGTGTCACGGGTTCAGGTAAAACTTTTACGATGGCGAATGTGATTGCGGAATTACAAGTGCCAACACTTATTATGGCGCACAACAAAATTCTTGCGGCGCAGCTCTATGGCGAGTTTAAGGCATTGTTTCCAAAAAATGCGGTTGAATATTTTGTTTCTTATTACGATTATTATCAGCCCGAAGCTTTTGTTCCATCGACGAATACTTATATTGAAAAAGACTCCAGTATTAATGATGCAATTGACAGGATGCGTCATTCTGCAACGCGCCAATTGTTTGAGCGCAAGGATGTTATTATTGTTTCGAGTGTGTCTTGTATCTATGGATTGGGCTCTGCGAAGGCGTACGGGGACATGATGGTGGGGCTGGAGATTGGAGAAAAGATCGAACGAGATGATGTTTTGCGGTCTTTGGCACTGATTCAGTACGAACGTAACGAAATTGATTTTCATCGTGGCACTTTTAGGGTTCGGGGTGATGTTTTAGAAGTTTTTCCTGCGCATGAAGCGGAAGAAGCCATTCGCATTGAATGGTTTGGCGACGAAATTGAAAAAATTTCGATGATCGATCCATTACGCGGCAAAACTGTGCGGGTTTTGCATAAAGCTGCAATTTATCCTTCCACCCATCATGTTGTCACCCCGGAGTCACAAGACAGAGCATTGGGAGCCATTAGGGAGGAATTACAGAACCAATTGAGCTTTTTGCGAAGTACAAACAAACTTGTTGAGGCACAACGTTTGGAGGAGCGCACGCTCTACGATTTGGAGCTTTTGGAGACGACCGGTTGCTGTTCCGGGATCGAAAATTACTCGAGGCATTTGACTGGACGGGCTGTTGGTGAACCACCGCCGACTTTAGTGGAGTATTTCCCCAAAAACCACATTGTGATGATCGACGAGAGCCACCAAACTGTGCCTCAGATTCGGGCCATGTATAAGGGCGATCGATCGCGTAAAGAAACGCTGGTCAATTACGGGTTTCGTTTGCCTTCGGCGCTGGATAATCGACCTCTGCGCTTTGATGAGTATGATCAGATGCTCGATAAGGTCCTCTATGTCAGTGCGACCCCTGGGGATTACGAGTTGGAAGTGTGTGAGGGGGTGGTGGTCGAGCAGATTATACGACCCACAGGGCTTGTCGATCCGCAACTTGAAGTTCGACCGGCAAAGGATCAGGTCGATGACCTTTTGGGGGAAATACAGAAAAGAACAGAAAAAAATGAACGTGTGATGGTGACTGTTTTAACCAAACGTATGGCTGAGGACTTGACGGAATATTTGAGTGAGCTTGGGGTTAAGGCAAAATATATGCATTCAGATATTGGGGCTGTTGAGCGCATCGAATTGATCACAGATTTACGTGCTGGCCAATATGATGTTTTGGTGGGCATCAACCTTTTGCGTGAAGGCTTAGATTTGCCAGAAGTCTCTTTAATTGCCATTTTAGATGCAGATAAAGAGGGTTTTTTGCGCTCAGATCGTTCATTGATTCAAACGATTGGACGGGTTGCGCGCCATATTGACGGAATGGCCATTTTATACGCCGATAAAATAACCAAATCGATGCGGTATGCCATTGATGAGACCAATCGAAGACGCGTTTTGCAGATGACCCATAATAAAACGCATGGGATTACGCCTAAAAGTGTAGAAAAACCGCTACGGCATATTGTGCCAAGCCAAGAGAGCTTTCCCCCCAAAGTGGATTTAAATTTGGTTCTTAATGAAGAGGAGCTCAGTCAGCGACTTCAAGCCTTGCGCAAGGAGATGTTGGCGGCAGCGCAAGATTTGCAATATGAGCGTGCAGCACAATTACGTGATGAAATTCTGGGGTTGGAAGAGCAACATCTTATGCGAGAAGCCTATGTGGGATAAGCTCAAAGATCGACTTGGCCATTTTCCTAAGAGTCCGGGCGTTTATTTGATGTATGGGGCTGCGGAAAAAATTATTTATATTGGTAAAGCCAAAAACCTTCATGCGCGTTTGCGTCAATATTTCACTGGGGCAGATAAACGAAATTTTGTGAAGCAATTGGACAAAGTTTTAACGAATATCGAGGTCATTCTTACCGACAATGAAAAAGAGGCCCTGATTCTCGAAAATGAGCTTATTAAAAAGCATAAACCTCGTTATAATGTGCTTCTTAAGGATGATAAGCGCTATTTGAGTTTACGACTCGATGAGCGACACACCTATCCACGGGTAGAATTTGTGCGTCGCGCTGCACATGATGGTGCCCGCTATTTTGGCCCATTTCATTCGGCTTATGCTCTGCGGCAAACACTTCAGGTCATTAATCGTCATTTCCAGTTGCGCACGTGTTCCGACCAGGTTTTGCGTACACGAAAGCGTCCTTGCTTGCTCTACGATATTAAGCGCTGTCCCGCACCTTGTGTTTACGATTTGGAGGATGGTTCCTATACAAAAAATGTGGCCGATGCGCGGGCTTTTCTTGAAGGTAGAGGTGAAGAACTTGTTGCCGAATTAAAGACCAAGATGCTGGCCAAGGCAGAGGTGATGGAATTTGAGGTGGCCGCACTTTTGCGTGACCAAATCGTGGCGATTGAAAAGTCACTCATCAAGCAAAAGGTTGCCCGGCATGGCAGCACGAGCCGTGACGTGATTGGTGTCTACAGGGAGGGCTCTGCGGTGGAGATCCATGTGATGCGGACGCGGGAAGGGCGTTTAATTGATGCACAACGTTTTTCTTTAGATTCTTGTGAGGACGCCTTTGATGAAATCTTGTGTGGATTTGCATTACATTATTATGACAACGTTTATGATTTACCACAGGAGATTTTGTTTCCTGTAAATATGCCTTGGCTGGATGCGCTTTTAGAGCATTTTCGGGAAAAATTTAGCCAAAAGGTCTCTTTGCATACGCCTCGTCGGGGAGAAAAGAAAAAATTAATTGATTTGGCCTCTAGAAATGCGAAGCAGGCTTTTAAGGATAAGGCGCGTCATTCTTTGGAGAATGGACGTGCTTTAGATGCGTTATCGCGACGTTTAAGATTAAAAGTACGTCCGGAGCGTATAGAGTGTTTTGATATTTCACATCATCAAGGTGATGCGATTGTGGGCTCATGCGTGCGCTTTGTTGATGGCGAACCTTATAAGGCCGGTTATAGACGGTATAAAGTTCGCTCCACAACGCAGCAGGATGATTTTAAATCGATGTATGAAGTTTTGTCGAGGCGCTTGCGCCGTGGACTTGAGGAAGGCGATTTACCCGATTTGATGGTGATTGATGGAGGTAAGGGACAGCTTCGCTCGGCCATGCTGGCGCTTGAAGAACATGGGCTGGAGCATCTCGAAATTTTATCTCTGGCCAAAGCGCGTGGAGGAGAGCTGGGTACTTTAGAAAGCAAAAACATCAAGAGTATGGAGAGAATTTTTCGTCCGAATCGAAAAAATCCTATTGTCCTTCGACAAAACTCAAAAGAATTGTTTTTACTTGTGCGTTTACGTGATGAAGCACATCGATTTGCAATCACCTATCACCGAAAAAAATCAGCGAAACGCTTACGTGCTTCAAAGTTAGATCAAGTACCGGGTATAGGTCCAACACGAAAACGCAGCCTTTTACGCGCTTTTGGTTCACTTAAACGCATTGAGCAGGCCAGCCTGAATGCTTTAAGTGATGTTGTTGGTGCAAAATGTGCGCAAAATATTGTCGATACCTTATGTGAGGATGCGAAATGAGATCGGAAAAAAAAATTCTGGCCATCATTCCTGCGCGTTCTGGCTCTGTGGGCCTGCGCCACAAAAATATTAAAAAGCTGGCTGGAAAATCCCTTTTGGAGCGTGCGGTTGGGCTGGCTTTAGCAAGCCGACGATCGGGTGAGCATTGGCAGATATGTGTGTCGACGGATTCATCCTATTATGCCCGGTTGGCGCGTAAAGCTGGGGCCCTCACGCCCTTTATTCGCCCAGCACATCTGGCCACCGCCAAGGCGCCACTTTGGAAAGTGGTGGCTCACTGCCTTGACGCCTATGCAAGAGAAGGCCAAGTGTTTGATACTGTGATACTTTTATCCTGCTCGACCCCACTCACCCAAGTTCAGGATGTACGCAGGGCCCTCAAGTTACAACAAAAATCGGGGCAATCGGTGGCTTCTGTGGTTGCGGAAAAGGGTGGGCTGAATTGGCGATTTGCAATAAAAAATAAGCAATTACAGAGCCTTGATTCCTCTCCGGTGGGTCGACGTCAGGCTGCCGCAGAGCTCTTTCGCATCAATGGTGCCATTTATGTGGCGAGCCCC
This sequence comes from Myxococcota bacterium, assembly GCA_030749035.1. Lineage (GTDB taxonomy): Bacteria > Myxococcota > XYA12-FULL-58-9 > XYA12-FULL-58-9 > JASMKV01 > JASMKV01. Next base: position 229 of record JASMKV010000236.1, on the reverse strand, counting down.
GCCTGGCTCAAAGAGCATCGCTATTTTATTGTCGATGGCTTAACAAGGGCCTTGAAGATGCCCGAATGCCGCTCTTTGGACATTGAGGGTGCCTTGGAGCTTAAAATTGCTGAAATTTTATGGTCACAAGCATCCTGAGCTGTCGATACTTGCTGGGACAAGTGGTGATCGTCATGTGGCCTCTGTTTGGCTCAAAAATGCGAAAATTATTTAGGACTTAGCATACAAA
>JASMKV010000235.1 GCA_030749035.1 Myxococcota bacterium | reverse complement strand
TGGCGATGATCTTGACCAAATCGGTGGTCCCGGTTTTCTCCACCGCCCTGCGCATGCCGTTTTGCCCATGGTTATAAGCGGTGATCGCCAATGGCCATTCTTTGAGTTTCTTATGGTTTTTATTCAGCAGCTTGGCCGCTGCCTTGGTGGCCTTGGTGATGTTTAAACGCTCGTCGACGCGCCGTGAGACCTTAAGCCCCAACCAACGCGCTGTGGTACGCATGAATTGCCAAATCCCCGCTGCCCCAACATGAGACCGTGCCTTCGGATTGTACATGGACTCAACAAAAGGCAATGCATCAAGCTCGAGGGGCACCCCTTCGGCTTGCAGGAGAGCTCGAACTGTCGTGCGTATTTTCTTACGACGCTCAAAGCCACGACGGAACTCGTCGGCCAACCCTCGCTGCTTCCTGATGTGTTTAAGCGCACCGATAAGATATTCGGGATTATCACGCACCAGTGCAAGAATACGCTCATCTTCTTTGTCGCGTGCTTTAGGGTCTAAGCGCAAACGCTTAAGCCTACTTTTTAAAGCCTTAATGTTCTTGTCCAAATAACGCTTTTTTTGTTGCTTACCTTTGACCGTCTTAGGGAAACGCGAAACATCCAGGACCTTCCATACCAGCCTTATGTTCTTCGAATCGTGCACAACCACTTGATTGCTTTGGTAGAGCGAAAAGATATCACGCCAAAACAACACCTGTTTCTCAAGGCCAGGCAAGAGAGGGAAAGGTTGGGTTAACGCAGACAAATCGGTTTGCGCTGCAAGGCCTGCTTGTGCCGACAAGGGCAAAAGGCATAACCCCATCATCAACAAACGATTAAAACTGCTCGATAGACTTCTCACAAAAAAACTATAAAGGCCAAGCTCAAGAAGCGCAATGCACGACCATCATGTTTCTGCCGAAGAGGCACGCGATAAGACATCGACAGATGCCCATCGCGGGGTCAAAAGCGTTATAGGATTTCGCTTAACGAAATCCCCTTATAAGGCCCAGGAATTCCATTTATAGCGATAGTTGCCGCCACCACAGCCCGAAGTGTTGTTCGAAATCCAATCGCGGTCACACTGATAGGCTTTACCTGCGACGCTGTCGTAGAAACTGTTGCCCAGGTAATCGCTGTTGCAAATAAACCAGCGGCCAGCGCCTACGGTATTCCCCGGTGCATTGGTCTCCGTCACCCGACCGCACATATAGGAAGGAACATCCCCTCCTACTGGGTAATACATATACCAATTCCAGGAATTGAATATACACCGAGCATTGGAGTCGCCGCTGGTCGAAGCCATGTTACGGAAACTGTCTGATTTGTATCCGCAATTACTGACCAACGAGCCGAGCACATAGGCATCGAAGACGGCGCCAAATTGTGACACCCCACTGGCACAATCATCATTCCAAACATCATCCTCCTCAGCAAAAGCCCGGCAACCTGCTGTCGTATCACTCACGCCCCAGGAGCAATCCCGATAAGAAACGGTACTCGCATTGCTAAAAGCAGCATTGGTTGAATCTGTGCCGCCACTACAGCCACCATCATCATCCACATTACCGACCAAGGCCGACTTATAACTTCCGATAGCGCCGCCTAAACAGTCCTCCATACAGGTCGGTACGGTCTCACCATTATTGCAGGTGCCATCACCGCAGCCCATCGGGCAATCACCGTCGTTACAGTAGCTTTGACCGTTCCAGCAGGAATAGCCAGGACCACTGCCGCCACAGACGCCGCAGCTGTCGTATTGGAGGTCTCCTCCCCAAGTGCCGCCACAGTCCTGAGAACAGTCATTGCCGCCAACGGCATCACAAGTGCCGCAATTATCGACATAGGCTGAGCCTCCGCAGGTTCCCGCGCAGTCGTAATAATTGTAGTAACAGTTTGGATAAGTATCGTTGCAATTGGCGACACCGTCCCCATCGCTGTCTGCATCCGATATACCGCATCCACAGATGCCAGGGGACGTCTTATTCGGATCGTTATCACACGTCTCGTTACAATTGGCGCTGCCATCACCATCGGAGTCGGTATCCGCAACGCCACAGCCGCAGGCGCCTGGCGAGGTTTTGTTCGGATCACTGTCACAACTCTCCTGGCAGTTCGCAGCCCCGTCACCGTCCGAGTCGGTATCCGCAACGCCGCAGCCGCAGATGCCGGGCGAGGTTTTGTTCGGATCGTTATCACAGCTTTCCTGGCAGTCCGCAGCCCCATCACCGTCCGAGTCGGTATCGGCGGTGCCACAGCCACAGATGCCCGGCGAGGTTTTGTTCGGATCGTTATCGCAGGTTTCGTTGCAATTCGCAGAGCCATCGCCATCAGAATCCGTATCCGCAGTACCACAACCACAAACACCCGGTGATGTTTTATTTGGGTCGTCATCACAGGTCTCGTCACAATCGGCGGTACCATCGTTGTCAGAATCGGTGTCGGCGGTGCCGCAGCCACAAATGCCGGCTTCTGTCTTATCCGCATCCTCGGCACATGCATCGTTGCAGTCAGCAGTGCCGTCACCATCGGTATCGGTATCGGCGGTGCCACAACCACAGATGCCTGGTGAGGTTTTATTCGCATCGCTGGCGCAATCATCGTTACAGTTGGCGGTACCATCACCATCAGAGTCCGTGTCCGCAGTGCCGCAGCCACAGATGCCTGGTGCGGTTTTATTCGCATCGCTGGCGCAACCATCATTACAGTTCGCGGTGCCATCACCATCAGAGTCCGTATCCGCAGTGCCGCAGCCACAAATGCCTGGTGAGGTTTTATTCGCATCGCTGGCGCAACCATCATTACAGTTGGCGGTACCATCACCATCAGAGTCCGTATCGCTTATGCCGCAGCCACAAATGCCTGGTGAGGTCTTATTCGCATCGCTGGCGCAACCATCGTTACAGTTGGCGGTACCATCACCATCAGAGTCCGTGTCCGCAGTGCCGCAGCCACAGATGCCTGGTGAGGTCTTATTCGTATCGTTTACACAACCGTCGTTGCAATCAACCGCGCCATCGCTATCGGTGTCCGCATCGGAAACGCCACACCCACAGATGCCTGGCGACGTTTTGTTGCCATCGACGGGGCAGTCATCACACTGGTCATAAGCACCATCATTATCGGTATCGTTATCCTGAAGGCAGCTCACACAGCCATCGCAAGAATCCTCATTGCCATCGTCACATTCTTCACCATTGGCTGCATCCGTTGCCTGGTCACCGCAAAAGCTCACCGCTCCGGCGACAAGAGAGCACGACGTCGAGCACTGCTGACACTCGGTCTCTCCATACACACAAATCGCTTCCCCTACATTGCCCAAGCCCCAATCACATGCTTCTCCGTTCGAGCTGTCCGTCAAAGAGTCACCACAATAGGATGTTTCACCCGGCTCGCTCTGACATGACGCATTGCACACCGTGCAGGACTCAAGTCCATAGTTGCAAGCCTCTGTTTTCTGATTGCCGTCATCACAGGTTTCACCAAAATCGCCAAAAGGTCCGACAGTTTCGCCATTTGAACACGTTTCATTGCTGCCATCACAAAAGTCATCGCCACAATATGGCGTTTTATTGTCCTCAAAAAGGCTCTGCCGCACCTGCACATCGCTTCCAGACACGCCGTAGATGCTGGCGCCTGCAAGAGCACGGTTAGACGAAAGCATACTCCCATTTGTAACCTGCAGCACACCGCCTTGAACCGCGATCGCACCACCATAGGTCGCCACCCCGCCGATAATTTGCGTATCATCCAAAACGACTTTAATGTTCTCCGCAGCAATCCCACCACCTAAGGTCATCGCCCGGCTATCTTCGATCGACATACCTTGCAAATAGACCTGCGCGCTCAGGCTTGTTCCTATGGCACGTAAAGCACCACCATCATTCGAAGAAAAGCCATTCTTGAGGCTAAAGCCTCGCAAAACAACCTCTTGCCCCGCATCCAGGGCCACATCAAAGACACGCCTCTGCCCACCACCACTTAACGTCGTGATGCCGTCATTATCCTCTGAACCGGTAATCTCTATCGATCTATTAAGCGTAATGGTTTGCGCCAATACAATCTCAGCAACCGGCAAGAGGATAGACACACAACCGTCGTGTTCCAGAAAGCCCGCAAAGGTATCAGCGACATTGCTGTCATCGGCAGGCACAACACAAACGCCATCAACACACGCATCGCCCGGTGTATCAGAACAAAAGCCGCAAGCGTCCATCACCGCACTCCCGCCCCACTCACCATGACAATCCTGCTGACAGTCGTTGTCCGTATCATCATCACAAACGCCACATGCATCCATATACGCCAAACCATTAGGCACGCCTGCGCAGTCGACACAGTCCGCCATACCATCGCCATTTGAATCCGTATCGCTCACCCCGCAGCCACAGATACCAGCAGAGACTTTGTCCGCATCACTGACGCAACCATCATTACAGTCGGCCGTCCCGTCACCATCGCTGTCCGTATCGGCAACACCACAACCACAAAGTCCTGTCTCCGTTTTGTTGGGGTCATTTGCGCAGTCATCGTTGCAATCGGCGGTGCCATCACCATCCGAGTCTGCATCGGCAACACCGCAACCACAGACACCGGCGGAGACTTTATTCGCATCATTCACGCAACCATCGTTACAATCGGGAGTGTTGTCGCTATCCGAGTCTGTATCGGCGACACCGCAACCGCAGACGCCCGCACTTACTTTATTTGCATCACCGGCACATTCATCGTTACAATCGGCAGCACCATCACCATCGGTATCGGTATCGGCCACCCCGCAGCCACAGACACCGGCAGCCACTTTGTTCGCGTCATTCACACATGCATCGTCACAATCGGCGGTGCCATCGCCATCCGAGTCGGTATCGGCAACACCGCAACCGCAGATGCCCGCGGAGATTTTTGCACCATCCGCTGGGCAACCATCATTACAGTCCGCCGTATCATCATCATCGCTGTCCGTATCCGCAACGCCGCAGCCACATAAGCCAGCTTCCGTTTTGATGGGGTCACTGGCGCATTCATCATCACAGTCTGCCGTATCATCGCCGTCGCTGTCGGTGTCGCTCACCCCACATCCACAGATGCCGGCAGCGACTTTATTCGCATCATTCACGCATGCGTCATTACAATCGGGAGTGTTATCGCCATCGCTGTCCGTATCGGCCACCCCGCATCCACAGATGCCGGCAGCGACTTTATTCGCATCATTCACGCATGCGTCATTACAATCGGGAGTATCATCGCCGTCGCTGTCGGTGTCGCTCACCCCACATCCACAGATGCCCGCAGCGACTTTATTCGCATCATTCACGCATGCGTCATTACAATCGGGAGTGTTATCGCCATCGCTGTCCGTATCGGCCACCCCGCATCCACAGATGCCGGCAGCGACTTTATTTGCATCATTCACGCATGCGTCGTTACAATCGGCGGCACCATCGCCATCGCTGTCGGTATCGGCCACCCCGCATCCACAGATGCCGGCAGCCACTTTATTC
>JASMKV010000234.1 GCA_030749035.1 Myxococcota bacterium | reverse complement strand
AATGGATCGCTGGCAAAGCGGGAGCCAATAATATTTGAGTACGACGAAATAGTAGTGGGTAGTTCGCTGGAGGCAGTCTTGTTTGCATTTAATAACGAGCTGCCGATTTTCTTTTCGGAGATAAGAAGGCCGTTTCGGTTTGATTATTTTGATCCGTCTTTGGATTTATCGGCTGCAAGCCTAAAAAATTCCCAGAAAAATTTGAGGACTTTTGAAGGAGACAAGGTGGCGGGGATGCAGAAAGCATTCTTATGGGAGCGTCTTCTTTTTTTGTTGAGCTTGGAAGGGAAGGCCCCCCTTAGCACTCTGTGTACGAGCCTGCGTTGTTCGAGGAAAAGTTTGGTTGGCTCCAACGATTATGCTAAAATTGCTGAGGTAAACTATAACCAGTGCTACTATTTCGGCGACGGCAATTGCACAGGCATCCGTTCCACAGAAACACTTGCAAATCCTACGTATGTATGTTATGATTGGATAGCTTTTCATCGAGGAGGCAAGCACGAAATAGATCTAATAGAAACTGATGATGATTTTGTAAATCAAATTTGGTTTTATCCTTCGGATCGCATCGATGGCACAACGCAAGTAAAGGATGCTTGTGTAGTGTCGCGGGTGACAGACGAACAGCTGTCCGACTTCGATTATTCGGAAACGATGGCGAGATTTAAAGCGATTGCTGAAATGGAAAGCAGAGGAATGAAAGGAAAATTCAATGGATATTCACCGAATGGCAGACCCAAACACTATAAATTCAGAACATCTCATCTCTATCGCGAGAAACGCAACGAGTTTAATCCGACATGGATTGAAGAGAACGGCATCATCACGCCACAGGCTACGGAAAAAGATTTACTCAAAGCTTTACCAGAAGCTACACGAGCCTACGATAGATTTTTGAGGCGCCTATGAGCGCTCACATTCACTTGGCGGGAATTATTCCGGTGGCCAATTTGGAGAGCGACTTACAATTAGCCACTCCCTCTGTGCTGCTGCCTATAAACCCGGACTTCACAGCCTTACAGAAAGCTGTGTTTGAATGTGCGATGGCTGGTTGCCAGACCATTTGGGTCGTGGCCAATGATGACATTGCGCCCATCATTAGAAAAGTATTAGGGGAGTGGGTGTACGATCCAGTGCACTACAATCGAACTTTTGCGAGATTTCCAAGCGAGGTACGCAAAGAGATCCCTATTTATTATGTGCCAATTCATCCGAAGGATCGAGACAGGCGCGATTCATATGGATGGTCGGTGTTGTATGGAATTTATTCAGCGTGGTGTGTGGCGTTTACTATTTCCAAATGGGCCTGCCCAGATAAATTTTTTATCTCCTTCCCCATGGGAGTATACGATGTGTATAGTCTCAGACAGTGCCGCGCTCAAATTGCTGATGTGAAAAAGAATTGTTTCTTTAGTTATGAGGGAAAAACTGTAAAAGATAATATGTGTTTACCCTTTACCATGTTCGGCCAAGACTTTAAAGACTGTCGCAACGCAGTCAACAAGAAAACTACCCGAGAATATATGCGACCCCTCCCTACTGAAACCATTCCTTCCCGCAAGCGGCCACTGGCCGAGCGGTGGTCGGCGCGCCACTTTACCTTTGCAGAAATCTTTGAGGAGGTTAACGATAAAGATGCTCACACAATTGCGCTGCCGTGGTATTATGACATGGCAGAATGGAATCAGTACCGTCAGTTTTTGGGGTCGGAATATTCTCTCGCCACCCCCTATAAAGACTTGACAGGGCCCCACAAACATGGTAGAGTATGTATTGAGGAGGAACGAGAATGAATCGTAAACAGTCAGCAGTGAAGTTTGTTGGGCTACATGCCCATAGTGTGGCGGGGTCAATTTTTGACG
>JASMKV010000233.1 GCA_030749035.1 Myxococcota bacterium | reverse complement strand
TGAGACGCTCACGACAGAAGGGCTCGATGTTATGGAGCGTCGGACCGGCGGAGATTATGCGGCGTTTCGGGTTTATGAATTGGCGGGTTTTTTGAATCGCTTGCGTGGTTTCAGGGTGAAGTGATTTACTGGGGGTAGGATTATTAGGGGAGTTTCTCCTTGTGAAGTGCTTGGTTTCCAGAGTAGAAATTGTTGTGGTTTGTTCTTGAGGGCGATGGTGCCCTTGAGCAGGAATGGATAGGGGTTATTTTTATTCATGGCGCAGCCAAAGAAAACGTTAAGGTTTCTGCGCTTTATGGAAGAGATTGGCACGCAAATCTCTCTGCCTGACGATTCTCCGGAAGTGGTTTTACAAAAAACCACCCTTATCATTATATCCATCACAACTGCGATTGCCGGTCTGATCTGGGCAACTATGTATTATGCCCTCGGATATTATGGTCCCGCTCTTATTCCCATGTTTTATAGCCTGTGCGTTGGCACGTGTATTGTCTTTTGTTTGGTGACAAAACGCTATCATATATTTCAACAATTCCAGCTTTTTTTGATATTCGCTTTACCCTTTGCCGTGCATTTTGCTTTGGGAGGCATTGTGGCGTCCGGTGCGGTAATCCTTTGGGCCTTTGTAGCACCGCTTGGCGCAGCATTGTTTTCAAGCAGGCGCAATGCCCGACTCTGGTTTGCTTTCTATGTTTTGGTGGTGCTTATTGTTAGCTTGCTGGAAGGGGATGTGAGTCAGGGCGCCCTTGTTCAATCTGAGAGTATTAGGTCTACCTTTTTTGTTATGAATGTTCTGGGGATGACTGGGGTCATGTCTATCGGCGCAACTTTTTTCCTTAGCCAGATTGAGTTTCAGTATGGGGAATCGAAGGTCTTGCTTGAAAAATCGAACAGGTGGCATGCACAGCTTGAGTCGAATATCGATCATCGTATTGAATCCAGTCAGGTGTTTCTCGAACATATGGTGGCGGTGAGTGCTCTAAACGAACTTGCACAAAAGTTTACAGCCACAGCCAGCGAAAAAGAACTTTTGAATGCGACTGCTTTGGCTGTGGGGAAAATTCTTGATGTGGATATCGCGCATGTTGGACTTCTTGAATTAAGCCGACCCGGTTTAATACATTATCAGATGGATATGGAGGATGGCGTGCAAGCGGTGGGTTATCGGCCAACAGAGCCTGAGAGTTTGCAGACAGAAGTTATCGAACAAGGTCAATCGTTGTGGAGTGCCAAGGTTGCTTATGATGCAGATCCAAGATGGCGAGATTTGGCGAAGAAGAATGTCAAATCCATGATGCTGGTGCCCATCAAGGCCAGTGCTGCACCTTTAGGGATGATGACCCTGATGTCGTATTCGAATGAGCATTTTAGCCAACGGATCAGGCCACTGGCAGAGCAGCTCGGCACGCTTTTAGGAACGAGTTTGGCCTTACGCCGGGCAACGGCTGTTTTGCGCAATTCGCTGGAGGCTTCCGACAGTCTTTTGGCCAATATGTTTCCTGCGCCTGTTGCTGGGCGGATGAAAGAAGGTGAGCGCAATATTGCTGATCGGATTGAGGGTGCAGGTGTTTTCTTTTGTGATCTGGCAGGCTTTACATCCTATGCCAGCAAGGCTCCTCCAGAATCCACGTTGAAGCTTTTGCAGCGGTATTTTGACGACATTGAAGACCTTTGTGCCGAATATCATATCGAAAAAATTAAGACGATTGGCGATGCGTTTATGGCAGTAAGCGGGGTTTCTATAGAAACCAAAGAACCCATTGTTCAGTTGGCTGATTTTTCTCTGGCAGTGGCCAGAAAGTTGCAACTGCTTGTGCTCGAATTGGATGTGCCTTTGGGATTTCGTATTGGCATACATGCAGGTCCCCTGATTGCGGGGGTTATCGGTGAGACACGGACATCTTTTGATGTCTGGGGCGATACGGTCAATATGGCCAGTCGTTTGGAGTCCCATGCGGGGATTGGCGAAATAGCTTGTTCGCAAAGTGTGTATGAGGCTTTAGGCGAT
>JASMKV010000232.1 GCA_030749035.1 Myxococcota bacterium | reverse complement strand
TGACCGACTTTCTTGACGAAGCCCGGGTTCTTTCATCCTTAAACCACCCAAACATTGTATCGATTCTCGAAGTGGCTGAATGGAATGGCCGGCCGTTGATTGTGATGGAATATATCAACGGTATGAACTTAGGCGAATTGGTGCGTTTAAGCTTAAGGCACGGCACGAAAATCCCCTTTAACGTGGTCGCGCGCATCATCTGTGATTGTGCCATGGGCCTTGGCTTTGCCCATAATGCTAAAAATGCGGACGATGAATTACTGCATCTGGTGCATCGTGATATAAGCCCCGGTAACCTGATGCTGCGTCCCGACGGCGTCACCAAAGTCCTTGATTTCGGTATCGCCAAGGCCGCCGATTCTGACCACCGCACCGAGACCGGCGTCGTTAAAGGTAAACTTTCCTATATGTCTCCAGAACAACTTGGGGGCGACAACCTTGATGGACGCAGTGACCAATTCTCCCTCGGCATTGTCTTTTGGGAGCTCTGTACCCGGTCACGCATATTTAAAGATGCCCAAAACCCACAAATCATCCAGCGTATTTTACACGGCATCATGGACGCACCCTCGACAGTCGAAGAAGAAATACCGAATGAACTTGAAAACATGATCATGCGTATGCTGAGCGCCAACAAGGAAAAGCGCTTTGCCACTTTAGAAGAATTGGCCCAGGCCTTAGAAGCCTACCTGGCTGGGTCCAATCAACCCACCACTTCTGTGGATGTGGCGCAATATATCAAACCCCTTTTTGCGTTGCGCGAAAAGGACGTTGCCGAACAAAAAGAGCAGGTGACCCAGGAACTCAAAAACTTATTTGGCGCGCCAACACGCATTTCGAAGAAAAAAAGCAGATTGCCATGGCGGCTCACCTTAAGCGCGGCGATTCTCCTGGTTGCCGGCGTTTTTGCGGTTTATGGACTCAACCAAGCGCAAACAACAACACCATCAGAATCGTCAAGCAACACCGAAGCCAAAAAGGTCTTGCCCATCGCCCCACTTGTGCCGCCTCAAGAAGTGGCCAAGACAGCGCAGACCAAACCTTTAACCAAACCCAACCCTAAAAAGCGCAAACTTAAAAAACGCCCTAAGAAACCTAAGGCAAAAGTTCAAAAAACGGAGCCAGATAAAAAGGTCGAACCCCAAGAGAACAAAGACGTTGCGCAAACGGTGCACATCAGCATTCGCACCGACCCCTGGGCACAACTTTTTCTCGATGGAAAACCTGTAGGCATAACACCTTTTTTCAAACTCAGTGTCGATACGGGAAAACATGAGCTCCGATTTATCAATGAAGACGAAGGCATCACACGCACCTATACCGTCAACCTCAAAGGCGATAAGCAGGAACGACTTTATTTCGATTTGCGTAAGTAGAAACAGTCATCACTCAAGAGGCGCTTGTACAGACTCGGGAGCATCGTCGAAGCATACCCAGGAGCATTCCACCTGGGTACAGGAGCCCGCTCTCCCCACAGCCCCCTCAACCTCTCCGGTTTCAGCATTATAATGACAACTCATTCTTTCATGCCGACAACGGCTATAGAGATAGTGGGTATAGGTGAAGCATTTTCGACCCCTCCCTATATTTTTATCCTCATCATCATCAGTAGAACGAACAATGCCCG
>JASMKV010000231.1 GCA_030749035.1 Myxococcota bacterium | reverse complement strand
TGAAAAAACGCAAGCGGCGGCTGAAGAAGATTGGTCGACTGAGTATTTGGACCTGATTTTGGCGGTCAAAACCGTCGATTCTTTAGAAGAAGCGGTCACTTTTGTAAACCGTTATGGCTCGGGCCACTCGGATGCGATTGTGTCAGATAATGCTCAGAGTGCCGATTATTTCTTAAAAAGGGTCGATTCGGCGGCGGTGTACCATAATGCTTCAACGCGCTTTACTGACGGTTTCGAGTTTGGCTTTGGGGCCGAAATTGGTATTTCAACCAACCGCTTACATGCACGGGGCCCAGTGGGCTTGAGGGAGCTGACCACCTATAAATACGCCATTCGTGGGCATGGTGAAATTCGTTAAAAACCAGTTAAAAACAGCAAGATAGAGCCTTTCTAAAGTTCACACGTTTCTGGTCGATGATGATCACGCAAGGATCGGTGGTAGATTACCACCTAACAACAGGAGAGGTGTATGCATTGGTTAAAGAAAGCGCGTTTACTCGCGGAGTTATCTCAATTTGAACTGGCAAGTCGGGTCGGGATATCGCAATCACTGCTTTCAATGATGGAGTTGGGACAACGTGAGATTGAAGCAGATGAAGAACAACGATTGCGACGGGTGATGCGGGAAGCGCAGCGTGACCAGCAGCAAAAACATAGAAATATGATCCAGCGCCGGAAGCAGCCGGTGATTAAGCGGAAAATTGCCGCTTAATACAGGAGAAAGCGGTGGCACGGGGCGTTCATTGTATTTGCGCGCCGTGTCGCCAGTAAAAGTAAAAAACTAAATCTTCATTGTGAAGCTTTAACAACATTTACAAGGCAAGGATAAATGATGTTGGTGGAAGAATGGCCAAGCGTGGTTGACTGACCATGCGGCCGTAAACATACATAATCATAAAATATTATGAATGAAGAGGTGCTTTTCGGCCAAAAGCGCCTTTTTCTGCATCGTTTGTCCACGAGCTTTGGCAAGGGGTTCGTGTAGACGACCATGAGTCTGACCCTAAATAGCGACAACCTGACCTTAGGCGTTCGCCGGCACTTGGAAGCCAATCAAAACCGCATGGCGCAAGTCACCGAAAGGCTTTCGTCCGGACTGCGGGTGAATTCGGCTAAAGATGATGCGGCGCGTATGGCGATTGCGTCCAAAAACGGCGCCCACATTCGCTCGATGCATCAGGTCAAGCGCGGCATTGCCGATGGTATGAGCTATATTCAGGTCGCCGATGGTGGGTTGAGTGAAATCGGTCAAATTCTTGAGCGTATGCGCGAATTGGTGGTGCAAGCATCGACCGGCACGCTGGCTGATTCAGACCGCCTGGCCATTCACGGGGAAGTTACGCAACTCAAACTTGAAGTCCAGCGTATTGCTGAGACCACCACCATTTTTGGCCAGCACCCGCTGCTCGAATCCATTAACCTCGAGCAGATGAACGGTCCGGGTGGGTTTGAAAATGGTGTCGAGAAAACCACTCAGCAATCCGGGATTGTCACCTATGCGCGAGTGCCGGCGGGGACGAGTAATTTTAGTTTTGATATTGATAGTAAATCTGTTGATGACGATATCCAACTCTTCACCCGCTCTGGCCAGCATTTGGCGGGGACAGGTTTCAGTGTGCCCTTTGACCCTCAAGGCGATGCGGATATTGTTTGGACGGCTGGCGCCAACAACATCACTCCGGGTAATGTTGATTCTGCTTTTATCACGGAGGCCAATGGGTATTTTGCCGCCGCCCAGTACGATGCAGCCGAATTGCTTTCGCCTTCTTCGACCGACGGCTCCGCCTACGATGAGACTCTTTCAAACGGCCTTGCTGTGAACGAAACCGAATACAACAATATGGCCATCAAATATAGTGGGGACCAAAACAACAATGAATTGGACGGCGCTCCTACTCCTGAAGTTAACCGCGGGAATGTATCAGGGACCACAACCGAGAGGATTGAAATCGATTATGTCACAGAAGATCTCCTTATATCAGTCATCGGCGCCGGAAATTTTGATGCCACCGCGAGTTGGGGTTCGATGCCCGAACCTCTACCGCCTGAAGATGATTTGAGTATCCTCACGGACATCACCGCTGATGCGGGTACAACCATTGATGTGGCGCATAAGGATGCGAGTGCGGCGGGTTTAAGTCTGGGAGCTGTGTCGACCAAAACTTTAGAAAAGGCGCAAGTGAGTATTGAAAAGGTTGAAAACGCCATCGCTCTTGTGGCCCAGCATCGGACCTATTTCGGTGCGAAGATGAAGGGTCTTGAGGCGCAAAGCAATGTGATATCCACCCGCATTGAAAACGCGACGGCGATGCAAAGTCGCTTGGTGGATGCGGATGTGGCGGCAGAAACAGTTGAGCTTTCGAAAGTTAATATTCTCATGCAAGCAGGGATGTCGGTGTTGGCGCAAGCGAATCAAGTGCCGTCGTTGTTGATGCGGTTGTTGGAGGGGTAAGGGGACTATCGGAGCCCAAAACCGATTTCCGATTTCCGATTTCCGATGTCCGATGACCGTGCGAGCCGTTTACGGAGACTTACGACTCTGCGGGTTAGGGAGCAGAGACGTTTAGTCGAGTAGGCGAGTGTCCGATTTCCTATTTCCTATTTCCTATTTCCGATTTCCGATTTCCGATTTCCGATAGCCGACATCCGAAAACCGATATCTGAAGCCCCTAACCCTCATTAAATCAACCTTTTGTCCTGCTGGTGATCCCCTTAGCTTCGATGTATAAGGCGGGCAGGCGCCTATGGAGGAATCTCGAAAAAATAAGGCCTCAGCAAATTATGTTTTGGGGACCTGTGGAGCTTGTGTGGCTTTTTCAGCACGGCCTGATGGTGAGAGGGGGGAGTGCAAACTTCGCCCGGAACTCAATGAGATCCCAGCGAGTTTAGAGCGCTGCAGTAAATATCTTGAACGGGGGACCTTAAAGCGTTGGGAAAAACCCAAAGCCGCCGGAGCGCCCCGGCGCCGGCAGGCGCGCATGGAAAAGGTGGTGCAGAGCAGACCACAACCCAAATATGGTTCGACCATTGATTTAGGAGGAGATGATATGGATACCAGTGCACTCAAAGCATTATTTGAAGACGTGTTACGTGAAGAGGGCGTTTTGGGCTACATCCCCGTTGGCGCCAAATGGGAAGGGGGCAGTGTGGTACTCAAGCCAGGAAACGATTCGATGCAGCCCAAAGAAATCCCCTTAGAGGCCTTTTTTAAGAAAATCGTCATGGTGCGTGAGCGCCTGCGTGTCCTTGAGCAGCGCATCAACAACCACAGCAAACTCGATGAAAGCGATAAGCTCGAATTACAGCAATATCTGACGCGGGCTTATGGTTCACTCACCACATTTAATGTGCTCTTTGCCGATAAAGAGGACCATTTTGTCGGTGCCAAGAGCAACTGAGTTATCGAATTGATTTGCATGCAAGAAGGATTGAACAAAAGGGTTGTCCTGGTTTCGGGCAAAGGCGGGGTTGGACGTACCACTGTTGCCATTGCCTTGGCGCAAGCCGCGGCAGCTGCGGGCAAGCGGGTTCTATTGTGTGAATTACAAGATCAGGAGAATACGGAGTCCGCATTGGGGCGGGCTTTAGGACAAAAGGATTTAAGTGAGGTGACATGTACGATAAGTCCGGGTTTGCAGCTTTGTCTGCTTTCGAGTCGTCACGGGCATATCCGCTTTCTGAGTTCCTTGCTGCCGGCGAAAGCACTGATCACCGCAGCGTTAAAATCACGTGCCTTGCAGGTCTTTTTAAACTCGGCGCCATCCTTTTTTGAGATGGGCATCTTTTATCACTTCATCGAACTTTTTAAGGCAAAAGAGCCCGACGGTTCCTATACCCATGAGATGATCATTATCGATATGCCGGCAACAGGGCATACCCTTGCGTTGACCGGTTTACCCGAAATCCTT
>JASMKV010000230.1 GCA_030749035.1 Myxococcota bacterium | reverse complement strand
TATGCTTTTGCGGCGCTGAAAAGTGACGGTTCGGTGGTGACCTGGGGAGATCGTTACTATGATGGCGGGTGGCGGTCGACCGATCCATCGACCAATGCATCGACGGTCGCTTCTGCCTTAAGCAGCGACGTCAGTAGAATTTCTTCTACCGAATATGCTTTTGCGGCGCTGAAAAACGACGGTTCGGTGGTTAGCTGGGGAGATAGTCGATATGGTGGCGATTCCTCGGCGGTATCTTCGACTTTAAGCAACAGTGTCAGCGAAATTTATTCTAATTGGTCTTCTTTTGCGGCGCTGAAAAGTGACGGTTCGGTGGTGACCTGGGGACGTAGTGCCTTAGGCGGCAATTCATCGGCCGTGTCTACTGACTTAAGTCGTGGCGTCAGTAAAATTTATTCTAACAAACATGCTTTTGCGGCATTGAAAAGCGACGGTTCGGTGGTGACGTGGGGCTGGAATGGCGGCAATTCATCGGCCGTGTCTACTGACTTAAGTAGTGGGGTCAGTGGAATTTATTCTAACGAACGTGCATTTGCGGCGCTGAAAAGTGATGGCTCTGTGGTGACCTGGGGATGGAGTAACCATGGCGGTGATTCCTCGGCGGTGGCGTCTGAATTAGGGAGCGGCGTTACCAGGATTTATTCAACGAGGGATGCCTTTGCGGCGCTGAAAAGTGATGGTTCGGTGGTGACCTGGGGAAATACCGACAATGGTGGTGATGCATCGGCGGTGGCGTCTGCATTAAGCAGCGGCGTCAGTGAAATGTATTCTAACGGGCATGCTTTCGCGGCGCTGACATCGGCGACCTCGTGTTTGCCTTCCTGCGATGAAATTTCTTTAAACTGTAGCGGTCGCGGGGCGTGTCGCGATACAAGTGGCAGCGCCGCTTGTGCGTGTGATGAGGGATATCAGGGGTCCGATTGTTCGGTGTGCGCGCAGGGTTATGTTGCCGCAGAGACATGTGGTGGTGACTTAATCCAATGTGTGAACGATGATTCGGCGCACTCCGGGGCTGTTCCTGGGAGACTGGAGTGGCTGAACAAAAACAGACATACGACCCATCAGGCCAGAGCTGTTCATGGGGATGGGAACTTTGTCTATATGGCCAATGGCGCTGGCGGAGTGCATTCTTATTCTCTAAACGATGTCAGTGGCGCGCTGACATTTAAGGATTCATACTCTTACCCCATCTATACAGGAGAAGCGCGCGATGTCTTTAGCGATGGGAACTTTGTCTATACCGCGAACTCCAATGGAAGCAATGGCGGCGTCCATGTCTACAAGGCAGATGCGTTTACCGGCAAACTGACATTTAAAGATTCTGACAACCCGAGCGGCAACGGCACGCAGGGCGTTTTCGCCGATGAAGATTTTCTCTATGTGGCCAATTACGATGCGGGTGTTTCGCTCTACACGGTGGATACGATAACCGGTGAACTGACATTGAAATCATCAACTCCGGCCCCATGGGCGCAAGGGCTTTTTGCCGATGAGGACTTCCTTTACGTTGCACAGGGTGGCAATGGCATTGTTGTTTATACGGTGGATGCCTTGAGCGGAGCGCTCACACGCAAAGATTCGCATCATCCAGGCGGACCACTGGTTAGTGCGTACAATGTTTGGGGAGATGGAGAATTCATCTACGTGACCTTTTGGGCGGGTGGGCTCTATGTGTACTCTGTCAATAAGGCGTCCGGTGAATTGACAGTCGTAGATTCCCATGATCCGGCACCGCAGGATAACAACAGTGTTACCTATGACGTTTGGGGAGATGGCGAATTCCTCTATGTGACCCAGGCGTTTGGCGGCACACACGTTTATGCCATGGAAGGCCCGAATTTGAAATCGCTGAGTTCTGTTGGCAACTGTAACTTTGCTTTCGGTGTTTGGGGAGATGGGAAGTTTATCTACGTTGCTGATGGCACGGATGGATTGGACACTTATTCTGTCTCCAGGGCTGCAGAAATCCAATAAAATTGAAACAGGTGATACGTCTGCGTCTCACCAGATGGGGCGGCAAAAGATGAGAGAACACATGCATGATTTAAGGGAAGTTCACATGCTGAAAAAGACAGCTCACCAACATGTTCAGGTTTTGTTTTTTCTTGATCTGGCTTTTTTGACGGCCTGTGGTGGCCGCGATTGCTTCTGGTTTTGACACGGTATGCGCCCTTGCAAGAGTTTCGATAGCCTGGTGCGGCTCTTTTTTTGATCGCTTTTGACTTTGCTTTTGCCCACCTTAATTCTGGACAAGGGCTCTAATCAGAAGAGCACGTTCGGATGCTATATTCCCAGGAGAAATATGCTATACTCGCATCTGTTTGGAGTCGTGTCATGTCAGAAGAAGAAAGTGTTTTTACATTGGCGAGTAAGCCGATTGCGGATTTAGGAACGCGCGATCCCGTGTGCATCAGCATTGGCAGCCCGCTGCGCCACGCGTTGGAACTGATGCGTTTAAAGCATTTAGGATGCGTGCTGGTGGTTGACGAGGATGGCGTTTTAAAAGGCATTGTCACAGAGCGCGATTTTACCATGCGTGTGCTTGGTGAAAAAATGGATTTAGATGCAACACTTATTGAAGCAATCATGACCCATGCGCCCGAAACTTTGCATCCTATGCACCCCATCGTCTACGCCTTAAACCGTATGGATCTTGGTGGCTATCGACATATTCCCTTGGTCGATCAGGAGGACAAACCGGTGGGCATCGTTTCGGTCAAAGATATTGTCGAATATTTGGTGAATGCGATACCGGAAGTGGTTTATAATTTGCCGCCGGAGCCCAATATCTATGGTGATAAGCCTGAAGGTGGCTAAGTCCTTGAAATAGGCAGGGAGGATGCGATGGCCAGAACCAATCTGCAGCTCGTGGATGTTTTGCGTACAACGGCGGCTCGTTTGCGCTCTGGCGCCCGTTATGAATGGGGCCATATGGGCCGTTGCAATGCGGGGCATGTGGTGCAGACCATCACCGGTCAGGATGCGGGCGCAATTGTACGTTCGGTGGATTTTGCTTTGGATGAATGGAGTGAGCATGCCAGGGGTTATTGCGCCGGCACAGGTGAAAAAGTGGAACATCTTTTTTTGACCATGCGCGAAGTCGGTTTGGACCACGAGGATGTGATGAATTTAGAATATCTCTGCGACAAAAAGGTTTTGGCGCGTCTCCCACAAGAAAAGCGTCATTTGCGCCATAATCAGCGTGACGATGTGATCGTGTATTTAAACGCCATGGCAGATATGCTCGAAGAGGAACTTAAAGCCAGCTAGAACCTCTGATTTAACGGACTTGGGTGTCGCTCACCCGCACGCTTATCGATAAGAAAAGCGCATTTAGCCTCTTGGCAGCTAAGGATTGGCCTGTTAGAAGGCCGCTGCCCCCAGAACATCAAAGGGGGTGTCTTATGATTCGCATCACGCTGAGTCATACTCTTGCCATTGTTCTGTTTGTACTGGGTGTTGCCTGCGGTGACCGTATCGCACCTTTGAGTGAAATAGAAAAACCGGCTCCTGAACAACCAGCTCAAAACACCGATGATGATCCTGCGCCACCGCTGGAAGATGAAATACCGATTGATGAACCAGAGGTACAAGAACCTCTCTATCATACGTTTCGCGGTATCGCGCACGTGCACTCGCCTTATTCGCACGATGCTTGTGACGGTCAGGGACTGCTTGATGATATCCCCGACAGTGCTTGTCTTGCCGATTTTCGCGCCGCGCCTTGCAACAACGATTTGGATTTTGTGTTTATGACCGACCACCCATCGTATATGCGGGATTTTAATTTTGAAACAATTTTACTTTACGATGCAGCAGCAGGCGACGAATTGATTTACGATGAAACCAATCAGCCGATTGCCAATATGATGCGTTGTGCCAATGGCCATCAGGTTTTGTTGGCCGTTGGTTATGAGTCAACGCATACGATGCCCCTTGGCATGCAGTCGCACGTCGCGCCAGAACACTACACAGGGATCACCGATGACGATGCGGTCGCAGAGAGCGCAGCAATGCTGAGGGCGCTTGAGGATGTTGGCGCTTTGTCGGCCATGGCCCATTCGGAAGAAGAGGACCTGTCTGCGCAACGCATTGTTGATTTAGAGTTGCAGGCCATGGAGTGGTATAATCCGCACGGTAATTTTAAGACGATTCTTGGTGGCGATGTCTTAAGTGGTAATCCTCTCGATGCGATTGATGCTTTAAGTGGTCTTGAAAAATTCCTTTTAGGCTCGGACTCGGGGGCGCATCCCGATCTGGCTTATCTTTTGCTTTTGCCCTATTGGCCGCAAGCAGGTTTTGATAAATGGCGTGAAGTCCAGCAGCAACGCTCCATCACAGGTCTCTTAGGATCTGATGTACATCAAAATGTTTCTGTGGACCCGCTTTGCACCGGCACCTGGAGTATTGCCTGTGGGGTGGCGGCGGAGCTTTATCCCAACGCGCTGATGCTTTTGGCCAGTGGTGGTGAAATCGTTTTAAATGATGGTGACCGTCTTGATTCTTATGCACGTATTGAACGCTGGCTCGAAAATCGAGTGCAGGCAGAAAGCCTGGCGCTCAACGATGTCGTGGCGGCGATGCGGGCGGGGCGCAACTATGGCCTTTTCTCGGTGTTTGGTGAGCCGGACAAGTTTTTGTTTCAAGCTGTGCAGGGGGAAGATGTTCTGGACATGGGCGAGCAAGCCCAAGGGCCCATGCAGCTCCAAATCACCTTGCCTTCTGTGCCGCAGGCACTTTCTGGCGTGAATTTCTCCGCCGAAGAGGCGGCGTTGGCGCAAATGAGCATGCGGCTTTTCCACACCAGCAGCACTGAAACCACGAGTGTGCGTGAAGTTTCGGCGCAAGGTCAGATCCACGAAGAAAACATTTCAGCGCCCGGCGCCTATCATGTGGAAATATGGATTCAGCCGAAGCATTTTACGCAGGCCGCAGGTTCTGCGCAGGATATGTTGGACCGCGAATACCTTTGGTTGATTTCAAATTCCATCCGCATTTTGCCCTAAGCGATAAGAGGGGTTGCTTAGGCGCTTTTAGACTGGTCAGAGCATGGCTTGTTTTGTTAAAGCACCTCGATGACCAGCCCAAGCCTTTTCCCTTGTATTTCGCCGAAGACACCGTACTGGCATGCGGACGGTTCTTTACGTGTGGCGGCCGATGAGGATATTTATTTCTCAAAACAAGGCGGCATCGACGAAAGCCGGCATGTCTTTTTAGAGGGCAATCGATTACCCGAACGCTGGGCTGATGGAGGAGACTTTTGTGTTGGTGAATTGGGCTTTGGTTGCGGTCTCAATTTTCTAGTGACCCTCGAGGCATTTTATAAAGAGGCACATCAACATAGCCGGCTCACCTATATCGGTTTTGAGCGTCACCCAGTGCCCAAGAACGATTTGAAGAAAATCCTGGAGAAGTTTCCAGAACTCCCCAGCGAGGATTTACTTGGCGTGTACCCACATCTTCAGCCAGGTCACCATCTGCTCGAGGTGGCGCCGAAGGTTAATCTCTTACTTGTTTTAGGGGACGCGCGCAGGACACTCAAAGACACCCATTGTGCGGTCGATGCCTGGTATTGCGATGGCTTTGCACCGAAGACAGATATGACTCTGTGGGAAGAGGAACTTTTTTCTCATCTCTACAAAAAAACCAAACCCGGCGGGACTTTTGCCACCTATAGCGTGGCAAAAGTGGTGCGCGAGGCTTTGAGCAACGTCGGCTTTGTGATGGAAAAGTCTCCTGGCTTTGGGACGAAGCGCGAGATGCTCAAAGGGTGTAAAGTGGTGGCGTCTAAGCCCGAAGCGATGTCGCGGCCATGGTTTTGTGGTTGGGAAGTTTCATCCTTTCGTCCAGAGCAATCGGTGGCGGTTGTGGGTGGTGGCATTGCCGGGACAAGTGTTGCCAGAGCATTGGCGGAGCGCGGCCTTAAGATTGATGTGTTTGAGGCCGGGGCATTTGCTGAGGGCGCAAATGCAAATCCTGCCGCAATCATTAAACCACATTCTCTTCAGGAAATGACCTGGCAAAGTGCGTTCTATCACGCCGCATTTGCGTTGGCGTGTTCACGGATTAATGTGTTGGCGCGAGAGAGCAAGGAAAAGTTATTTGATAAGTTTGGCGCATTCATGCCAGGAGAGCATCCGGAAGAATTGTGGGGTGCGCTTCAAAGTGTTGATGCGGACTCCACCAAGGCCTTGACCGGTTGTGCTTTAGATTCGCCTGGAGCGTTTGTTGAAGAAGCCTTGGCCGTCTATCCGGGCGTGCTGTGTTCGGAACTGGTGAAACATGAAAATATCCAGGTTTTTGAGCACCATCCGGTCAATGATCTTTCACGGCAGCACGATGGCTGGAGTATCCATGGTAGAGGCCAGGTTTTTGGTGCGATTGTTTTTGCCAGTGGCTTTGCTTTAAAACAAAGTCTTCGGGGAAATGAATATCCGATTATACCGGCCAGGGGCCAGGTCTCATTGCTTGAGCCAGATGGGCCGGTGGCGGATCTGGCATCTATGCTTGAGGGAAAAGGATTTGTGATCCCTAAGACCCGTCAAGAGTATGTGGTGGGGGCAAGTTATGTGCGTGACGATGACACCACCGAGCTGCGCGATGCAGAGCATGTTGCGAATATTGAAAAAGCGGCAACCTTATTTGGCCAAGCGCATGCAGCAAAACACTTCAAGGTGCGTGGTGGGTATGCGGGGGTCAGGGCGACAACGCCAGATCGCATGCCGCTGATTGGTCCGGTCGAACATCGACAACGCTATCTGCAAGATTATGAAGATATTCGCCATGGGGCATTGCATCGTGCGTTTCCTGTCGGGGAATACCATCCTGGATTGTACGTCAGCGGCGGCTATGGCTCATGGGGCTTTTCGGGGGCGTTTTTAGGTGCGGCGATAATTCGTGCGTTGCTATGTGTGGAACCCTTGCCTATCAGCTTAGGGCTTTTCGAGCGTGTTTTACCGTGTCGCTTTGTCATGCGTGATTTGCAGCGTCAGCCAGCCAAAAACATCAATGGCTAAGTTTTGAGAACTCTGCTTGTTGCTCAATAAGTGAAAAGCGTTGATCTTCATTTTGATGGACGCGTCCTAAAGCAACCCCATGGTCGTGGGTAAAAAACAAGCGCCCCCTTCGCGCGACAAGATCGGTGAGCAACTTTTCTTTTTCATCAATAAGAAGTTCCGGATAACGGTCGTAACCCATCGTGATGGGCAAGTGCACCCAAGGCTCGCCAGGGATAAGATCGCCGGCAAAGACAATGGGGCCATCGGGCATGTCGATTTCACTTAAGAGCAGCCCTGGCGTGTGCCCATGGCTTAAATGAAAGCGATAGCCTGCGCCCAGCAGACCAGGTGTGTCGATGTCTTTGATGATGTGTAAGCGCTTGCTTTGGAGAAGAAGTTCCTGGAGTTCAGGAATAAACGAGGCTCTGTCACGCGCATGAGGCTTTTGGGACCGTCCCCATGCGTCTTCACCGACCATGAACGTGGCGTTGGGGAAAAGAAGTTTTGGCGCTTGCCCTTCTTGATAAGCTGAAAGCAAACCGCCCGCATGGTCAAAATGCAAATGTGACAAAACAACGATGTCGATATCTTCAGGCGATAAGCCACGCTCTGCCAAGGATTCGAGTAAAACATGGGACTCTTCAATCACACCAAAGCGGTCTTTAAGTTTTGGGGAAAAGAAGGCACCAATGCCAGCTTCAAAGAGAACCTTGCGGTCGTCATCTTCAACCAAAAGAGCCCGGCAGCATAAAGGGATGCGATTTTGCTCGTCGGGAACGATCCATTTTTGCCAAAGATTTTTAGGCACATTGCCAAACATGGCGCCACCGTCGAGACGTTGGGCATTACCATGGATGGAGCTTAGCTGTCGTGGCATGGTGCAGATCCTTCTTTTATCAGCTTCCTTTTATGTTGTGCTGGTCTTGGCGGCAAGACTTTGGGCGCGCATGAATATACTTACAGGGCTAAATAACCGATATGTTTGACGTTGAAAGAAGAATAAAAGCGGGCACTTGCACGTCTAAAAAAGGTTGATTTGATTTGTATGTCCAAGAGGATATGTACAAGCATAACCATGATAAGGATTTTATTCTCTCATATGCGATGCATGCCGACAAAAAGAGTGGATTTCAAGCGAGGTGTTTGTCGTCAACCCTTAACGGCTTTGCTTTGGTTGCTGTGTGCATGCTTGTCTATGAGTGCATGCAATAAGCGCAAAGAGGCGACACAAAGTTGCAATTTGCATGCGGAGTGCGGGACCCATCAGATATGCAAGGCCGGTGCCTGTATTGCCTGGACATGCTCTACCAATGCGCAATGCTCAGATGATTTGCGCTGTGTTGAAGGACTTTGTCGGAATGTCGAATGCCTTGATGATATAGAATGTACTGGTGCGCGATTTTGTCATGAGGAGAGTTGTGTTTGGCCATGTGAACTTCTTGACGAGTGCGAATGTGTCAGCGCAAGTGATTGCGGCAGTGACTTTTGTGCCGGTACAATGTCTTGCGTTCTTGGTCAATGCAGAACGATGGGTAATCCATGTGAACTTGTTGGCGCGAGCTGCAATGAAAACATTAACGTGTGTAAGTCGGTGCTTGATGTGGCTTGTGCCAGTGATGGCGATTGTGAGGATGATGCGTTTTGTACAGGCACAGAGAAATGTATTGATGATGTTTGTTATAGCACAGGCAGCCCTTGCTCTTATGACAAGCCTTATTGTGATGAGGCGGGTGATGCGTGCACGGGGGTCTCCTGTGATGCTGATGACGAATGCGATAATGAGACTTTCTGTGACGGGGCGGAGGAATGTATTGAAGGGGTTTGTGAGCGCTCTGATGTTTATGCCTGCGCAGACGATACACCTTTTTGCGATCCAAGCTTAGACCTTTGTGTCTGTCTTCCCGGGAGCGCGGATTGCGCCACATGCCATGATGCCGACGACTGTGCGAATGGAGAAGCATGCAATGATGTTGGTGTGTGTTTCGACCCTTGTGAGGATAAAGTGTGTGGAGATGATGGCTTTGACGGGAGCTGCGGTGAATGTCCTGCGGGTGAGACATGTGATGACGGCGCGTGTGAATGTGTGGCTGCGTGCACAGATTTGGTGTGTGGGGATGATGGTTGCGGCGGATCTTGTGGTGAGTGTGATACGGTAAGTGCGGAAGAATGTGTCGAAGGCGCATGCGTTTGCGTTCCTGCATGCGATGAGAAAGTCTGCGGCGATGATGGTTGCGGTGGGGTTTGTGGTGCATGTTCGACCATTTATGCCTGTGACGACGTGGGTCAGTGCCTTTGCGAACCAGATCTGGCTTCAGATGCTTGCGCCAGCGGGTATTTCTCTGAGGGTGCGCATTTGCATTTTCCTGTACATGACGACTGGTCTTTTTATCTGGGCGACTTCACTTTTGAATCCTGGATATATTTCCCTGTGGATTGGAGCACAGCCGCCATGATCTTTTATCAGAGCGATGCGGATGGGCGTGAACACCGTTTGCAAAGTTGGCGCTGTGACACGAGCAATTTGTGCTTTGATTACTCTTTGTCGGTCACAACAAGTGGCGTCAAAGACTATGCCTTCACCTGTACAGGGGATGCACCGCACAGCACGTGGCATCATTTGGCGCTTGAACGGGTCCAAGACGACATGGCTCTTTATGTCAACGGTGTGCCTTTAAGCTGCAGTGGAAACAACCCTGACGCGACGAATGATTTTGGTGATTTGAGTGCCCTGCAAAACAGTATTGCGGCAGAATTCCTTGTGGGGAGCGATGGGGATGGTGCCACATATGCGCTCAAAGCATATCTTGATGATTTGCGCTTGGTTAAGGGGAGCGCTGTTTATGGTGAAACCTTTGCGCCAGCAGAAGAGCCGCTCCGGGCCAATGAAGACACGGCTTTGCTCTTGCATTTTGATGCGCCCGAATCGGCACCAGGCATTGTTGATGTGAGTGCGGAAAGCCATGCTCTACAGATCGAAGGAGATGTCGTAAACGCATCGACCTATACACCATTCCCGTGTGCGAATACGGGACAAGCAAGCGCGCTTTTTCCGCATTTTAATACACAGACGAGCACGGCCCTTTATGGCACATCAAGCAATACCCAGGGACCGCATTTGGTGGTGAATGTGGCCGATGGAGAAGAAACCGAACTCGTTTTTAACGGCAGTGACTTTACGTTTGAGTGGCATGTGCGATTTGCAACCTTCGACTATACCGATAACCCCAACAGCCCAGAGAAGATTCTTATCTGGAGCAATACACTTGGAGAGGTGGAACAAGTTTTTGAGTTCTCTGTGTCGCGTGCCGGGCTTGTGATGGATTATGTGAATGCGATTCGTGGAGAGATTGCTTTTGCGGAGAACTTGGTGGTGGACCGTTGGTATCATATGGCTTTGGTCTACGATACGACAAATGCGCTCTATACATTCTATATTGACGGAGAAACTCAGGGAAGCGTTGACGAAGGTCTGAACACACAGGGCATCAGTGTGCCGATGCCTTATACAGGAACGCAGGACAGCCAAAGCCCGAAGACCATTGGTGGGGGTGCCGGTGGGGCAAGCGGTTGGCGAAATAACCTAAGCGGTTATTTAGATGAGTTTCATGTTTCGAAAACGCAGCGCTATACTGCGAATTTTACGCCGCCGGCATATGATTCCGTGCCCGATGGACATACCGTGTTGCTCTTGCGTATGGATGGAGAAAATGCGGGCGTCACGTTTAGCGATTCCAGCTCCATTGAACATCTGCCGAGTGTCCAAGGTGGTGTCACAACTTCAACACAATATGATGCGGTGGGTCCGAACCAGTGTGCGTTTCTGGAGTAAAGGGGCTTTAATGCGGGTGACCATTACTTACTGTGTGCCTTGAAACTTCTTGCCGGAGGCTTCCCGTGTGGAAGCTGAAATCAAGGCGTCTTTTTCTGGGGCGGAGGTTGAGCTCATCCGTGGCGCTGGCGGGATTTTTGATGTGCATCGAGATGGCGTTCTCATCTTTTCAAAAGACCGAAGTGTCTGTGGTGGGTTTCCCGCTGAAGACCATATGACAACTCTTCTTGCGAAGGGTGAAGCCTCTTCATGATGCGAAGACTATTCTTCGATGATTGTTAAGCCGATGGCCGCAAGACACATTTCATCAAGGGTGCCTTCACCCAGCCCGACGTCAATGGGGGCGGTCAAGCTTTGCTCTGTTAACGCTTTGACGGCGTCAGGGTTGTCCATGGTGTTGTTGTAGATGCATTCAAGTCGCAATATGTCTCCGCCTCTGACGATGGGGGCATTGTTGTTGTCCGCATCAAAGAAATACATGAGCTGCCAGTTGTAATCCCATTTTGGCGTTTGCAATAAACATTCATCAGCATCCTCATTGTCTTTGACGGTGTTGCGTTCGACATAAACGCGCATGTCTGTGCCAAAATAATGCATATGATGACCAAGCATAAAGAGCTGATAACTTTTATTAGGGCCGCCTTCGACTTCGATGCGCATCGTTTCTTTGTGCGCAGCGGCATTTGCCGGAATGCGAAACTCAGCCTCACCGTTGTCGTTTTCTCCAGCTTGCAGACCCAGTCCATCACTTCCTAAAGAACCATTGTTGCCTCTGAGCACAACCATGGTCTCGTTTGAGGGTTCGGTCTGGCTCCACTGGATATGGAGCTGCGTTTGGTCTGTTTGTGCTGTGTCTACGGGGTGGTAATGCATTTGCATAATAAGTCGACTTCCTTGCGGTATCTCGAGGCCAGCATTTTCCGGGTATTCAATCACCGGTGTGCCTGGGGCCCAAGCGGCAATGATTTCGGTGGAGCCGGTGCCCGATCCACCAAAACACGTGTACCAGCCCTGGTCATTTTTTAGTGATTCGCTTTGGGCTTGGTTGTCCAAAAAGAGGACCACGTGGTGAACGACTTTGGTGTTGTCTGGAATAACTTCGAGGGCTTGAATCCATTGGGTCTGGTTCAGTTCTGGATCCAAAACAAAACAAATAAACTCATCTTCGATGCCTTGTTCACTTGGGGTGGTAAAGGCGTTGTCTGGGGTTAAGACGGTATAGGGCTCACTGAGATGTTTTGTCGTGGGGTTGGGCAGTGGGGCCGGATTTGTCGCGTCGCCCTCGGGAGCGCCATTGGCGGCCCAGTCGACAAAGAGCGCAATCTCTTGTGCACTTAAGCGCGGGTCATCTTTCCAGCTGTGCTTCGGTTGACAGTCCTCGGTTTGACCGGCGAGGAAAGGAGGCATCTCTTTGCTTTGCACTTTTTCTGCAAGGAGGTTTGCCAGGATTTTGGCTGTGCTGTAGTCGCTAAATTGCAGGAAGGAACCGATGTTGTTTTTGCTATGGCACGAGGAGCAATGCTGCGCAACAAGCGGTGCAACATCCTGATGCCAGGTGATTGCAGAGGGCCTGCTGTCCTCTTGGTCGACCGCCTGGGCACAAGCAAAAAACACCAATGTACTCATGATTGCGTATGGGAACTTCTTTTTCATGCGAATTGATATAGCACAGAGTGTGCCATAAGTGGAATGGTCGTGCCTTAAAACACACGAGTCATTTCAGTCGATTAGCAGGGTTCGCATGTGGTCTTTTGACGATGGTGGAACCTTGTGGGACCAATCACAGCATTCAATGTGGTAAAAAGAGACATCGACATGCCATCTTTATAAAAAACAATAACCACCAACGCTTTTTTCTTGTAGGTCAAATTGGTTCCCTTCGAAAGAACTGGTTTAGCTTAAATACACTTGGCCACAGTGTGTTTGGGCACTTGTGCGAAATTTGTTGGGGTATATGAAAAACAACAGCTTATGGCTTGGAGAATTCAAGTCGAAATTCTCTTCTGCTCTCATTTTGAAGACTTTAATATTCATAGTCTCTCTTGTCTCTTGTCGTGGGCAGGAAAACCTTTTAGCGCTTGGCTGCAGAGCCCCAAAAGTTATTGATGCTTGTGGGGTGTGTGGTGGCGACAGCACAACATGTGTTGATTGTGCAGGCCAACCTTATGGGAAAACAGTCATCGATGCTTGTGGGGTGTGTGGTGGCGACAACACAAGTTGTCTGGATTGTGCGGGGGTGCTGCATGGAGGCAAACAAATCGATGCCTGCGGTGTCTGCGGTGGTGATAATACCTATTGTGCCGATTGCGGCGGATCCCTT
>JASMKV010000229.1 GCA_030749035.1 Myxococcota bacterium | reverse complement strand
GAATTGACCACCGGTGGTCCTGAGCCCTGGGAATCTGAGCTCAAAGAATTTGAAGAGTCCACCGGGGCGTAAAGCAACACAGATTTAAAATAACATCCTATGGAAAGCCCGACACTCATCGCGGGGGCCGGGCTGGCAGGCCTGGCCTGCGCGCACCAGCTGAAATCTGACTACCTTCTTATCGAAAAAGCCGATACGGTGGGCGGCGTCGCCCGCAGTTTTGAGCGCAACGGGTTTCTTTTTGACTGCACCGGTCACTGGCTGCACCTGCGCGATCCCTACATCAAAGAATGGGTCAAAGAACTTTTGCCCGAAGGCATGTTGGAAATTTCCAGACGCTCGGAAATTTATTCGCATCAAGTCCGCACCCTCTATCCTTTCCAGGCCAATACTTACGGACTGCCGGAAGCAGTCGTCAAAGAATGTGTCGATGGCTATTTTGCCGCCCGCGAAAAATATGGCGATGGAAAAAATACGGAGGCCAAAACCTTCGAGGATTTTATTCTCCAGCGCATGGGCGAGGGCATCGCCAAACATTTTATGGTCCCCTACAACAGCAAACTATGGACCGTGCACCCCAAAGAAATGTTGGCCAAGTGGTGTGACCGTTTTGTCCCAACCCCGGAGCCCGACGATGTCTTGCGTGGCTCAAAACCGCCCGATGGCAACATCAAAGCCCTCGGTTACAACACCACCTTGCTCTACCCGAAAGCCGGCGGCATCGGCACCTTAAGCCAACGCATGGCAACGAGCCTCAACGAAAAACCGCGCTTGCAAACGACGCTCACAAAAATCGATTGGCAAACCACGAAAGCTTCTCTCAACAACCAGGACGAGGTCGGCTATCAAAGCCTGGTCTCTACCTTACCGCTTCCCGTACTCGTTGGATTGCTCAACGACCCTCCTGAAGATGTGCAACAAGCCGCCGCACGCTTACGCTGTGCTTCGGTCACCTATTGGGATGTGGGGGTTGCGGGCGAAAACAATCCTGAGGATGCCCACTGGACTTACTTTCCCGAAGCGCACCTGCCCTTTTATCGGGTCGGCTCGGCGAGCGCCGCCTTTGCATACTCGGCGCCAGAAGCGCACCGCTCCTACTATGTCGAAACCTCCCACCCCCGCGGCACGCCTTGCCCCCACGATGAAGAAGCCATCTTAAATGGCTTGCGCCAGGTCGGTTATCTCAGCGCCAACGAAGAACCCCTTTTCATGCAGCGCTCGACCATCGACTACGCCTACGTCATCATGGATAAGCATTATGGCCAAGCCCGCGCGACAATTCATGACTGGCTGGGCACCCAGAACATTTATTCTGTTGGCCGCTACGGCGATTGGCGCTATGACTCCATGGAAGGCGCCATGCTTCAGGGCATCGATTGCGCCAGGAAAATATTGGAAACCCCGTAGACCATAATCATGCAAGCAAATTTTGTTCTGACCATCGATCTACAAACCGTAGATGCTCTTGCCGCCTGGCATGGAGTGCGCAGAGAAAGCGCCGATCCTCTTTTTATCTTTCGCAAACCCATGGACCGCTTAGAACACTTTTGTGCCAAACATCAAATCCGGCCCACCCTATTTACGGCCGCTGAGGATTTGGTCGGTCCGGCCGAGGAAAGACTGTCTCAAGCCAGCGCCAGTGGCTACGAAATCGCCTCTTACGGCTATAGCCACAACTATCTTCTCGATCAGGAACAGCCCGGCGCCATTCTTAATCAACTGCGCCATGCGCAGGAAAAATTTGCACAAAAATTGGGTCTTATTCCTATGGGCTTTCGCGCCCCGGCCCGCATCATCAACGAAGCCCTTCTTGCCGAACTTAAAAGCATGCAATTTGCCTACGATGCCTCAAGCTTACCCTGCATGAAGACAAGTTGGCTGAACACCGCTCGACTTGTCGCCTATCGGCTCTCGGCCAAACCGGCACTCTGTCGTCCAGGACATTTTGCAAACAAAGAACCGCTGCTTAACGGCAAACTTGTATCGCTGCCGCCAAGCACGGCGCTCGGGCTCGCCGCATCCTGCCAAAACCTCTTTGGCTTTTATCCGCTCTACGACAATCTGCTTTTGTCCGGCTTAAAAAAACAAGAGACGCTCATTTTTAATATGTCGATTTTCGATTTTGTCGATGTGCAGGAAGATAGACCTCCGCCCTTCTTAAGCCGCTATTGGCCAAGTTTGCACATGGACTATACAAGACGACAAGAGGTGATGGATTGCTGGTTGGAGACACTTAAAGCGGAGCGGGAAAACTTAAGCGCGGCGACGCTGGCACAGACACTTTCGCAGAACTAAAAGCACGCATAGGTCCAGGTATGGCGCTCATCCACCGTACCATCGGCATCGGTATCCCCCTCATAACTTAACTTATTCCCAGCCGCATCATAAGTATAAAGATAACGTCTATCCACCGCGCCATCCGCGTCCGTATCTTCCTCCCTACTC
>JASMKV010000228.1 GCA_030749035.1 Myxococcota bacterium | reverse complement strand
CTATGCTGGGCATCTCGACTTTTTCCGC
Source organism: Myxococcota bacterium (assembly GCA_030749035.1). Classification (GTDB taxonomy): domain Bacteria; phylum Myxococcota; class XYA12-FULL-58-9; order XYA12-FULL-58-9; family JASMKV01; genus JASMKV01. Next base: position 18,828 of record JASMKV010000228.1, on the reverse strand, counting down.
CAGGGCTTTACGGCGAATCGCACAGAGCCTGGCATGCCCCATCTGCGCATAGTACACCGGGTTGTCGAGCGACTTTTTGGTGGCCAGTTCCAAATCAAAATCCATCTGTGCATCGGCGCGACGCATAATAAAATGATAGCGAATCGCATCTTTGCCAACCTCGTCGAGCACATCCCGCAGCCAAATCGCATTACCGGCCCTTTTCCCCATGCGCACCGCTTCCCCACCACGCGACAAACTGACCATCTGCACCAAAATACAATCTAAGGCATCTGCAGCATAACCCATCGCCGCAATCCCTGCTTTAACCCGGGTGACATAACCCCCATGATCGGCACCAAAAATATTAATGAGTCGCTGGGCCCCCCGTTCAAACTTGATCTTGTGATAAGCGATGTCGGAGGTGAAATACGTTGTGCGCCCATCTTCACGCAACACCACCCGATCTTTATCGTCGCCAAAATCCGTGGTTCGAAACCATTTTTTCCCATCCTCCTCAAACACAATGCCGCGCTTTTCAAGATCTACAACCAAATCTTCCAGAGGGTTTTCCTCCGCCAATTGCCGTTCAGACTGAAAGTGGTCAAAGACAATACCAAAGGTGGCCAGATCTTCACGGATCCGCTCAAGCATCAAGGCGACGCCACGCTTGGCAAAAACCTCGAGCCACAGACTCTCAGCTTGGCCTAAGAACTCTTCCTTAAACTCATCCTGAATGCTCTTGGCCAAATCGATCACATATTCGCCCGGATAAAACTCTTCGGGCTGCGCATCGGCCTGACCATAAAGTTCCGCATAACGAAAATAAACGGACCGGGCCATGGTATCGATTTGATTGCCCAAATCGTTCACATAATATTCGCGCTTGGCATCATAGCCGGCCATATTTAAAAGCGCTGCCAAAACATCCCCCACCACGGCGCCACGCCCATGCGCAATATGCAAAGGGCCCGTCGGGTTTGCCGAAACAAATTCAAGCAAAATCTTTTCACCCTGTCCCGCATTCGAGCGCATAAAATCAGGACCGATCTTGAGGATATCAAAGAGGGTATCGTGCCAGGCGGCGGGCTGCACAAAGAGATTTAAGAAACCGGAACCGGCAATTTCGGTCTTGTCTAAAAGGCCGCCCCCATCGGAGAAGACCTCTTGTAAGGTGGTGGCAATTTCCCGTGGATTTTTCTTTAGGGGCTTGGCCAAAGCCAGCGCCAGCGTACAGGCAAAATCCCCATGTTCGGGCGATTTCGATTCTTCTAAGGACAAGACCGGGGACTCCCCCTCCTGGCCACTTTGTCGCCACCAGACACTCAACTTGCCTTGGAGTTCTTTTTCAAGCCGCTCTTTGAGCGTCACAAACATAGCGCATCCCCTTTAAGGGGCCTATCTAGCTGGAATCGCTATAAAAGCGCAAGAAGAAAGCGTGTAAAGCGTTTTACGAAGAGGGCCTGGTGGAGGGGAATTGATCATATTGATAGAGATTGTAACGCTTCATCAAATACGTCAGTTTTTGGGCGTATTTGGGATCGGTGGCGTAGCCCGCCTCCTGCAGCCCTTGGGCAAAGGCATTCGCCTTTTCTTTTGAACTCAAATCACAATCGCGACACTGCGCATAAGCATCACTATAACGATGCATCCGCGCCAGCATTTCACCGTGGTCGCTAAAACCTTCAGCCATATTGTTGTACACCCGAAAGTGCGCGTTGATGCGTACCGTACGCCCGGAGTACACCTCGTTCGTGCGCATATCCACAGCGCCCGCCGGCCCCCGGCCTTTGATCCCGAAGTAGTTGTGGTATTTTGAGCTCAGTTGACTCTTACCCCAACCGGTTTCAAGAATCGCCTGAGCGATGGTCACCGACGCGGGTGTACCAGTCTGCTCCATCGATTCCATGGCCGCTAAGGAGACTTTGCGAATAAAGGCCTGTTCTTTGGAACTTCCCTTAAGGTTGGTGACCGAGGTGATGGGTGTCGCCTGTGGTTTTTTTAAGGCCCCTTGCGTGCCTTGCGCAGCAAGGGGCAGGCGAATTTTCTGACCGATTTGAATGCGGCTCGGATCCCGGATTTCCGGATTGAGTTTGAGGATTTGATCGAGGTTGCTGATGCCATAGCGCTTGGCGATGCGCTCTAAGCTCTCACCCCGTTTGACCGTATGTTGAGAAAGCGCCGGGACCTGAATCTCTTGGCCCACCTGCAAGCGGTTAATATCACGAATTTGTGGGTTCAGTTTTTGTAAGGCACTTAGGCTAAGCCCATGTTGCTTGGCAATGGATGTGAAATTATCGCCTGCGCGGACCTGATAGGTCTCGGCCTTAAGGCTCTGCCCTCCAGCCACGGAATTTCCCACACGTTGCACCATCATCTTCTTTTCCTCCAGAAAACCTGCCCTTGGCAAGGGCAAAGCTCAAAACAGAATGCAGCATTTGGGCCAAAAGAGGCTCACCAAAAAACCTTTTAGAAATCTAGCATTTGACTCTAAAGGGCGATTGTTTGTGCAAAGCCACATGTGCATATAGGGCCATAATGACACAAGTTGTGCCTGCCAAAACGTGGCACACCCGTTGTGAAAGAGAATTTTTCGTCGACAGGCAAAGAGCCTGTATCGCCGCAAGCATCGATTATCGGTCGTCGGTTATCGGACACTCGCCTACTCGACTAACGCTGCGGCTATCACTTCGTGCACCCGCAGCAAGTCTCCGTAAACGGCTCGCACGGTTATCGGTTATCGGTTATCGGTTATCGGAATTCGGAAATCGGACTTCGGACTTCGGACTTCGGACTTTGCGTGACGCTTTAATGCAGCCCCTGCCCTTTATCCCGCGCTAAATTCCAGCTTTCCCAAGGGTCATTTTTGGCCAGGGCAAAAGGCTTCTTCTTACCCATACTGCCATCGGCCAGGACGCGCACCTGCTCCATCGCCGCCGCAACAATCTCATTCCATTCCTGCTTCGTTATTTCCGCCGGTCCTGCCACCTGCACACGTTTGTTGCCCTTGGTCTTTTGCGCATAAATGGGCTTGTTCGAGACCAACACTTTGCCAGCATAAACTTTAACCCCAGTGCCTTGTGCCTTTGCGTAGGTTGTTTGGAATTTGGTACCCCGCACCCCGGCGACGGCATTCGCGGTCTGGATAGAAAAATGTTCTTCATGTCCAAGGCTGCGATTCACCACCGACCAAAGTTTTCCTAAAATCAATTTTATTTTGATTTTTTTCTTGAACGCGCCCGAGGCCGCTTTCTTCCTGCCTTGCCCCTGCTTTTGCACATATCGCATTTTAATCTGCGTGTTGGCGGCCAGACGTAAAATCGAGCCATCATGAAAACGGATTTCCAAACGTGACTTTTCAGCTGTGCGTACCCGGTCGCCTTTATAAATCGAATCGCCAAGTTTTAAATCGACAAAGGCTTTGCCCTTTGCGCGCTGCACAGAGGCACTGCCCTCCACAAGTGAAACTTGACCAACTCCTTGCGCCTCTGCATGCACATTCGGCACACAAAGCAGAACCACTACAATCCATGACCAATGTCCACGCATGATACCTCGATTCTGATTTAGCGCTGCGCCTGAGCGCGAATCGTGTTGCCGACAACTTCGACAACGCTCAGTTTTAACCCGGCGAAACGTGCCTCTTCTAAAAGTTCTGCAAAGGTGTTGGCGGAACCTTTTAAATCAATATCAATCGCAACGGTGCCTTTTTGAAAACTTCGTTGATGCACTGCTTCAACCCCTTGAACATCCTGCCCCAGAGTTTTGATGAATTTGCGCACCTGGGCGAATTTGACATTGGAAACCTCCAAAGAAATCTTCGTGATCCCGCCTAACTCACTTTCCCAATGCTTCAAAAGTTTGGCCAACAAGTCATCGGCAGCACGACTGGCCACCTTTTTTAAAGCCTTGGTCCCACCGCTCACCGGGTCAATATGGCCTACGGAATCCACCAGGGTCGAGGTCGAGACGATAGAGCCATTGGCCAATTCAATCACCCGCATCGAAATGTTCGCGCGCACCGAATGCATTTTCGAACCCAGGATGGGTCCACCATCGGTGGCCACCGCTCTGCCGACAATCACATATTCGGCGCCCGTGCGACCGGCAAAACTCTTGATCGCCAGATCGCTGGGGGCTGCCTGGCTCAGCGCCGCATCAACCTGAATCTTGCCTTGCAAGGCTTGGCGATCCACAAAGCGCACGCCCTTTTGTCCAAGGACATCGATCATTTGATTTTCAACCACATCCAGGTTCGCCGAAAATGTTTTGTCGCCCCACCAGAAGCTGGCATTTCCCTGGTTCACGTTTTGTTCCGCCACCATCAAGAGCACCCGCGGCGCATCTTTTGCGCGCAGCACCGATAAGACCGCTTGTGCATCATCGGCCAAAGCTTTTTGCGCCACCCAAGCCTTAATTTCCACGCTATAAACATCGGCCTCACGCCCTTCTTTCGTCACTTCATAGCGTTCCACATAGCCACTGGCGCGACTGTAAATTTTATCCGAAAGCAACGTATAATTCTCTGTGACCGTCTCACTTTGAATCATGGCACCAACACTTTGCTCGACCGCCTGACGCAAAGCATTCGCCAAGGCTCTTTCTTTGGCTAAGGGAATGTTGTCGTTGACAATCGCCGCCACACCTTTAACCGCAAGTCCATCACTGGCATTTGCTGGCATTGCTGTCAGACTCAGCAAAAAAACCAACGTCGGTATTTCTTTAAGCCACTTCATATCACACACCTCTTATCTCCTCAGTCGATCACGACCAAAACCTTGCCGGCGGCCAAAATGCTCCCCAGACTTTTAAGTTTATCGACATCTTTATCAGGCACCACCAAATCCGAGGATGCCGGGGAAATCGTCCGTAACGCTCTGATCACCAGAGGTCTGGCCCCACTGCGCTTATCCTTCTGGGCTTTATCCAAAGTATCCGCATAGGCCACAACGCCAGATTTAGCCAACACATCCTGATGCACAAACGATACATCAAAAAGTTTTTCTCCCGACTCGCTGACCACACTCGGCGCTAAAGCCGGCTCGAAGCCCAAACCTTTGGCGTTAAGAATCAGCCCCGTAAATAAATCGGGATCCTTGCCTTGATGCGCATCGGTTTTATTCTCTTTTGTGCCTTTTAAAAAAGCATCAAAAAGCACACCATCCATCTCCACCTCAACCACCAAATCCACACCACCATCCGAATAGTAACGGGTATCAATCACTCTAAAGCCCTTCACCCAGCCTTCTATTTTTGCTTCCAAAGCTTGATTGCCCTCGAGCGCATGCGCGACCGACTTGCCTGTACTGACACGTACACCTTTTGTCGCTTCTAAAATATTTCTCAACGCATCAAGCTTCGCCGCACGTTCGGCCCCTAAGCGCGCCACGGCCACATTCGCAGCCTTTAGGCTCGGAGCACCGCTACCGGTGGCCCTGATGGTGTTCTTTGCCCAAAGGACTTCACCATGTTTAGGGGATTTCGCCGCGCCGACTTGCAAACCTGTCCCAAGCAGCAAAACGCAAACAAGAGCCCATAGTGCCGATCTCATATCCATATTGTACACCCTCACATTCCTAACGATTGTTCTATTCCCAAAATTCGACCAACAAAGAAAGCGCAGTCTGCGCCTCTTTTTGTAAAAACTCCACCTCATTCATATCCGCAGGCAATTCTTCCTCAAGATGTGCGTCCGCATAGACCATCGACTGTATTTTACCGCGTCCTGCCAAAAGTGCCAGCAGTCCCGCTTTACCTTCTTCGAAGCCAAAACACTGAGCAATTTCACGCCCCAGCGCATTGCCCCCAACAGCAACCAGCCCACCTTTGTCCTGCGCCGCACAAAGGGCCAAGTGTGGGGAGATCCCTTTGGTGGCCTGACCACGAAAAGGTTGAATATTGTTATAGCCCGCAACATGAATCGCATCCTCTTGCACGCCTAAGACGAGCACCCGTGAAAAATAATTCAAATAACCCGAGCCTAAACACTCAGCGATGTCGTCCGCTGTCAAACACGTGAATGCGCGGTCAACCGCCCCATAAAAGTCCAACACATCTATTTTTTTACTCTCGGGCGCACTTGCAAGCACCGCTTGCGCACCATGTAAACGATTTGTCCCATGTTCGCTTTTGGGTAAATCCAGAACAACTGGCGCATCATTTTCTTCATCTTCAAAAATATGGTCAAGATCTTGATTGGACAGTTCCATGAAAATATTTTTTTTGCCGAGACTTTGCGCTGGAGACTCCAGTAAAACAGGCTCTTCAGAGTCCAGAGCGTTTTGGTTTCCATCGCCGTAGTGGTTTTCCAATGCTGCTTCAATTTCACTTTCGATCGCCAAATAAGCGCCCACCGGAGAACCAATCAAGGTACTCACCTCTTCGAGTTTTCCCAAGGCGCTACCATCCGCAACCGCAACCCCTAAAACGTCACCATCCCATGAATAGGGCACGAGCCTTAAGCGTTTGGCCATATCGCCTGATATTTTGGCAAGGGCGTCGGGCTCAATCTCATCCAAACTGCCAGGCGGCAGCGGCGGCAACGATAACTGTCTCGACAAGATATCCAGGAGCGCTTCAGGGTCAAGAAAGCCCAACTCGATTAAGCAGGAACCTAAGAGTTTAGAATTCCGTCGTTGTAGTCTAAGGCCATCATAGAGCTGTGGACGGGTAATAAGCTCTTCCCGTACCAATAAAAGCCCTAATGGTTCATGACTCGACACGTGGCAATCCTAGCATAAAAAGCTGTTTTCAAAAGGGTTTTACAACAAATGTCATTTTTCAGCAAACACGCATATGCATATCCTTCAAACGCTATTAATTAGGCATTTGCAAGAAAAAAGACTAGACTAAGCCAATGGTTAGACGTGATTTAACGATAAGCTTGATACTCAGCCTGGGACTCAGCACCCCTGTCCTGGCCACACCAACGGTCGGCGTGATCATGCACGTCCCCAAGGACAAAACCATGCAACGGCAAGCTGAACTCATTCATGCAGAGATTGAGTCTCTTTTAAGTCTCCATCCGGACTTTAAGCTCTTGCCCTTAGAAGTGGCTTTGGGCAATCCCAAACTTGAGAAACATCTCGCACAGAACAAAAAAACTGATGCTTTGATCCAAGCAAGCATGATCTCAATGGACCAAAAGAAATATCAACGCGCAGAAGAACAACTGCAGCAAGCCTACCGACAATACGCCAGGCAAGCAGCCTATCTTAGAGACATTGCACCTACAGTCAAAACCTTGGAGCTCCTTGGGGCCGCTTATCTTAAACGCTCCCACAAAAAGAAAGCGTTCAAAACCTTGAGTGACGCGCTTTCCTTAAACCCAACACTAGCTCCAAGCTCGAAATACTTTACAGGCTCGATGCCCAACTTCTTCCATCGCGTCAAAAGACACAGAAGGAAAGCTGGGCGAGGGCCCATCACGTTGAGGTCAAAACCCTCCAATGCCATGGTCTTTATGGATGGCAAATACAAGGGGATGACCCCCTTAACCATTCGGAACTCGAAAGCGGGATTGCATTTTGTGCGGATTGCGAAAAGAGGTTACAAAAGCTGGGGCAAGCAAGTGCGTCTGAAGAAAGGCAAGATGCTCAAACAAATGGCACGATTAGCGCCGACCAATCAACGCAAAAAGTTAGAGACGAATATCCGTAAACTGCCCTTAAGGACAAATTTAACCAACCTCACCCCCAGCCTCAAGCGGGTCGGTGAAATCACAGGTTTTGATAAAATCATTGTCCTACGACTCAAAAAACATAAAAAATTCATCCTGGCCATGGATGGATGGTTCTTCGATTTCAAAAAGAAGGCGTTACAAGGCACAGCCATGGGCTCCATGCCCTTTGGCGGACACCCTGGCAGCTTCAATGAAGTCGCCAATGCATTTCTAAAAGCACTTTTTAATGACTATACGAATGAAAAATATCGACTCGAAAGCATGACGCCTGCGGAGCGAGAGGCGGAGGCGAAGATGAATATTTTAGACTTTAGCAATACCGAATCCGACGCCTTGACCACCGAGACCAAGCCACAACAAGAGGCCTTGCCGGAAAACACGAAGGAAGATCTGAAACCCACAAAAGCAGATCAAAAGACCCAACAAGGTGCACTCCTTCCCCGCATTAAAGCAACCACAAGGCCGAATATTCGCAAGGTGGAAGCCAAGCAGGATCAAGCACCCGCCTGGGCACAAAAAGAAAGCGCTTTCGCAAAAGCCTTTCACGCACAGGAGCAGCCCCCGCCCAAACAAACAACGCTCCCTGTCACCGCCTCCACCATCATTGTGCCCAAAGAGAATGCAACATCCAATGTCGCAAGTTCATCGACCCGTGTCACTGCCACCCCCACACCGCCCAATCCAAAAAACATTAAAACATCACCTTTGCCTGAACCGGTGCACACCCCTGCAGATATTCACGCCGCACATATCCCCGCCCCTATCCCCTTTATCAACTCAACGCCGGACCAATTCCCTCTGCTCCCGTCCATCAGTGCCGGCGCCGGTGTCGTCCTCTTTATTGTTGGCGCCCTCCTCACCAATAACCACATCCGTACCCTACAAGATGGTGCTGCAACGAGCGCTGAAAAAGAAAGTGCGCGCACCAATGGTCTCATGAGTTTGGGACTCACCGGCCTGGGCGCTGCCTCGACAGTTATCGGTGGCACCCTCCTCTATTTTCATTATCAAGACTAAGTAAGGAAAACATATTATGCGCTTAAAAGACCGTGTCGTATTTATCACTGGAGCCTCACGCGGCATAGGCAAAGTCTGTGCTTTAACCTATGCTAAAGAAGGCGCCCATGTTGCACTTGCCTCTAAAACCATGGACCCGCATCCCAAATTGCCCGGAACAATTCTTGAAACGGCGCAAGAAATAGAGGCTTTGGGGCGCAAGGCACTGCCCATTCAACTCGATGTTCGCGATGCAGAAGCTTGCGAGCAAGCCATTGATAAAACCCTGGATGCATTTGGCCAAATCGACATCATGGTACACAATGCAGGCGCCCTCTGGTGGGCTGAAGTCAAAGACACGCCTGTGCGTAAATATGATTTGATCATGAATATTAATGTGCGCGCAGGCTTTATCCTGAGTCATAAAGTATTGCCCCATATGCTTGAGCGCAATTACGGACACATTCTGATGATGTCTCCGCCGGTAGATACGTCGGTCATGCGCAATCATGGCGCCTATGGTGTTTCAAAGTTTGGCATGAGTATGATTGCTCAGGCCATTGCTGAGGAATGCGAAGACACAGGTGTGACGGCCCACTCCCTGTGGCCGGCAACGGCTGTCGAAACCGCTGCGACCATTAACTTTGGCCTTGGCAATGCAGCCATGTGGCGCACGCCGGAAATCCTTGCTGATGCAAGTCTTGAACTTCTCGCGCAAAACCCTGCCACATCTAAAGGTCAAGCCTGGATTGATGAAGATGTCCTTAAAAACGCTGGTCTCGAAGACTTCACACGCTATCGCTGTGATCCAGAACACGAGCCGCCACATTTAAGCATCAAAGATATTCCACCTGTTTCGGCACCACCCAAAAACTGATCACGAGACTTCAAGCAGCCACTTTAAAGCCTCTAAAGCACTCGCCCACTTGTTGCCCTGGCGGTCATGCTCAAAATGAAAAAGACGTGCATCGACACCCTGCTCCTGCGCTAAACCAAGCCAAACGGTTCCGACCGGCTTGCCCTCCCGTGCGCCACCTGGCCCCGCAATACCACTGACAGCGATACCAAAATCACAATCAAAACGTTTTCGTACCCCTTGCGCCATCGCCAAGACACAAGGCTCGGACACCGCGCCGGCGTTTTCGATAACCTCGCCAGGCACCGCCAAGAGGCTCTCCTTGGCAGCATTTGAATACGCCACGCACCCCCCGATGAGAACCTCACTGGAGCCCGGGATATTCGTCACAAGGTGCGAAATCAGCCCACCCGTGCAGGACTCTGCACTTGCCAAGGTATATTTTTTATCTCGAAATTTAGCCACCAATTGTTCGGCTAATGCGGCGCAATCACTTTCCATCAACTTTACCACCATGAGCCGTAAAGCAAACGCGCAACGTGTATGCAACCACAAGCCTGAAAGCCCGCAACAACATCGTCAAGAACAACTCCAACGCCACCCTTCACATTTTTATCCAGCCACCGAACGGGTGGTGGTTTCAAAATGTCAAAGAAACGAAACAGGAGAAACACAACAATAATTTGTTTCCATTCAAATGGCACTGCCACCGCCGCACAGAGCAAACCAACAACCTCATCGATCACAATCTGTGAAGCGTCATGGTCTTCATAGATTTTGTTGGCTTCGGATGATGCCCAAATCGCAATCCCGGTAAGCGCAGCGGTAAGCGCCACATAGGCCACAAGGTCGAAGTCTGAAAAGATCCACCACACAGGTATCGCCACCAAAGTGCCAAATGTACCCGGCGCCATGGGCAAATATCCCACACCACCTGCACTCGAAATCCCTAAAGCAATTTTTTTCTTCATCTTCTGCTTAGACTATCACTAAATTAGGCGCTGGCAAAGAGTCCAGCCAAATGCTTTTGAGCGAGATTTTCTTGAAACTCTGAGCTTTTGTCAAAAGGCTTCAATTCTTTTTTATAATCGACAAAGCGCCCTCCTCGCTTCCAAGCTCGATAGCATGCCAAACCTGTCTCCGAACCGCCTTGCGCCAAAACGTACTCGGCCCATGCCCATCGTACACTTGTGGCACGAAGTTCCACCCGCGGCTCAAGGCGCTTGCGTAAATAGGCGATACGTCGCTCCACAGTCTTGGCACCCGCAAAAGGCAATCTGTCTAAGGGGGTATTACGTTTCGCCACAAAGGGTGCTAAGCCCATCGCAATCCGCGTCTTAGGCCCCGCCATCTTGTCCTGTTCGAGACATAAGGCCACCAATTCATCTAAATCTGCATCCTCTTCACCGGGGGCCCCGATCATCATATACACCTTGAGCACCGGCACCCCTTCTTCACCTGCAAGCTTTGCAGCATTCAACAAATGCCGAGCTCTTATCTTTTTCTCCATACCAATGCGAAGACGTTCCGATGCACCATCGGACGCGACCGTTAATGTTTTATAGCCACCTTTTTTAAGAGCCTGCACAAAGGCTGGCGTGAGTCTGTCCGAGCGCAAACTTGAAAGTCCTATTTCTCGCCCCGAATCAACAATATCACTGACAATCTCGACGATTTTAGGATGGTCGGAAACAGCAGCCCCTACCAAGCCAACACGATTGACTTCATCTGGAATCAACGAAAGGATTTTCTCCTTGGAGACAAGGCGCATACCACCATTGGTCGAACGGCGCATGACACAAAATGTGCACCCCCTTGAACATCCTCGCTCTACTTCAATCAAGAACATATCACGCAACGCCGAATGTGGCGTGCAAATCACTGAGGTTGCCGGCAAAAGATTGTCTGGCGCTTTCGCCACCGCGGGTAAGCACTCTCCATGAATGGATGGGATATAAAAACCAGGAAGCCCGGCAAGAACCCGCAGCGCATCACTGCGCTTTTCACAACCAAAAAGCTGTTCCAACAAAGGCTCTAACAAGCCTTCGGCTTCCCCCATCACAATGATATCTGCAAATGGTGCCAGAGGTGTTGGATTTGAGAAAGTCAGAGGCCCACCGGCGACAATCCACGGCTGCTCTTCTCCTCTCTCTTCCCTTAATACAGGAATACCTGAGAGCTCTAAAGTGTGGAAAAGACCCTGGAGTTCCAATTCGTAAGCAACCGAAAAAGCCAACACAGAAAAGTCACCCACTGGTCTTTTGCTTTCAAAGCTTAAAAGCGTTTTCCAGGATTGGTCAAAAATATCCGCAGAAGGTAAAAAAGCCCGCTCGGCACAAGTATCCGGTAACGCATTTAAATCCCGATAGACACTTTGAAAACCCAAAGATGCCATGCCCACCGTATAGGGGCTGGGATAAACCATCACAATATCACGTTTACCGAATTGATGCAGCGTGCCTGATTCGGCAGCCAACATGTTATCGATATACTGCCTTTGCTCCATGGTTCATCATCCAATGCGTCGAGAGACGTCGTGCTTTGCGATTAAGTACAACGACATAGGGTAAGTCTACACTATCACAAACCCTTTTATCCAGCATTAATCAAGGATGAAAACTGGACAGCTCATGTCGCCGAAATGATTTCTCGGCGACACAAACGACAGCACCTGAAGCAGCCCTAAATATGATTCCATGGGCTTAAACATTCTGTGAGACAAAAAGCTTACTCAGCCTGGCGTCGCAAAAATGTGGGAATGTCATACTCTTCTTCAACTGTTTCATAGTCATCAGGACCGGCAACTTTCGTCATTCGCTCCTGCTCCCATCGATTTCGAATAATCGTGGGGATGTCTTGTGCCTCTTTCTGCACAGCCATTTGCCGAATATTGTCCTTGGTTGCGCTGTGCGCTTTTTCAAACCCAGTTGCAATAACGGTAATTTTTAATTCATCGCCCATATCCTCTTCAATCACTGAACCAAAGATAATATTGGCATCTTCATCTGCAGCTTCTTGAATCAACGTCGAAGCGGCATTGATTTCATGCAATGTCATATTCGGACCACCAGTCACGTTGATCAAAATACCCGTTGCACCATCAATGGTAATATCCTCTAAAAGAGGTGATGAAATCGCTTCATTGGCCGCTTCTACAGCACGATTCTCACCCACACCGATACCCGTTCCCATCAGTGCCATACCCTGGTCCGTCATGATCGTTCGCACGTCGGCGAAGTCAACATTAACAATACCACTGTAAGTGATCAAATCACTGATGCCTTGTACCGCATGCAAAAGTATCTCATCTGCTTTTTTAAAGGCCTCCAACATGGAAGTGGATTCTGCCGTAATCGACAAAAGCCGCTGATTCGGTATGGTGATAAGCGTATCGACCGCTTCCTTAAGCTCTACAATGCCTTGCTCAGCATGCCTGCGGCGACGATTGCCTTCAAAAAAGAATGGCTTCGTCACAACACCGACAGTCAAGGCGCCTAAGGAACGCGCAATCGCTGCGATCACGGGGCCACCGCCTGTACCGGTACCACCGCCCATGCCACCTGTGACAAAAACCATATCCGCGCCTTCTAAGGCGGCTGCGATCTGGTCTCTATCCTCCAATGCGGCCTCACGACCAATATCAGGATTGGCGCCTGCCCCCAAACCTTTGGTCAAGTTGCTGCCCAATTGGATTTTTGTCGGCGCAAGATTATCCACCAGTGCCTGACGATCCGTATTGGCTGCAAGAAAGTCAACGCCCTGCACCTTGCCACGTATCATTGTATTCACGGCATTACCGCCGCCGCCGCCCACACCAACTACTTTAATCAATGCATCATTTGATGTAAATTCATCTATTTCAATCATGATCCCCTCCAGGATGTAAGTATAAAACCAAAACTCTAATTCTTATCTATTTTGTTAAAAAATTTCGCCAAGCCAGGAGCGCATTCTGCTCTTCACTTTGCCGTAAACATTTTCTTCTCTGACTTTGAAAAATCTATTCTCTTCATGCGCTGAACCGTATTGGACAAGCCCAACACCGGTTGCGTAAATCGGACTTTTAACAACATCCACAAGCCCACCAATACCGCCAGGCTCACCCCTGCGAACGGGCAGTCCTAAAATATCTTCCGCAAGCTCACACATGCCATCTAAAAGAGTACCGCCACCGGTAATCACAACACCACTTGCCAGTAAATCTTCATAACCGGTTCGTATAATCTCCTGGTGAACAAGAGAAAACATTTCCTCTACACGAGGCTCGATGATTTCTGTAAGTATTTGTTGTGAAAGCACACGAGGCTTTCTTCCTCCCACACTTGCAACCTCAAAACTCTCATCCTCATCAAGAACCGATGTCGAAGCACAACCAAACTTGCGCTTAATCTGCTCTGCTTCTTCCATTGGCGTACGCAAGCCAACAGCAATATCATTGGTCACATGATCACCACCTACAGCTAAAACTGAAGTATGAACAATGCTGCCTTCACTCCAAATCGCAATGTCGGTTGTTCCACCACCAATATCGATGAGTGCGACACCCAGTTCTTTTTCATCTGGCGAGAGCACTGCCTCACTTGAAGCCAATTGCTCAAGCACAATATCGGCAACATTCAAACCACAGCGCTGTGCGCATTTCACAATATTCTGTGCACTGGTCACCGCACCTGTGACAATATGAACTTTCGCCTCAAGACGTACGCCACTCATGCCCAACGGCTCCCGAATGCCATCTTGCTCATCAATAATATATTCCTGTGGCAGGATATGAATCACTTCCCTGTCTAAGGGAATGGCAACGGCACGAGCCGCGTCAATGACACGACCAATATCCGTATCTGAAACTTCTTTATCTTTGACGGCCACAATACCGTGACTGTTAAATCCTTTGATATGTCCACCGGCGATCCCCGCATACACATTAGAAATCTCGCAACCAGCCATCAGCTCAGCTTCCTGGATGGCATGCTTTATGGAATCCACGGTAGACTCTATATTGATCACAACCCCCTTACGCAGTCCACGCGATGGATGTGTCCCAATGCCTACGATATCAATACTGCCCGAGGGTGTTCGCTCACCGACGATAGTACAAATTTTTGTTGTGCCGATATCTAAACCGACAATAAGTTCACCTGAATACGTCATAACTTACCTTGCCTTTGCTAAAATAGTTTGTTTATTCCAAAATTTATAAGTGCTGTTTAAACGCACATGAATCTTGTTCAAATGTTTTGATTGGTCGACCCAAACCACTTCGGGCAACCGGTTGATCTCTTGAAGACGACTTAATACCGCATGCAACAAATGGAGTTGACTTTCAGGGTCTAAGCCTAAATGCATACGCACAGGGCGCCCGCGTGTCCCCGCAACCCCTGACAAAATACTCCAGCCTAAATCTTTATCATAAGCGATTTCATCCACACCCGTGAGCACACCGGGTTCGGCGCTTATGGTATCGGCAAGACTTATGGCCATCAACAAATGTTCTCTGGTTGTTTCGGGGAAGTCCTTGGCTTCTTCTGCATTCAGCCCTGTGATAACAGGAAGTCCCTTGACGTCCTCACCCTGCCAACGCTTAAAGACATTGCCTTCTTCATCGGCAAGATAGACATGCTCCAAAGCCACCAGAAGCCTTGGCTGATGCTCACCAACATGGATTCGAATCACATCGGGCAATCTTCTTCTGACATAAGCCTTATCGATCCAAGGATGGCGTTTTAAGTTTCTACTCACGGCATCCAAATCTATTTCAAAAATAGATTGACCAAGCGCCAAACCGGCATAAGAAGTTATCTCTTCGGTGCTGATCGACGCATTGCCAATCACCTGTAAAGATTTCACGCGTAACTGCTCTGATTCCCGCAAAGCACTCCACCCATAGAACGCAATAAGAATCGCGGCACTCACCGAAACACCACTGATGATGATGGGCAGCCACGTTTTACGAAAAGCAGTCAGTTTCGAGTTCTTCGCAGCTTCTTCTTTTGTCTGCATTCGACGATTGCCCTTTCGCTTTCTTACAAACGCAGGTGCTGTTTTTTTATTTGCCGGCATTGACAAGCTCTCCTTTCAGGACATTCAACTCAGGCCCAAAGTCACCAAGCAACTTGACTTCCATCTTAAGCGTGACCCCATGCTTTGAAGCGACTTCTTGACGTACACGTTCCACCAAGGTTAAAACCTGGGCCGCGGTCGCGCCGCCCAAATTGACGATAAAATTCGCATGCAATGGCGAGACTTGAGCCTGGCCCTCTGTCCAGCCCTTACACCCAGATTCTTCAATCAGCTGGCCTGCGTAAGCCCCCTCTGGGTTTTTAAAGATACTTCCTGCATTGGGTTTCTGTAGAGGCTGTGTCGACTTGCGTCTCTTTTGTGCATGCGACACGGTCTCACGCAGGGCATCATTCACACTTTTCTGTAAATGTAACTCCGCAGATAAAACAATCGCATCTCTGGCAAACATTGAATTTCGGTATGAGAACCCACATTCTTCTTGATTCAGCCAATGCAAAGTACCCGCCTGTGCGACCTGCACCCGATGTACAACATCACCGATTTCGCCCTCGTGTCCACCGGCATTCATAATCAAAGCGCCCCCCATGCTCCCAGGCACGCCGGCCAAGACATGCGCGCCGACCAAACCTTTGGTCACACTGCGTCGAACAATCCTGCCCGTTCCACAACCCGATCCAACATGCCAACACACTGTCTTGTCATCGAGCTCTTCTTCGTGGAGAAAGTTAAATCCTCCACTTAAGTCGACGACCACACCGCGAATCCCCAAATCACCAATCAAAACATTGGTTCCACCACCAAGCACGGTTAAAGGTAATGCTTCACGCAACACAAATTCTTGTAAGGATGCAACAGCTTCTGGACTACTGGGCGACACCAACACATCAGCTGGGCCACCGATTCGAAATGAACCCATCGGTGCGAGCAAAACATCTTCACGAACCTCGAGGTCCTGTATCTCATGTAGGCCCGCAATCCATGGCGGAGTATTCTCTTGTATTGCCACTGCTAACATTCCTCTTCCTCTGAAGGACTCAACATTTCGTCAACCGAAGGTGATGTCGTCGCAGACAAGCCTCCGCGCAAATAGACCAAAAGCTCTTCGCCAGCTTGCCAAACATTTCCGGCCCCCAATGTGAGCACCAAATCGCCAGGCCGAACAATTTCCTCAAGACGTGCGCCCATCGCTTCAACGGGGCCAACCCACTGCGCATCATGATGACCATGTTCACTGATCGAGGCCACCAAAGATTGTGCATCCACACCAATAATCGGATCTTCCCCGGCAGCATAAATGTCTGAAACCAGTAAAACATGAGATGCGTTAAATGCGCGGCTGAAGTCCTTTAAAAGGCTTTGTGTTCGCGTGTAACGATGCGGTTGAAACGCAACAACCAAACGTCGGTCATATGCTTCACGGGCCGCAGAAAGAGTTGCCACGATTTCCTCTGGATGATGACCATAATCATCAACAACAAGAATATCCTGTACGCATCCTTTAACTTCGAATCGACGCCCCACGCCTGAAAACTCTGACAACGACTCCGCAATAGTTTCAAATGGGACCCCCACTTCTTCCGCCACCACAACGGCCGCTAAGGCATTCAAAATATTGTGTCGCCCAATCATGTTGAGATGAATACGACCTTGTAATTCACCACGACAACGCACACTAAAGGCCATCGCACCTTCAAGAACTTCAACATCCTCAGCGACAAAGTCCGCTTGCGCAGAAAAGCCGTAAGTCACATAGCGTTTTTCCAATCGCGGCAAAATGGTTTGAACGACTGGATGGTCAACACAAACAATAGAGCAACCGTAAAATGGCACCTTATTCGAAAAATCAACGAACGCATCCACAATTTGCTCGAGGCCGCCTGTCCAATAATCGAGATGCTCAGCATCAATATTGGTAATTACAGCAATCGTCGGTATTAACTTCAAAAACGAACCATCACTTTCATCGGCTTCCGCAACCATATAATCGCCAGCACCCAATTTGGCATTCGAATGGATCGAGCGCAGCTTGCCACCAATGACAATCGTCGGGTCAATGTCACCCAAAGAAAGCGCAGTCGCCACAAGTGAGGTTGTTGTCGTCTTGCCGTGCGTTCCTGCAACGGCGATGCCATACTTCATGCGCATGAGTTCGGCGAGCATCTCTGCACGACGAATAATGGGTATCCCTTGTTTTTTGGCTTCTACAATCTCAGGATTACCTTCTTGAATTGCTGTCGAAATCACGACCACATCTCTACCTGCAACATTTTCTGCAAGATGTCCTCTGAAGACTTTAGCCCCCAATGCCGCCAGCCTCGAGGTTGCTGGTGACAACTGCATATCCGAACCACTGACGTCATATCCAAGGTTCAAGAGCACCTCAGCAATGCCACTCATGCCCACACCACCAATACCTACAAAATGCAGCTTATGTGCGCGGTCCCTAAACATAAGAGACCTCACTTTCAATGTTGTCGACAATCGTTGCCACCGCATCAGGCTTTGCCTGTGTCAACGCGCGTTCAGACATGGTCTGTAATTTCTCAGGATGCCTGATAAAATCCTGAATGACTTCAATCAGTCGTGTGCCTGTTAATTCGTTTTGCAACACAAGCATCGCCGCGCCACACTCACTTAATATTCTTGCATTCGCTTCTTGATGATTATCTGCAGCGTACGGGAAAGGAATCAGTATCGATGGCAAGCCACACAAGGCTAACTCTGCAATGGAGCTGGCGCCCGAACGTGTAACCACCAAATGGCTTGTTTTGTAAATTTCTGCCATGTCATCAATAAAGGGCTGAACTTCTGCCTTAACCCCAGCTTCTTCATAAGCCGTGAAGACCCTCTGGTGATCACGCTTTCCTGTTTGATGAACAAGTTCGATTTCGGCGCCCAATGCTTTTATCGCCGGTAATGCATCTATCATCGCATCATTAATTGCCACGGCACCTTGCGATCCGCCCATCACCAGTATCCTTAGAGGCCCTCCAGGCACATAACTCTTCTGCGCTATACCGACCAAAGAAGCACGCACCGGATTACCCACAACAACAACCTTGCCTGCACTGAAGGCTTGCGTTGGGAGTCCGGCAAAGACACGATAAGCCAAACGGCCAAGAATTCTATTTGTGATGCCTGGCAAAGCGTTTTGCTCCATCACCGCAACAGGTACCCTGCAGAAATATGCCGCAAGTATGGCTGGACCCGCCGCATAGCCGCCCACACTAATGGCCATATCGGGGCGAAACTTCAGCACAAGCCCCAGCGCACCAAAAAAGGCCAAGGGCAATTT
>JASMKV010000227.1 GCA_030749035.1 Myxococcota bacterium | reverse complement strand
TTAACTTCGATTCGTCAAAAGTAATCGCATTGGCGGCTCCGGTGCTGTTACCGGAAACCTGAACATAATAGTTCGTGCCATCAAAGAGCAAACCTGCGGTGACATCGGCACCCGAGGCATTAATCCTCGAGGCTATCGTCGTCGCTGTATCATTCGCCTCGATCTCTACATCGACCGGGGTACCTGAGCCAACCGTAATCTCAAGCGTTCCAGTGATCATCAAAGCTGTCGTTGCTGAAGTTCCTAACGAGTCGGAGTAGGTGCGCTCCGCCGAAGCAAGCGTATTGATGGTCATGGAATAACGACCGGGAACCGCATCGCCATCGGCAGCGACTGTGGCTTTGGTGCTATCGGATGAAGAAGCGCTGTAGACAAAGAATTCTTTGGTGGTATCGAGTGTCTGTGCTTTGGTTTCGAGCGCATCGATCATGCCCTCGATAGAGGTATAGGTACTCTTGTGCATACCTAAATTCGATTTTTGTCTTTGTAGTCGATAAATGGGCGCCTTTGAGGCGTTCACCAAAGCGTCCACAATCGCCGAGGTATCAAGCCCCGAACTTAGACCAGAAAATGTAATGCCAGACGAGGAACCCATGCTCTACAACCTCCTGCCAGTCAGAGAGCTAAAAATAACACAATAATAGTAACTTAGAAACCCCTTACCACACCGCCATCACCACCACATCGACGGGAGGTCCCCTTATCTTTAGGAAAAAAAGGTATCGGACGCCAAAAAGCCAAGCAAAGCGTTCCGACAGCATCGAAATGCCGTCGAAAACGCTTTCTTTTCAATAACTTAGCAGTCCTAGCCCAGCAGTGACAAAACCATGCCAGGCATGGAATTGGCCTGTGAGAGCACTGAAACACCAGCCTGCATCAAGATCTGATTACGGCTCATATTTGCTGTCTCTGCTGCCACATCCACATCCCGAATCCGCGAATTTGCCGCAGATAAGTTCTCGTGGATAGAACCAAGATTGGAGATGGTCACAGAAAGTCTGTTCTGCACCGCCCCCAATGTGTTGCGACGCGTGGCCACCTTTTCAATCGCGCTATCTACTGCCGTAATCGCAACTTGTGCATTCGTCGCCGTACTTACAGTTTTACCTGCTGTACTTAACGCCGTGGCCGTAGATGTCGCCAATGACATGGTGATCCGGTCATTTGTCGAGTTGAGAATCCCAACCTGAAATGACACGCCGGTCGACATCGCCCCATTGAGCAGCGTTTGGCCGTTGTACTTGGTCACCTCGACAATCCGGTTGATCTCTGACTCAAGCGTTTGAAACTCTTGATCCAAAGCCGAACGGTCAGAGGCAACAAGCGTTCCGCCCGTTGCGGCCTGTACCGCAAGCTCACGCATACGCGTAAGCAGACCCCCAATCTCGTTGAGCGCCCCTTCTGCTGTCTGTATCATGCTCACCGCATCGTTTGAGTTGCGCTGGGCCTGCGACAAACCACGAACATGGGCACTCATCTTTGATGAAATGGCCAATCCCGCAGCATCATCTGCTGACCTATTAATACGCATCCCTGACGAGAGACGAGAAACATTAGTGGCAATATCGCCCGTTGTCTTCTGAAGATTGCGCTGGGCACCTAAAGAAGCAACATTGGTTAACATAGACAAAGCCATGTTGTTCTCCTGTTTATCCTCCTATGTTTTTAGTTCATGAAGTGTTTCCTCTTGAACCTGAACCAGCCGAAGCCAAATCAGGTTAAACGCCGTTGCTTCGTCATCGTCGCAACGCAAAGAAACTTTAGAAGGTCTGGAATTTTTTTGACGTTTTTCGGTTTGGGGACAATCGTCAAACGATTGCCCCCAGACCTCAATAGAAAACTTTTAAGCTAAGAGACTCAGCGCCAAACCAGGCATGGTATTGGCTTGAGCTAAAACTGAAACACCGGCCTGCATCAGGATTTGGTTGCGGGCTAATGTGGCTGTCTCTGACGCCACGTCCACATCCCTAATCCTTGAATTGGCCGCTGAAAGGTTTTCATGAATACTACCTAAGTTTGAAATCGTCACCGCCAGGCGGTTTTGAGCCGCTCCTAACGAATTGCGACGAGATGAGATCTTATCAATCGCAGAGTCCACCGAAGTAATCGCCAATTGAGCTTTCGTCGCCGTCACCAAAGATGACGTCCCCGTGCCCAAAGACGAAGACAACGCTGTCGAGATGGTCACCGAAATCCTGTCATTTCCAGAATTTAAGATCCCAACTTGAAAGCTGACTCCACTTGATATCGCTCCATTCAACAAGTTTGAACCATTGTATTTCGTCACGTTTACAATCCGATCAATTTCAGATTCTAAAGCTTGAAACTCCTGGTCCAGTGCTGAACGGTCACTGGTAGTTAAGGTTCCTCCAGTCGCTGCTTGCACCGAAAGCTCTCGCATCCGTGTCAGCAACCCTGAAATTTCATTCATGGCTCCCTCTGCTGTTTGGATCAAACTTACGGCATCATTTGCATTTCGCTGAGACTGTGCCAGTCCGCGAACATGCGCGCTCATTTTAGAGCTGATGGCCAAGCCCGCAGCATCATCTGCTGACTTGTTGATCCGCATACCAGAGGATAGCCTTTCAATACTTTTTGCCAACATTGCTGTTGTCTTCGATAGGTTCCGTTGGGCACCTAGTGAAGAGATGTTGGTGAGCATAGAATATGCCATGGCCTCCTCTCCTTTTCATGTGTGTGTTTACATCAGGAACACTTCTTATTTTATTCGTGCTTCGACATCCGCTTATAGGGGAGAACCTATAAGTTTCGGTCTAACACGAGAGGCGTCTGCTTAGGCCATCGACGAAAAACATTAAAACTTTAATGATATTTGATAAAAAAAAGACAAAAAAAAAGACGGGGTGAGCAATCATGCCCACCCCGTCTTGTGAAGGTTTAAAGTTTAGTTCTTTTATCCAAGCAAGGACAATACCATTCCTGGCATCTGATTCGCTTGACTCAACACAGACACACCGGCCTGCATTAAGATCTGATTCCTGCTCATGTCCGCCGTCTCAGCCGCTACATCGACATCTCGAATACGGGAGTTCGCTGCAGACAAGTTTTCCTTAATGCTTCCCAAGTTTGAAATGGTCACATTCAATCTGTTTTGCGCCGAGCCCAAGGTGTTTCGCCTGCTCGACACTCTGTCAATCGCGGTATCGATAGCCGTAATCGCCATCTGTGAATGCGTTGCCGTCGTTAATGACGATGTTCCAATCCCCAAAGATGAGGATAATGCCGTTGAGAGATTAACTGAGACTCTATCATTGGAGGTATTCACAATACCCACCTGAAAGGTTACCCCACTTGAAAGGGCCCCATTCAAGAGACTTTGGCCATTATATTGAGTCACGTTAACAATACGATCAATCTCAGACTCAAGTGCCTGGAATTCCTGATCCAACGCCGAGCGATCAGAAGCCACCAGTGTACCTCCGGTCGAAGACTGGACCGCCAGCTCACGCATCCTCGTGAGAAGACCATTGATCTCGTTCAATCCGCCTTCAGCGGTTTGGATTAAAGAGACCGCATCGTTCGCATTTCGCTCAGCTTGTCCAAGTCCACGAATGTGGGCCGTCATTTTCGATGTGATCGCCAAACCGGCAGCATCATCTGCCGACCTGTTGATACGCATCCCCGAAGACAAACGCGATATGTTTTTTGCAACAGCGTTATTGGTCTTGGCTAAGTTGCGCTGGGCTCCTAGCGAAGACACATTGGTTAACATTGATAAAGCCATCTTATTCCTCTTTTCCTAAATACGTTCCCTTGCCCCACACCCTACTCGTTTTAAACGAGTGCTCACACGGAGACTTATAAACGTTGTGTTTGTTCTATCTTTTATCCAAGCAAGGACAACACCATTCCTGGCATTTGATTCGCCTGACTCAACACAGACACACCGGCCTGCATTAAAATCTGATTACGGCTCATGTCCGCTGTTTCTGCCGCAACATCAACATCACGAATCCGTGAGTTTGCTGCCGACAAGTTTTCTTTGATACTGCCAAGATTAGAGATGGTCACATTCAATCTGTTTTGTGCCGAACCCAAAGTGTTTCGTCGACTCGACACTCTGTCAATCGCGGTATCAATAGCCGTAATCGCAGATTGCGCCTTCGCCGCCGTACTTAAAGTCGACGACCCAGTCCCCAAACTCACCGATCCTGACGTTAAGAGATTAACTGAGACTCTATCGTTGGAGGTATTCACAATACCCACCTGAAAGGTTACCCCACTTGAAAGGGCCCCATTCAAG
>JASMKV010000226.1 GCA_030749035.1 Myxococcota bacterium | reverse complement strand
GAAATGCTTGGTTTTAGAAACGGATTTACGCCAGGAAGACGATATCCTGGCGATGTTTAAAACCATCCGTGAAACCTGGGGCGGCGTCGATGTGTTGATCAACAACGCTGGGCTTGGTCACAATCAATCGCTTTTGACCGGTCAGAGCGAAGCCTGGCGGGAGATGCTTGAGGTGAATGTCTTGGCGCTTTGCATCACCACGCGCGAAGCGGTCAAAGACATGCGCGCGCGCGGCGATAAGGGTCATGTTTTGCATATCGGTTCGATGGCAGGTCACCGGGTGCCGGCGATTGGTGCGGTCTATTCGGCGACAAAATTTGCGGTGCGCGCCCTTTGTGAAGGATTGCGTCAGGAATTGCGCTCGCTTGAGAGCAATATTCGTGTGGGTTTAATCTCGCCAGGGATTGTCGAAACCGAGTTCTTCGAAAAATATCATCAAAGCGCCGACAAAGCAGCGGAAACCTACTCCCGTTTTAAAGTGCTTGAGGCCAGCGATATTGCAGAGGCGGTTTTTTATAGCTTAGAGCAGCCGGCGCATATGCAGGTTGGCGATATTCTTATTCGGCCGACAGCGCAGCCGAGTTAAAGGGCGATACAGCTGCCTCTTCTTCCAAAGCTTCTTTGGGGGATCTTGATCCCTAAACTATCGCAAGACGTTGTGGTTTTTAGGCCGAGTGGCCCCTGAGGTAAAAGAGCACCTTTTCATATAAGCCAATAAAGACAAGCACTTGCCAACATTGGGCTCTTGGCACGGACTCTGCACTATCCCAAGGCAATAACAAACAACTTAGAGGAGACCCCCAATGAAAAATAAACTCGCGATTATATTTTTAGGATTTGCGTTGACGGCCTGTGGCAGTGAGATGGAATTAAGTTCGTCGGTTTTGGACAGCAATTCGAGTGAAGATTTAACCTCAGTGAAGAGCGGGAGCTATGTCGTCTATTGTAAGGATGGTTACCTCGTATCAATCGTTGAGACCCAGGAAACAGTATTGCTTTGTCATGATGGTGAGTTTAGTCGCTCTTATGTGTGCGATGGAAAATGGAAAGAAATCGGTAGGGCGACCTATGTGTGCACGTCTGCTGGTGTGGATACTGTTGCTGAGCTCGGCGCTGCTGAGGATCCCTCGAAGGATGGACAAAGGGTAAGTCGGATAAGATGACATCTGTTGGCGTCGACGATGAAGCAGGTGGTGGAGATTTGATAGGGCGTGTGCTCTACCAAAACTGTGCCAGTGGTAGTAACGCGATTTGTGGATGCTCTGACACAAATTGCCACTATGACGCAGGGCAAAGATCCTGTGAACAATATTCAAATACTTGCGGGGGCTCAACCCAATAAGGTTGGAGTGAATTTAGAGATTCTAAAAAGCCGGTCTTTTGACCGGCTTTTTTTTGGCCTATTTTCCATCATCTCCTCGCCGCATATCGTGCAATATTCGCACATCCCCTTGCTCAAAACCCGCACAAAAAAGGCCCCAATTGGCGCGATTGCCCCACCTTTGATGTGTTGAGGCGTTGGAATCAACCCCATAACCCACTGATTATACTTGATTAATCTAACCTCGTTCAGATGCGAATGTTGGCCCA
>JASMKV010000225.1 GCA_030749035.1 Myxococcota bacterium | reverse complement strand
TAACTTGAAGCTCCTTGGCGAATGGGAGCCAGATCTTTCGGAGCTAAGTCGTTACTGCGAGACCGCGGCCGAAGCTTATAAGGTCGAGATCCCATACAACTACCCGATGGTGGGGCGGGATGCTTTTCGTACCGCCACTGGCGTGCATGCAGCGGCGATTATTAAAGCGCAGCGCCGTGGTGACGAATATCTGGCGGATAGGGTTTATTCGGGCGTGCCGGCAGGCATTTTTGGCAAGCATCAGGAAATCGAAGTCGGTTATATGAGCGGTAAATCAAATGTCTCTTTTTGGCTGGAGAATCGTCACATCGAATACGATGATGTTTTGCTCGAGGCCATCTTTCAGGCCGCCAAGGCCGGAAAACGCATTTTGACCGAAGAAGAGATCATGGAGATTGTGCACCAGCACGAAGGTTCGCTGCGTTCGGTTGATCCACACGAAGTCGTTTAAACGCTGTGGACATAGAAGCCGCTTATCGACAATTTTTAGAAGCACGCTTTGAGGCCTATGCACAGAGCCTGCGTTTTAGTGAGCTTCGCAAAGGTGTCCAGGCCCTATCTACTTTTTATGTGCAGGAGCGCAGACGCTTAGGCGGCTCAAAAATATTTTCCTCTTTAGGTAAGCGGGCGGCTTTTGAACTCTACTATGCCCCGAGACATTTCTATCTTATCCGGGAAATTCTTCAAGGCCTGGGGACACCGACGCCGCCAGGACGTTTGCTCGATTTAGGTTGTGGTAATGGGATTTGCTCGGCCGCTTGGGCAAGCCTCTTGCCGCGCACGCCGCGCATTATGGCTCGGGATATCTCCGCCCACGCGATTGCGCAGGCCAAAGTTCTTTATCGGTCGCTTGGGCTAAAGGCGAATGTGGCCCGGGCATCACTCTTAAAAACACCCGAGGTCAGGGCTGGCGACATGCTGGTGTTGGGGTTTGTGGTCAATGAATTGGCCGATGCTGAGCGCCAAAGTCTCAAGCGCTTGCTGCTTAATCGCTCGCGCAAAGGTATGGGTTTTTTGCTTGTCGAGCCTTTGGCCAAAAGTCCGAGTCGTTGGTGGGAAGAATGGGTTGAGGCTTTTCCAAAGGAAAAAATCCGTCAGGATATGTGGAAGTTTGAGGTTGATTTGCCCGCGGCGGTTTTAGATCTGGGAGAGGCTGCAGGTTTGCGCCCCCGACACTTGGGTGCCCGCTCGCTCTATGTGAAGCTTTAAGAAAAGGCTTAGCTGGCTTCGCGCATATCGACGCCGGTGGCGACGAGTCTGACTTCATAGGCGGCGCCGCTTTCGGTCTTGTCTTTAAACTTGGCGCCTTCGGCCTCCATATGATGGACTTCCGAGCGGTTGATCTTCTTCACATCAACCTTGGCTTGCACTTTAGCCATGCGTCCTTGGGAGTCTTTGGGCACGAAAAAGCCATAGTCCTTAAAAGTCACCCGACAACCGGCTTCAGCCTCCATGCTGGTGGCCAATTCCATCCAACAGCCCATTTTTTTGCAGGCGGCTTTGACCACGCCTTCGGTGAGGATCTCTTTGTCCTGAAATTTTTCAGGGGTCTTGAGCACATCCGCCAGGGTGGTGGTGTCTTTGAGAGTGATGGCGCTGCCAAAGGTTTGACTGCCGGCTTTGAGCACCGGGGTTTTGGCGTCGTGTTGCTGATGATCATGCTCCGTGCGCTTACAGGCGCTAAAAGCTAAGAGGAATACTGGTAAAAATGTTATTAATCGCATAGCAAGGGGCTCTACAGTCCAGGGCGCGTTTGCGCAAGGAGATTTTGCATGCAGAAGAGAAATTTGAGCGATTGGGCCGGACAAGTGGCCCTGGTGACCGGCGCCAGCAGTGGTATTGGCGAGGCGGTGGCGGAAAAACTGGCCTCCGTGGGCATGCAGGTGGCCCTTTGTGGGCGCCGAAAAGACCGGCTCACCGCCTTGGCGCAGCGTCTGGATAACGCCTATGGCGCGAAATGCTTGGTTTTAGAAACGGATTTACGCCAGGAAGACGATATCCTGGCGATGTTTAAAACCATCCGTGAAACCTGGGGCGGCGTCGATGTGTTGATCAACAACGCTGGGCTTGGTCACAATCAATCGCTTTTGACCGG
>JASMKV010000224.1 GCA_030749035.1 Myxococcota bacterium | reverse complement strand
ATATTCGCTTTCCATCGCAGGATCGATGAAGGCCCGATGAAAGTAAATATGTCCCGCATCAAACTGGGCGTTGAGAATCGCAATGGCTTCGTCTGCCTGCGTTTCACAATCCCCATCGGGACAAAGTGACGCGGTTCCTCCTAAGAAACAATTTTCATCGTCGTCCAGATCACATTCCTCTTCCCAGACATTATGAAAAACCACCGGGATACTGTACTCCGTATCTGGACCTCGTCTTCCCGCCTTAGCTTTAGCTTTTTCCCGACCGCTTTCAATAAGGCGCTGTGCTGCAGCTGACGGGGCATGCACCGCCTCCGCCGATTCTTGACAAGGCCCCTTGCTTTTATATTGCGAGAGCAGCTTGAAACGTGCTGCGTAAGGATCCAGTAAAGCAACGGCTGCGTTGCCGTTACCCAAACCACCTAAGCCATCATCTTGCTGAGAAAGAGCCGCCTCTTCCAGCGAAAATTCATCGCCACCACAGCTTGAGGGCACGCCGCCAAAGAGTAATCCGGCGATGCCGCTGGCAAAAAGCACGAAGAGAAAGAAGCGCTGTAGGGTTTTGGGTTTAATGTCTGGCATGTACTCACCTTTTATAGACGATTATTCGGTGAGTTAGGAGGCCCTTGAGGCTATATTAAAGGTTTTTTGGGCTTATGTCGAGGTGAAATCTTAAGGAAGATCCCAACGGTGGACTCGATGCCAGGAGGATGCGGAGAATTCCCCTTGCCAAGGCACTTCTGTGCATGCTAGTGGCTCATGCAGACCGCTTAGCCCAAGTAACATTGAACAAAATCTGTGCTCCACGCATGAAGGTGTGATGTATTATGTCTAAGCCATACAATAATTTTAAAGAATTTTACCCCTTTTACCTTTCCGAGCACCGCAACGGCGTGTGTCGTCTATGCCATTTCCTGGGCTCTTTGGCCGTCTTGGTCGGTTTTGTCTGGTTTGTCTCGCAAGGTAATCTTGCGGATATGTGGATCCTCTTGGTTGTGGGCTATGGCTCGGCCTGGATCGGCCATTTCGTCTTTGAAAAGAACCGTCCGGCGACGTTTCAATACCCGGGCTACAGCTTTCTGGGCGACTGGGTGATGCTCAAGGATATTCTGATTGGCCGCATTCCGCTTTTAGGTGAGCTTTCCGCCGAGCATTTTCCTTTAGCGGCGACCAACGAATCTTAAAAGCTTCGCTTTTCTTGCAAGATAAGGACGCAGACGTCATGCTTAAGTGGCGATGGCACCGATCCGACAAGAAAAGCAGGAAGATTTAGAGCGGCGCTTTGCGGCGCTGGGCATCAAGCCTGCCGATCTGGAATGGCAATTTGTGCGTGCCGGTGGTTCAGGCGGGCAGAAGGTCAATAAGACATCTTCGGCGGCGCTCTTAAAATACTTGCCGACAGGTCAGATTTACCGCGCCGAAAAAAGTCGCTCACAGGCGGAGAACCGTTTTTTCGCCAAGCGCCAACTTGTTGAAGCGCTTGAGTTGGAAAAGCTGGGCAAAATCCCAGCAGCCGATAAGGCCAAAGCCAAAAAAATGCGGCAAAAATCTCGACGCAAACGGCGTACGAAGAAAAAGCTCGAGACCTTAGATGCCCCTGAGCGCAAAACGCAGGAGTGACCACTCGTTTTGTTGACGCACCTGTGGTTTCTCGTGCAGCTCTAAGCCGTGGGCTGTAAATGCAGAGCGGTACGCCTCTTCCACCTCAGCGCATTGTTCGTTGAGAACACCGCTGAGCAAGAGGGTACTTTGCTTTTCTAAATGACCACAGAGTTCTTCGGCATGGTTGATTAAGATGGGCGCTAAGATGTTGGCGACGATAAGGTCGTAGCGTTTGTCTGGTTCTGGGATGGTCGGACAATAAAGGTTAATGGACGCAGCGACATCGTTGAGCAGCACATTCTTCTGCGCGTTTTCAATAGAGGGTGCATCATTATCGACCCCGTCGATGTCTGTGACACCATACATGGCCGCGGCAATGGATAGAATGCCCGAGCCACAACCAAAATCCAAAAGGTGTTGCGATGTTTTTTGCTCGGCGTCAAAGAGTTGCGTGAGTTCCTCAAGACATAAAACGGTGGTGGTATGTTGGCCGGTGCCAAAGGCCATACCAGGATCGATGCGGATGGTCATTTTGTCGCTGCCCGCATTGGGCTCTTCCCAAACCGGCAGCACACGCAAACGTTCAAGCTCGATGGGTTTGAAATATTGTTTCCAGCGTTCCTGCCAGGCGTCATCTTCTCGAGATAAAATATTGGATTCAAAATCTTTTAAGGCCAGACCAAAGTCCTCAAGGGCCTCAGAGGCGGCTTGTTGCATATCGGTATGCGGCGTATCTGGGGCAAAAGCGGCAATCAGCCAGTCGTGGCCAGGGCTCGGTGGCGGTGGTCCAACAAGATGTTGGATTTCGGGTAAATCAATTTTGGGGAAAGATGCCGTTCTGATTTCAATAGAGAGCGCTCCATGCACGTAGAGCAGGGCGCCGATATCTTCGGAGAGGTTGGTGGGGACCGACAACCAGAGTTCTTCCCAGCGGTTGTTCGACTGATTTTCCAAGATTATTTGACGAGGCGTAAGTGATTGCGACTTTGGGTTTTCGACTTACTTTTGGGTTTAGTGGTCTTCTTTTTAGGTGGATCGGGCTCATCATCAGGCTCCAACTCTGGTTCGACATAAGCCAAATGCAGGGCCGGTTGACCGTCTTCTTCAGCACGAAGCATTTCTTCATCGGAATTCGGTGCGAGATTTGCCAGAAGTTCTGGCGGTACGTCACTTGGGTAAAGGAGCGATTCTCCACTGACATGGGAAATCATCAGGTAGACACATGTCCATGGAATGAGACAGTCGTAATTGGTGCCACTAAAGGTCAGCGTGGTGTTGATGCCCCACTCATCAAGGTCCAAGGGCAGGCCGAAGCGATAAGATAGATTCAAGCGCAACTGCAGATCGTTGATCAGATGCGGTGGAACTTGTACATCTTCGTTACGGGCATCGAGACCAATTTGGACCAAACCAAGTTCGAGAAGGCGTTCTAGGGCCGAGCGTTTATGCGGTAGTTCTAACTTTGCCATGTGAATCCTGTCATTAATCCGCAAAAATAAAATAAGAGCCAACGATGCTGGTGATGGCACCCACAGCGATACCGCCGATGGTTAATTGATAGAGAATTTGTGCTTCTTCTTTTTCAGAACCTGTGCTTTGTTTGTCGTTGAGCGTATGCAGTTGTTCCTGCAGCAGAAGTCCGGAGCCTACACCGACACCAACACCAAGCGCGGTTGCCAGGATCGCGCCCCAAGGTGATGCTTTGATGACAGGTTCACGCGCGGCGACCTGCGGTGTTTCAAAGACCACATGTAATTCGTCCCGGCGTCCTGGTTCAGGCGCGGGGGCGGGTTGAGGTTGTGCGACTTCTTCGACAGGCTCTTCGGCTTGCGGTTGATCGCTTGTGCGCATCGCTTCGAGTTGCTCAGCACTTAAGAATTGGGTTTGGCGTGTGGCCAGGAGGAGATTCTCCAGGGCGGCGGTGGTTGCGGCATTGGTTTGTAATCGGTCCGAAACGACAGCAAGCTGGATATGGGCAAATTGGCTGCCGGACTTGTTTTCAAAGTACCGGACGTGGAGTTCCCGGTAGTCATCAGCACCTTCAACGCCGACAAGAAAGACTCCCGATGTTTCGAATTCGACCATTTTGGTTTTGATGCATGCAGGATCGTCGTAACAGCTTTGGGCAATCGCTTCGCCAAGAAAACAAACCGAAGCACCATATTCACCCAAGTGCTGAATGATTTTTTGCTGCGCTTGTGTGCTTAAATCATGATGCTGACTTTGGCCGGCTGTTCTGGCGGCACAGAGGCTCGGAAACGTTTTAAAATTCTGTTCAATATAGCCCTTGACCGCGGCCAATTCTTTTTCTGCGGGCGGGTTAGACAAATTCATGGATGCTTTGGTGGCCATGGTTTGACTCAATTTATCATAAAGAAAAAATTGAATTTGATAGAGGGTCTCTTGCGTTTTTTCTAATTTGACCAGCAGTGTCTGATTGGCGCCATTGCGTTCAATAAGTTCGTTGAGTGCCGGCGTAAACTCGTTGGCGCTTTGTACGGCTGTCAAAGCATTGTCGATCAGTTGCTGATAGGAGGTTTCGGCGACAACTTGAGCCAGTTTTGCCCGGTGTCGGACTTCGACCCCAGGAACAACTTGAATGCGTCGGCCCCAATTGACATGGCCCGGAGATTCAACCCGTAAAATATGATAACCCGCACGAATATCCCTGAGTTTGGCGGGTGTTTCGCCGATATGCTTACCATTTAAATAAACTTTGGCGCCTTTTTTCTCTGAGCGGACAAGAACGTTTCCGGTACTGGCGTGGATGGCTTCCATCGCGATGGGTTTAAAGAATTCCATCATATCCGGGTTCCAGACCATGGGATCAGGATCGACTTCCGGCGCCAATGTGACACCCAGGATGATGGCATCTTTGCTTTTGTCGCTGTCGCCTTCAAGGTAATAGTTGGCGGCCAGGAGAAAGTAGGCTTTAGCCAACTCCTGCACATCCTGAATGTAGGGGGTGCCATCCATGAAAAAAGCCATGGCTTCTTCAAGCAGGGCAATGGATTTTTGGGTTTCGAGGTTTTCAAACTCGATACCCGCTTTGGTGACGAGTTTTCTGGCTTCACCAAGCTTTCCCAGGGCAATGCGCATATCTGAACGCAATCGATAATATTGTGGGTCCAGAACGTCATAAAGCTTATAGGATTCGATCATGCCCTTGAGCAGTGTGCTGAAATTCGCCTCACTAAGCATGCCTTGTTCGACGGGGCTTTGAATATCGATCGCCACAGGCAGCTGTTTGCTTTGTACTGCGGTAGGAACCCCAAGAAGACAACAATAACCTGTTAATAATAAGACTTTTCGAATCATCATAGATTTCACCGTATTTGATATACCTCTATAGATGGTGCGCGTACGGGATGCAATCGTGATTTGAATCTTCGACGATGAGATTTGGTTCTTGACCCCGGGCCTCTTGACGGACATGATAGGCGGAAAGTGAAGGTGGAAATCCCTTGAAAGTCGAATGTTTCGGAAAAAGTGACGTAGGCCAGGTTCGGGAGGAGAATGAGGATTCCTTTCTATGCCGAGAAGACCTGGGGCTTTATATTGTGGCTGACGGCATGGGTGGTCATGTGGGGGGAAAAATGGCTTCGAGCCTCACGGTGAACACCTTCGCAGAATTAATCGAACGCAATATCAATGAGTTAAAGGCCGGTACGGAAGTGATGCCGCTGGAAAGCTCGCCGATCCCACGTTTACTCTCGATGGCAGTTCAGGATGTCTGTTCCAGAGTTTATGACAAATCCGTCGAGCAGCCCGAGCTCAGCGGTATGGGGACAACACTGACCGCCCTCATTGTGGCCGGGGATTGTGGTTATTTGGCGCAAGTGGGTGATTCCCGTGCTTATATGCTTCGGGAGCAGAATTTGGTACAAATTACCGATGACCACTCGCTGGTCAATGAACAGGTCAAAGCGGGTTTGATTACGGAGTCGCAGGCTAAGGTGAGTCGTCTGCGCAATATTATCACGCGTTCAGTTGGCTTTGAGAAAGATGTTTCCGTCGATATTTTTGCCCTGCCTTTGTGTCCGGGCGATAAATTGTTTTTATGTTCCGATGGACTTTCTAATGTTGTCGCGGCACCAGAAATTGGCGGTGCGCTTTTGGGTTGCGAGACCGGTGAGGTGCCCTCACGGATGATCGATTTGGCAAATCAAAGAGGTGGTGAAGACAACATTACGGTTGTTTGTGTAGAGGTCTCCGGTAGGGGTTAGAGAGAAGGAAAAGGGCTTAATTTCGGCTGCTTAAATTATGGGAATTGAAACGCGTGTAGGCTTTTTTGTTCTGGCAGGTTTAGGTGTCCTGGTCGCATTCGTGTTGGCTTTGGCCGATATTGGTATCGGTGGTGGCGAGGAATTTTATGTCGATTATGGCTATGCGGGCACGTTGCAGGTGGGCGCTCCGGTGAAGATCAGCGGCATTAAAGTAGGGCGCGTCAGCGATCTGCGTATCTTAAACGAAGACACAGTTCCACCACCAGCGCTTAGCGAGCGTGATAAAGCACGTGGTGCCAAGCCGACAATACGTGTGCGGCTGATTGTAAGTGAGCGCTCAGACAATCTGTTTCGTAAAGACAGTGAGTTTGCGATCGCAACCCAAGGTGTCATTGGGGAATCTTATATCGAATTTACACCAGGACGGGGGGATGGATTTATTCTTCCGGGCACGGCCATTCGCGGTATCGATGCGCCGCGTTTGGACCAAGCGGCCAGGCAAATCGCGGCGGTGATTGAAAGTTTAGATGCGCTCATTGGGGTGCAGGAGCATCAGCATTTGGCAGATTTGGGCAAGGCCATGCACTCGTTGATCACGATGATTAATCGTGTTTTAGCGGGGCGGGAGGATCAACTGGGTGAATCCTTTGATGAAGTACACGGGTTGACGAAAGATTTTCGAGCGATTGTCGGGGTTCTGCACAACGAAATCGTGGTGCACAAAGGGGTTGGGCAAATGCTTCGGGATGGGCAGGTGGTCCTGGAGATTATGCGAAAAGATGTCCCCCCCATTCTTTCAAAACTTGATCAAACTTTAGCTTCGATGGAACAATTGGCGCAGCGTGGTTCTAAAATACTTGAATCCGAGGGTTCTGCTGCGCTAATGAGTGATATCACAACATCGGTTGAACATTTAAAGAGTGCTTCTAAGGATATGAAGACCATGATGGGTTCATTGAAAAAGGGTGAAGGCACCCTTGGGGCACTTATTGCAGATGACGAACTTTTTAAGGATTTGCGCTATGTCGTGAAGGAATTAAAGGAACGTCCTTGGAAATTACTTTGGAGGGAATAAGTCGTGGCAGTTTCGGCAAAACTCAAGCAATTGATTGGTAAGTCTTCTAAACCTATGTATTTCGAGGTCGAGAAAGGTCAGATAAGACGTTTTGCGATGGCGATTGGTGAGGAGAATTCCATTCATTTCGACGAAAAGGCCGCCAAGGGGGCCGGGTTCTCATCTTTGGTGGGGCCGCCCACATTTGCCGCAGTCTTGCATGATATCGACCCTTTTCTGGATGATCTTGGTTTTGAAGGAAAAACGTTTATGCATGCTGAAGAAGAGTATGAATATTACCAGCCCATTTGTGCCGGTGATGCATTGCGCGTGGTGCATAAAATGGCTAAAATTTACGATGGCCTTGCTTCCAAAGGGAAACTTATCTTTTTTGTGATTGAAACGCGTGGAACGGACAAAAAAGCAAAACCTGTGTTTAAGGGCAAGCGCCTTATTGTAGAACTAAAAAATTAAGGGTTAAAAAAATGAGTGCAAGTACAAAATTGGACTTTGAATCACTTTATAAGGGCATGCCCCTCGAGGGCTTGTCGATTCCAGCTTTAACAAGAGCAACGCTGGCTCGCTTTGCTGGAGCAATTGATGACTATAATCCGTTGCATTTAGACGATAAGGTGGCCACCGCGTCGGGAAAAGCTTCCGTGTTTGCACCGGGACATCTGATTATGGCCTATGTTGGTCGCGTGGTTGAGATGTGGTTGCATGGTGCATCTTTGCGTCATTACAGTCTAAGGATGTCTAAGCTCGTTTGGCCTGGCGATGTGCTGACCTGTCGAGGGCTTGTGGTAGATAAGATGCATGAGAACGGAGAGTTTGTGATTGATGCGAATGTCTGGGCTGATAATCAGCGGGGCGAGACAGTCGCCAAAGGACGATTTATTGCAGTTGTTCCCGAAAGCAAGGCTAAGAAGATGCCCCGCACTTCAGCGAAGCAGGGGGTGGTGTATCAACAGGGTAGTAAACATAGTATAGCTGGAAAACCCAGTGCGATGGGAGCATCTTCGACACGCACCAAAGCTGCGCCGCAGGGTTCTGCTGCAAGTAAAAAGACAACCAAGAAAAAGACAACCAAGAAAAAGAGATGATGGCTTGGGTGCTGCGCTAGCGTTTTCGGCCCTTTTTTCTGGCCTTACGTTGTGCTTTGCGTTTCGATTTTTGCTTTTGTGTTTCTTTTGCAGAACGCTTTTGGGGTCCGGCTGGAGCATCGGCTTGGCCGCCCAAACCAAATTGTGACATCATATCTTGCATGGACATGTCGGGCATGTCGGGCATATCCGGCATTCCGGGCATTCCGGGCATTCCGGGCATGCCAGGGAGACCAGGGCCGCCAGCAGGTGCCATATTGCCCATGCCGCCCATGTTTACACCCTTGAGCTGCTTAAGCTGATTGAGCTGTTTCATGCCGGGCATTTTACCCAACATGCCGGAGGGCATGGCAAAATTGGCCATCATACCACGCATCATTTCGAAACGCTGCACCAGATCCAACACTTGGTTTTTTTTGCGTCCGGCGCCACGCGCGATACGCTTGGCCCGACTTTCGTCGATAATTTGCGGCTCCTGGCGTTCATCCGGTGTCATCGATTGTATCATCGATTCCATCACACCAAATGCATTGTCATCGACATTGACACCATCAGGTGGCCCTTGATCGCCAAAAATCGGAAATTTTTCGAGTATGTCACCCATGGAACCGAGCTGCTTAATGGATTTAAGCTGGCGCAGAAAATCATCCAGGGTGAATTTTCCTTTGAGGAGTTTCTTGGTGTCGCGTTCGGCTTCTTTTTCATCGACGATATTTTCAAAATCGCGCATGAGTCCGACAACATCACCCATGCCTAAGATGCGTGATGCTAAACCTTCAGGCCGAAAGGGTTCAAGCGCCTCAACGCCTTCACCGACACCTAAGAATTTGACCGGTTTTTTCGTGATTTCACGAATCGACAAAGCGGCGCCGCCACGGGCATCACCATCTATTTTTGTGAGGATAAAACCACTGATGTCGATGCGCCGATTAAATTCAGAAGCACTTTTAACGGTATCCTGACCAGCCATGGCATCGCAGACCAAAAAAGTGTTGGTGGGATTGGTGCGTTCTTTGATCTCTTCAAGTTCGCCCATCAACGTATCGTCGATGGCAAGGCGCCCAGCCGTATCAAAAATAATGACGTCGCGTTTACGTTTCTTCGCTTCTCGCAATGCATCTGCGCACAGTTGTGGCGGTGATAAATCGGGTTGGTGAAAGACAGGGACATTTAATTGTGCACCAAGGGTTTGCAGTTGCTCGACCGCAGCGGGGCGATAGATGTCGGCGGCAACAAGAAGCGGTTTGCGTTTTTCGTTGAGGAGATATTTCGCCAGCTTGGCGGCGGTGGTTGTTTTTCCTGTACCCTGAAGTCCGACGAGCATGATGGTGGTAAAAGGGCGTCGGTAAATAATGGGCACTTCCTCGACTGAACCCATGAGTTTTTCAAGTTCATTGTGGCATATGCGGACAAAATGCTCCCCGGGAGAGCGTTTAACTTTTGTACCTTTGTGTTTCACTTCTGTTTGAACAAGTTCCCCAATCGCCCTTGATTTAACCCGTTCCAGGAATGTTTTGACGACACCTAACTCGACATCCGCTTCAAGAAGCGAGACGCGAATTTCCCGCACGGCCTCTTGGATATTGGCTTCGCTGAGTGCGGTTTCGCCGCCAATCGCACTTTTGGCTCTTTTAAATCCGTCGCTAAGTATTTCCAGCATCGCTGAATCTTTCTTCAATCCGATTATTCTATGGGCAGAATAATCGTTCTTTTCTTTCCTTGTGGGGTAATGGCCCTGAGCTTTAACTCCTGAAGGTCAGGGCGTGCCTGACTTAACTCATGTACGGAGTTGATGGCCTTGCTGTTGATATGTGTCACGCAATCAAATGGGGTAAAAGGCTCTTTTGCTGCAGCGCCAAGGCAAAAACCGGCACTGCTTTTTGATAAAATTTTACTTTGGGGCAAGGTGAGTTGTGGTTGGAAATATTGCATGGCGAGCAAGAGTCGGAAATCCCGTTCGAGTGGGTCTACTTTTTTGAGTTCGTCTATAAAGCTCTCATTGTTAATTGTGTTGCTGTGCATGATGATTGCAGGACTTGTCGTCGTCGGGTGCTTTGCCCTGAAAGCTTCTTCAAAACAATCGTGACATTCCTCCACAAGCCCTTTAAGTGCGTTCGTAATGGCGTCCCGGGCTGCCGGTTTTTGGTCATAGTCAGGGTATTCGCCAAAAGGGTCGTGGGTGGTGATGGCTTCAGATTCCGCGACCAATGTGCCATCGAGTGTATAGAGTTCAAGTATTGCAACAATTTTGATATCCACTTCTTTGCCTATCTTGACGCCCGTTTTGCCTCTGATTCTCGCGCTTCCTACTTTTTCCCGCGTAGAGAGTGTTAAGCGCAAATAGGCTGTGTCTTGAGGCTTGAATTTAAGTTGTCTTAAGGTGCGCACAAGGTCGGTGCCGTGCAGTGCGGCTTTTTCTCTTTCGTCAATGACTCTAAACTGGGTGGGGGTAATGGTCAGCCACGTCGAATGTTTCCAAAGCGCGTCGAGCAGGTCGTCGGTGCGGTGAACATCTTCGACCATACTCGTCTTGTCGTAACGGATTTTTGCTGGAAAAACAGCAAGCACTTTAAAGGGTTTTTCAGGGGCTTCATAGACGATTGTTTTTGCGCCTCCATGTGCGCAGCTTGTGATGCTTAATGCGCCAAGAATGAACAACAAGAGAGAGAGTCTTTTTGCGGCGTCTTTTCTTGTGCTTGGATGTCCCATCATTCAATCCTTATACTTTTAACGCTTTAATGTTGTCACCAAGCTTTTCCTCTTTGAGGCTTAATTCTGCGAGGCGTTGCTTTTCCCGTTCGACAATATCTTTGGGTGCTCTTTCCACAAAGCTTGCGTTGCTTAGTTTCTTTTGAATGCGTTCACATTCCTCTTTTGTTTTTTCAAGACTTTTTTGAAGCCGGGCAATTTCAGCATCAATGTCGATCAAGCCAGCAAGTGGAACGACGACGGTCATTTGATTGAGGACTTTCAGCGAACATTGTTGTGCTGGGGTTTCTTTCCCTAAAACAATGTCCAGGTCGAGGACTTTGGCCAAATGTTTAATCTCGTCCTTATATTCTTCAAGTGCGGCGAGTACACTCTCATCTTCTGTAAAGAGCTGCGCAGAGATCTCTTTGCCTGGAGAGACATTGCTCTCGGCTCTAATGGTGCGTAGCCCGGTCACCGCTTGTTGCATCAGTCGATATTTGTTTTCCAAAGCCTCGTTGCGGTAAGCGCCAAGGTCCTTTGGCCAGGGGGCGGTCATGATGGATGTGGTTGATTTTGATGCGGGTATTTTTTGCCAAATTTCTTCGGTCACATAAGGCATAAAAGGACTCAAAAGTTTAAGGGCTTTGTCGAGCACAAAGATCAAACAGGCTTGTGATGCTGTGCCTGATGGGGAGTTTTCGTTGAGGCGAGGTTTGACCAACTCAATATACCAATCGCAAAACTCGTTCCAAATAAAGCTGTAAACGATGTTTGCTGCATCGGCAACGCGGTAGTGCTCAAGTGCATTGTCTGCTTCTTGTGCGGCCAAGGCCAGTCGTGAGAGTATAAAGTGATCAGCATCGATCAGATCGGCGCTGATATCTTCAAGGGGGGGAGGTGTGTTGCCTTCAAGGCGCATAAGTGCAAACCGGGCAGCATTCCACACTTTATTGGCTAAAGCCCGATAGCCAAGAATGCGATCGATCGACAGTTTGATATCACCACCGTTGGCGCTCATGGCCGCGAGTGTAAAACGCAAGGCATCAGCACCCAAAGGAGGCAGTCCATCAGGGTACTGCTTTTTAAATTGTCCAGAGACGTCATCGGCGCTTGAA
This sequence comes from Myxococcota bacterium, assembly GCA_030749035.1. Classification (GTDB taxonomy): domain Bacteria; phylum Myxococcota; class XYA12-FULL-58-9; order XYA12-FULL-58-9; family JASMKV01; genus JASMKV01. The sequence goes on along the minus strand of JASMKV010000224.1, from coordinate 1,115 downwards.
CCATGAACGATATGCAAAGGGTCAATCACGTTTTCACGCGTCTTTGACATTTTGTGGCCATGCTCATCACGAATCATGCCGTGCAAAAATATGGTATGAAAAGGTGGCTTGCCGGTGAAATGAATGCCCATCATCATCATGCGGGCAACCCAGAAGAAAAGAATATCGTGTCCTGTTTCGAGCACGTCGGTTGGGTAAAATGTTTTTAAGTCGTCATCATCGTCTGGCCAGCCCAAAGTACCCATCGGCCAAAGCCCAGAAGAGAACCAAGTGTCGAGCACATCGTCGTCCTGTGTGAGGACAACATCTTCAGGCAGCCCTGCAGCCATGGCCTTGGCATGTGCTTCTTCAGCATTTTTGGCGACAAAACATGTTCCGTCTGGGCCGTACCAAGCGGGAATTTGATGTCCCCACCAGAGCTGTCTGGAAATGCACCAGTCCTGAATATTTTCCATCCAGTGGTACCATGTGGCCTCGAAGCGTTTGGGGACAATTTGCGTTGCACCTGAGCGCGTGGCCTCGATGGCTTTGGCGGCCAAAGGCTTGGTGTTGACAAACCATTGCAGGCTTAAGCGCGGTTCGACCACGCAGCCGCTGCGTTGGCAGTGACCCACCGAGTGGCCATGCGGTTCAACTTTATCGAGGAGATTTGCTTTGTCCAAATCGGCGACAATTTGTTTGCGGGCGTCGAGGGCCGCCATGCCTTGATAGGGGCCATCGAGTAGAATGCAGGCGCTTTCATCGAGGATGTTGATGATCTCAAGGTCGTGCCGTTTGCCGGTGGCAAAATCGTTGAAGTCGTGGGCTGGGGTGACTTTGACCGCCCCGGTACCAAATTCAAGATCAACGAGTTCGGCATCGCCGATGATGGGGATTTGTCGATCACTTAAAGGTAAGTCGATTGTTTTACCGATAAGATGCTTATAGCGTTCATCTTCTGGATGAACCGCAACAGCAGTATCCCCGAGCATGGTTTCTGGCCTGGTGGTGGCGACCATTAATGTTTCGTCGCTCTGACTTACCGGATAGATGATGTGCCATAGATGCCCTTGCACATCTTTATGATCAACTTCGAGATCTGAAAGACTTGTCTGTAGTCCAGGACTCCAGTTGAT
>JASMKV010000223.1 GCA_030749035.1 Myxococcota bacterium | reverse complement strand
GCAAAGAGGACCGCTAAAAGCACCCAGGAATCACGGTAATACCAAGCCAGCCCCATCAAGATAACGGCGTCACTGTAGCGGTCAAGAATCGAGTCTAAAGCCGCGCCTTCAGGCGCTTCTTTCCCGGTTGCCCTTGCCACTCGCCCATCAAAATAATCACAAACGCCACCAAAGATATAAAGCCATCCCCCCAGGGCAAAACGGCCGGCACCCAAGGCGACCCCCGCTGCACTCGAGAGCAACACCGACAACGTTGTGATGGCATTGGGTGGCACCTCTATCCAGACCAGAACGCGCACAATCGGTTGCATCATCCAGCCGAAATAAAGTCGGAGCCACATGCCCGCAAAAACGCTCGAGCCTCTGGCCTCGATTTCTTCATCCCGGCGATGCCCGCGACGCAGATAGCGCAAGGCATATACCAAGAGACCTAAGAGAAAATAAGACGTCAGGATAAGCGCGGGCATCAGAGCATACCAGACCCGGCCAGCCGAGGAAAATCTCCCTTCTATCCATGACTGAAATATTTCAAACATATGTCCTTTAACCTATTGTTTCGTCAATGTGTCTGGCTCTATAAACGGGTTAGCCTACAAAAGTCGAGTCATTCTAGTTATAATGCATACTCTCCTCATTGGACATATCACCGAAGATCGCCTGGGCAACATGCGCAAACTCGGTGGCGGCGTGAGTTTTGCCGCCAAGGTGGCAGCCTTAGCGCAGTGCACAACCACACTCGTCACCTCGGCGCCAAAAGATTTTTCTTACTGGCACGAGCTGGACACACTCAATCAGATCGACATCATCAACATCGAAAGTCTGCACGCCACCACATTTGAACTGAACGATACCTCCAAAACGCGATCCCTCAAACTGGTCCATAGAGCTTTGGATATTCAGACAGGTCACCTGCCCTTGGCCGCCCAGACCCCGGACATGATTTTTCTGGGTCCCATTATCCATGAGGTCGACACCGCCGTGCTTAAAGCATGTCGTCCCTGCTTTAGTGTTCTTGGGTTACAAGGGTTTTTAAGACAAAGCGACAAGCGCGGTCATATTGTTCCTGCTGAGTTTGACCCCCAGTCCTTTCTTGAGCACCCCACCAATGTTGTCAGCTTATCCCAAGAAGACCACCCGGATGCCGTGAACATTGCTGCCGTGCTCAGCACAAAGAGCATTGTGGCATTGACCCGAGGAGACGCTGGCGCCACCATCTATGAATCCCCAAGCATACAACATCATATTCGTGCATATCCGGCGAAGCAGGTCGATTCTACCGGCGCCGGTGATGCATTTCTTTTTCGTCTCGGCCTCGGCTTAGCACGCCATGAAACATTGCTGGATGCGGCCAACGCCGCGGCACAAAATGCCGCCCGGGTTGTCGAGGGTTACGGCTTAGGGAATTTAGCAAAAACGAACTTTGTATGAATCAATCTGCCAAAAAGCTCCGGATTTAATCTGTGTGGTTGACTTGTTCCTGACACACCATAGTATGTTCACTCCTCTTCAATTTTATGATTGAAGAACGCTGCCCGGGGAGAAGACATAAGCATCGTTGTTGTATTATATTTTCACAAGTTAAAGAACTCGAGATAAAGAATGAGTAAAAAGATTAAAGCACCACATGGCGCAGAACTGCATTGCAAAGGCTGGGTTCAAGAAGCGGCCATGCGCATGCTGATGAATAACCTTGATCCCGAAGTGGCCGAGCGCCCCGAAGACTTGGTTGTTTATGGGGGCACGGGCCGTGCTGCCCGAACTTGGGAAGATTTTGACAATATTATCCAGGCATTGAAAAAACTTGAAGACAATCAAACCCTGCTGGTGCAATCCGGTAAACCTGTTGCGGTGTTCCAATCACACAGTGATGCACCTCGCGTGCTGATCGCCAATTCAAACCTTGTACCCGCTTGGGCGACCTGGGATCACTTCCATGAATTAGAAGCCAAAGGCCTGATGATGTACGGCCAAATGACTGCTGGGTCATGGATTTACATCGGCACCCAAGGCATCTTACAAGGCACCTACGAGACTTTTTGTGCCGCAGGGCAGGTTCACTACAACAATGCGGATCTCAAAGGTCGGGCCATTTTAACCGCAGGACTGGGGGGCATGGGCGGCGCACAGCCCCTGGCCGCAACGATGGCTGGCGGCTCTATGCTTGCCATCGAAGTCGACGCCAGCCGTATTCAAAGACGACTGGAAACACGCTATCTTGATGAAGTCGCAGAGACTCTCGACGCAGCACTCGCCAGAATAGAGCAAGCGCGAGAGCAAAAGGAAGCTGTTTCTGTCGCCCTTTTGGGCAATGCGGCGGAGGTGTTCCCTGAAATTGTCGAACGCGGCTTTACCTTTGATTTGGTCACCGACCAAACCTCGGCACACGATCCACTGCATGGCTATATTCCCGATGGGCTCACCCTTGCACAAGCACAAAGCTTGAGACAAAGCGATGCCCCCGCCTATATCGCAAAAGCACGTGCGGCCATGGTCAAGCACTGTGCCGCCATGGTGGCCATGCAAAACCAAGGCGCACACGTTTTTGATTATGGCAACAATTTACGCGGGCAAGCCGAGCTTGGCGGCTATCAGGATGCTTTTACCTATCCCGGCTTTGTCCCGGCTTATATTCGGCCTCTTTTCTGTAAGGGTATGGGGCCATTCCGCTGGGTTGCGCTTTCTGGCGACCCGGAGGACATCAAAAAAACGGATGCCTGCGTGCTCAAACATGTTGACCGTCCTGAGCTCCAGCGCTGGATCAAGATGGCTGGAGAACAAGTGGCCTTTCAAGGCTTGCCTTCGCGCATCTGCTGGCTTGGCTACGATGAACGAAAAAGAGTTGGTCTGGCCTTCAATGAACTGGTCAAAAACGGTGACGTCAAAGCGCCCATCGTCATCGGTCGCGACCATCTCGACTGCGGATCCGTCGCGAGCCCCAACCGTGAAACCGAAGACATGCTCGATGGTTCAGACGCGGTTGCGGATTGGCCCATTCTCAATGCACTTATCAATGCGGTCAACGGTGCCAGTTGGGTAAGCTATCATCATGGTGGAGGCGTGGGCATTGGTTATTCATTGCATGCGGGGATGGTGATTGTCGCCGATGGCAGCGATGCCGCAGCCCAGCGATTGGCCCGAGTTCTGGATGCGGATCCTGGCATGGGTATCGTACGCCATGCGGATGCGGGCTATCAAGACGCGCAAGACAATGCGCGTGCGCACAATATCCTCATTCCAGGATTAACAACGGAATAAACCATGGGCACACTCTTATTGGACAACATCGGACAGCTCGTCCTGCCCTTGGCAGACGAAGGGACGACGAAGAGCCCCCTGCACATCATCCATAATGCAGCATTGTTGATTGACGAGGGTCACGTCGCCTGGATCGGCACAAGAGACGAATTCAAGAAGGAGCATCCTGATTTCTCCGCAGAAGAGGTCGATCTGCATGGCCAGTGTATCATGCCAGGCTTTGTCGATTCGCATACGCATGTCGTTTTCGCGGGCGAACGCATCGATGAAATGGAGCGGCGTTGTCGTGGCGAAAGCTACGAAGAGATTGCCGCGGCCGGCGGAGGCATCGCTTTTTCGGCCAGTCAAATGACAACCATCAGTGAAAATGATTTGGTCGAACAATCCATCCCACGACTCGACACACTCATACAAAAAGGCACCACCACTTGTGAGATTAAAAGTGGCTACGGCTTGGAACCTCAAGCCGAACTTAAACAACTGCGCGCGATCAAAGCCTTACAAGCGCAGCACCCCATGGATATCAAAGCAACGGTCTTGGCCCACATTGTGCCGCAACCTTTTAAAACAAAGCGTGCTGATTATATCAAAATATTTTCTGACGACGTCCTTGAACAAGCTGCCAGGCAAGAGCTTGCCCACTACTGCGATATCTTCATTGAAGAAGGGGCATTTTCACGCGACGAGGCACGGCTTATTGCCAAGCGCGCCAAAGCCTTAGGTTTGGGGCTTAAGCTGCACGTGGACCAGTTAACCTCGGGACAAGGCGCAGAGCTTGCCGCTGAGTTGGGCGCTCTTTCTGCAGATCATCTTGAACGCATTTCACCGACTGGGCCTGCGATGTTGGCCAAGGCTGGTGTCATCGCAACCATGCTTCCGGCATGCAAATTATTTCTTGGCGCTGGCCCTTGGGTCAACGGCCGAAACTTGCGCGATGCGGGATGCGAAGTGGCTGTCGCCACCGACTGCAACCCTGGATCGGCGATGGTTTCAGATTTGCCGCTCTGCGCCACGATGGCGGCCACACTCGGCGGTCTTAGTCTGGCCGAAGCCTTGTGGGGCATCACACGTGGTGGCGCCAAAGCCTTGGGATTAAACGACCGTGGCACACTCAACGTTGGCGAAAGGGCTGACTTGGTCGTCCTTGAACATAGCGATTGGCGCGCCCTGCTCTATCGGCCAGCCAATCCACCTATTGCACGCGTGATGATACAAGGGCGATGGATGCAGAACACACTCTCCTAAATCAACTAAAGATGTTCTTTGATATAACGCACCAACGCATTCAAACCGAGCATTTCTCTAATGCCACCGTTGGCATACGCGGCTAAAGGCATTTCAGGAAAAATGGCAGAGTCTTCCGACTCGGCCAAACAAAAACCGCCCGCATCGTGTATGGCTTTTGTGCCTTGCGCCCCATCACGTCCGGCACCCGTCAAAATAACACCAATACTCTGGCCTGCGAATTCTTGCGCCACAGAAGAGAAAAGCTGGTCGATAGGTGATGCCGTATCTGCATTGGCTTGCGCTTCGTCTAAAACGAGATGGCCATTTTCAACAACCATATGTCGACCACCGGGTGCAAGATAGACATGATTGGCCAAGACAGGCATCCCACTCTTGGCTTCGCTGATGGTTAACTGTGAACCTTGGTTCAGGCGTTTTGCAAAAGCGCTGGTGAATGCTTCGGGCATCTGCTGCGAGACAAGGTATGCTGCATTGTTTTTAGGCTTTATCTGTCCAAAAACAAATTCTAAAGCTTGTGGTCCACCGGTCGCTGCGCCAAAACACACAACCTTATCCGCCCTTAATTTATCTTGGCCCTGCGAGGTTCTCGACGAAGCTCCCGCAACGATATGCGGCGCTCTTGAAAACTTTCGGTCCAAAACAGAATGCGCTCGTAAACCTCGGACAAGACGCACTTTCCGTAACAGGACCTCTGCCCAAAGTTCCTTAGGATTATTCAGGCGCTCATCGGGTTTGGCAAGGAAATCTAGGGCTCCAAACTCCAGCGCTTGAAAAACTTCCGGCTTCGCGCTGTGCGAAGAAATCACGAGAACCGGCATCGGTTTTTTACGCATTAATATCCGCAAAAAAGTAAAACCATCCATGCGCGGCATTTCGATATCCAATGTAATCACATCAGGCTGTAACTCTAACGCAAGCTTTAAACCCTCTCGCCCATCTGTGGCCTCACCAATAACTTCAATATCAGGTTCAGGATCGAGAATATTGCGTATCACTTCACGATTGAATGCCGAGTCCTCGATGATGAGCAGTTTTAATGGTTTCATATCACACTTGACCTAGCGGGAAACGCAAACACACTTGCACACCTTGCCCAGGATTCGAACTCAGTCCAAGAGCACCACCGGCTTCTTCGATACAAGAGCGCACAGCATCCATGCCAACCCCCCTGCCACTGACGGTTGAAGCTTCTGTCTTTGTTGTAAAACCCGGTAAAAGCAACCACTCGAGGATATCATTTTCGCTGAGTTCTGTGGGATTCTGTTTAGGGACCAGACCTTTGCTCTGCGCCACCTTCATGGTTTCTTCCAGATCAATACCGGCACCATCATCAGACACCGATACCGTCAGAAAACCTTCTTCTTCAATGGCTGCTATCTCAATACAAGCCTCAGGAGATTTATCTTGCTTTAAACGTTCCTCAACACTTTCAATGCCATGGTCAATCGCATTCCGAATTAAGTGCAAAATCGGCTCTCCCAGCAATTCGACAAGATCCGCGTCGACGAGAACTTCTGCGCCGCGAACATCAAACCGAACTTGCTTACCCAATTCGCGAGCCGTCTTGCGGCCCAAGCGCACCATACGCTCAAAGAGATCTGTCAAGGGCAAGCGTCGAAAGCGATAAAGCTTTTCCTGCAAACCCACCAAAACGTCTTTGATGTCATTGATGCCCTCTTGTCCCGCATCCTCCTGCCCACTTCGAACCATCAATTGCTCAACACCATCAATGGCTCTCGCCGTAGAGCTGAGGAAATCATCGATTTGGTCCAAGTCAACGCGCACCGTATGGGTCAGCTGCTTCAAGCTGTGTGGCATGGCTTCGGCGACTTCGGTTTCATGGTTCTGGGTATCCCTTTTCTCCGCCTTGCTTGCCGGCAAGACAAATGGACTTGCTGCCGCATCCACGGATGCATCCTCGTCTGAGTCGACAGATTCAGGCAAAGCACCATCGTGCCAAACAATCGAATCATGATTCACAGGAATGAGTAAAATATCTTCTCCTTTAAAAGCTTGTTCTAATTCCTCGACTTCAAAATCGGCGGCGAACACCAGATCAAAACCGATTTTATCCATATCCTCATCATCTTCACTCGGAAGCTTGCAAATAATTTCACCCAATTGCTCGCCAATCGCTTCAACGCTTGCCAAACCGACATCAAAATCCACCAACGGAAATGACATGCGCAAAATAAATATTTTTTTACCACGCAAGAGCGTTTCACGCAGACGATGTTCTTCGTACTGCGTAAGCATGCTCAACATATCCGGACCTAAATCGATAATACTGATAGGCATCTCACCGGCAGGACTGTCTTTGGGGATCAAGTTTTTTAAGGCACCAAGCAGATCCTTGATGTCCTTGGTCATACGCTTTTCCTCAGGGCCTTCAAAAGCTAAAAAATGATGGAATCCATCGACACAAGAAAAGAGGGTGTCGAGAACCTGTGTTTCAGCGGCAATTTGTCCAAAACGCATGCCATCGAGGACATTTTCAAACTCGTGTGCTATTTCGGCGAGTCCCGCCTGCCCCATCGCATCACTTAAGCTCTTAAACGAATGTGCGCGCCTGAACAGCTCATTGATGATCGGTGCATTTTCACGTCCCTCGCGTGCTGCTTGCTCTAGGGCTAAGAGGTCCCTATTGATGGCGGCCATCAACTCCTCCGCCTCACTCAAGGCCCCCTTCTCAATCGTCTTATTCACCTCCATCATATTTATTCGTCAATCTGCCCTTGGTATAAAACGGTTTTTACTTTGTCGCCAAAATTTGCCTTTATCGCTTTAATAAATTTATTTTCCAACTTGGTATCAGCATAAAGTTTTGGCGCTAAAAAAACAATGTCTGAAACCCCTGCATTCAGCATTACTTTAACGGCTTGCTCACAAGAGTTTTTAATTTTAGACGGATTGAATTTATCAATTTCACCCAGACCAAAAAGAAAGACTTTGCGGCCGTTGTCATAGCGTGGTTCCCAAAGCAGCAAATGGTCTGCCTCTTCACCAACAAAAAGCTCGCTTTTTAAACGTCTGGAGATACGCCCTTCCAAACGCCAATCTAAAAGCGCGGAGACGCCTTGAAGTGGGCGCTGATTTGTAAAACAAAAAGCCCCTAAAGTTGGGCACTCAACCTGATCGAGTTCAACAACATTTTTAATTTGCTTTTCCTTTGCCAAGCCTGTCTTTTTCTTTGTCACTTGCAAAGGTCTCTAGGTGCATTATCCGTTAAGGTTGTCCAGAATCCCATTAATAAAAGAAGCCGCATCGTCTTCGCTAAAACGTTTGGCAATTTCCAAAGCCTCATTAATCGCCGCCGCCTTTGGGATATCCGGGCAGTAGATGATTTCGTAGGCCGCCAAGCGCAAAAGATTAAGATCAACGCGGTCCATACGCGAAACTTTCCAGTTTTTCGACTGTCCTGAAATCGCATCATCGAGTTGCGTCAAATGCTCAGAAACACCTTTCACAAGACGCTCAGAAAACTCGCGCACTTTAGGCTTCACCGTTTCGAAACTGCTCCAATAGGCGCTAAGGGCCCCCTCAAGATCTTCTTGAGTCAAAGTTTTCTCCGCAGAGAGGCTGCCACTGACATCCATCTGATAGAGTATTTGTAATGCGCACTCGCGCCCACGTCGCCGCATATTATCCTTTGATTTCTTCGAATCTCATTAACATCTCCAAGGCCGCTTGTGCCGCCTCACCACCCTTGTTGTCCTTTGTCGTCAGAGCACGCTCCCTGGCTTGCGCTAAATCATCGGTCGTTAAGACACCAAACACGACCGGCAGCTCAAGATCAAGGGCTACTTTTTGCACCCCATAGCTGACCTGCTGACAGACATAATCAAAATGCGGTGTGCCGCCACGAATCACGGCGCCTAAACCGCATAAAGCCTGTACTCTCCCGGTCTTGCCGAGCATCTTTAATGCAATCGGTAACTCGATGGCGCCAGGCACCCAATGAACTTCGATTTGCCCCTTATCCATGCCTGCCTCCAGGCACATCTCCTCAAAGCCTTTGAGGAGTTCGGCGGTAATGTCCTCATTAAAGCGCGCCACGACGACGCCAATACGCCAAGTGGGTTTTGCCTGAACAAGATTTGCTGACTCTGCTTTCCAATCACTCATCACGCACACGTCCTAGGGGTTTTTGACCACTTCCAAAGCAGGTACCGACTTCAATACCTTGTTTTTTTCCACTGGCAAAGGAATGCTTTTAACGACTTCCAGCCCGTAGCCGCCCAAAGCGGCCAGTCGTCTTGGATTGTTGGTCAAAAGTCGAATCTTCGTCAGTCCAAGATCACGTAAAATCTGTGCACCCACACCAAACTCGCGCTGAATCGTCGGTTTGTTCTTATCTTGAGCGCTCAAATCCGACTTTGTCGACGCACCGATCTCTTCGACCCGTGTCTGCAAGCTCTTGGGCGAACGTCCCTGATCCACACAAAGCAACACCCCACTTTGTTCAGCCGCCAAATATTTCAACGCCTCATTAAGCAGGACTCGATCATTCGAAAAGAGATCACCAAAAACACTGCTGAGTGGATATCCTGAATGCACGCGCACCAAAGGTGCCTCTGCCCCGAGATCCCCCTTCACCACGACCAAATGCTCACGCTCATCAATAGAAGTCCCATACACGATTAAAGTGACCCGGCCCCATTGTGGATGCTCCACCTCGCGCTCAGTAATACGGCGCACCAACGATTCATGGGCCAAGCGATATTCAATAATATCGGCAATCGAAATGATGGGTAAGTCGTGCGCTGCGGCAAATTTTTCGAGTTCGGGCATGCGTGACATCGATCCATCTTCGTTCATGATCTCGCAAATCACGCTGGCTGGTTCTAAGCCGGCCAAGCGCGCAAGATCCACCGAGCCTTCAGTCTGGCCCGTGCGCACCAAGACGCCACCTGGTCTGGCACGTAAGGGGAAAATATGTCCTGGACGCACCAAATCACCTGGTTTGGCATGCTGCGCCACCGCCGCCTGCACCGTTGTGGCGCGGTCGGCAGCACTGATGCCTGTGGTCACACCACGACTTGCTTCGATGGAAACGGTAAAAGCGGTTTCATAGGGACTCGTATTTTGGTCGACCATCATCGGCAGTGCAAGCTGCGCAATGCGTTCATCCGTTAAAGCCAAACAAATCAAGCCCCGGCCATGTTTGGCCATAAAATTAATGGCTTCAGGGCTCACCTTTTCACCGGCGATACAAAGGTCGCCTTCGTTTTCACGCTCTTCATCATCGACAAGGATAATCATCTTGCCTTGGCGATAATCTTCAAGTGCTTTTTTAACGGCACGAAACGGCATTATAGACTCCCTCTAAGAGCATCGACTTCGCGACCAGCCAATAATTTTTCCAGATAACGCGCCAAGAGATCCGCCTCACAATTGATGGGCGTGCCTTCTTCCCACGAAGAAATCGTCGTCATATCCCAGGTATGCGGAATAATGCCGACAAAGACACGCTGTTCTTGCACATCGGTCACCGTCAAAGAAATCCCCGCTAACGTAATAGAGCCCCGCGGTGCGGTCAGTCTGGCGATATCTTCGGGCACATCGATGCCGAGGAAATAAGCGCTTTCACGCTTTTCAATGCTGGCCAGACGGCCAACGCCATCAACATGACCAGAAACCAAATGACCACCCAAGCGGTCACCAAAACGTAAAGAGCGTTCCAGATTGACACTGTCCCCCGCCTCTAAACGACCGATGGTCGTTCGCTCCAGGGTTTCGGTCGCGGCCTCAAAAACAATGGCTTGGCCGTTGATGTCCACCGCGGTGAGACAACACCCATCCAGCGCAATCGAATCGCCGATGGCTTCTGCGGCACTGAAAAGGTCCGATTGAATCGTCAAGCGGCGCGGAGAATCCCCCTCCGCCGCAATCACCTGGCCTTTGGCCTCGACTAGTCCGGTAAACATGGCGCCCCTAAACCACGTTGGCGCCAGCGAGTAAAGCCCCTAAAACTGGTAGCCGTAGCGACCACCACAGGGGTCGATATTCGTAAAAACGACTGAATTCAAAGCGGTTTCTGGAGCGTCGATGGTCGCGGCGCTGATGCCCACATTGGACACCGCAAAAACTTTGTCCTCGATAATCACTGAACGGCGAAAATCGGAACAATAGCTGTAGGCCCAATAATCCTCTACACTCTCTTCGTCTTTGAGCATCGAACTATGCGAGATGGATCCTTTTTGCGAGAGACCAGTGTTGTCGGCGCCTAAGACATACATACGGCTGGCAGCGGCGCTGTCCAAAAAGGCCGGAACAACCAAGGTGGATTTCTCGGCAAAATAGTTAAAAGCATGATGGTCGCTCTGCGCTTCCGAATAGGATGTCCCGCTTAAGACTTCCTTATGGGCCAGAGTTGGATTCGTCAGGTCAGAAACATCAAAGATACTCACCTGCACACCTTGAGAATTTGCCCCCCACTCATCCAAATCCTGTCCAATACCTAAGAGATATTGGTCATCCAATTTGTGGAGATAATTTGAAAAACCAGTGATGTGTAATTCACCGCGCACCGTTGGCGCCCCCGGATCGCTTAAATCAATGGCAAAGAGTGGGTCAACCTGCTCAAAAGTCGCCACATAGCCTTGATCTTCCTCAAAACGCACGGCCGTGACCTCTTCGCCTGGTGCCAGTCCATCGACTTCACCTGCGATGTCCATCTCATTGCCCGTATCCTCAAGCACATAGACCCCGGCCGAAGGCTGCCCGCCATCAAGCACCGTCATGTCTTGCGACGTCGTCGCCACCCGCAAATTGCCATTGTGTTCGTCCAAAGAAAAGCTGTTCACCACCCAGCCTGGCACCTTACCCGAAACCTTATACGCAGGCGTTCCGGCAGTGCTTTCTGTGACGCTAAACTTATGAATGACACTTTCAACCCGGGCATCAAAAGAGGCGAAAGGCCCCTCTTCAAATTCTTTCGACACCAGATAAAGATTCTCATCGGACATATACACCGTTTCAAGGTTACCCAACACGGCTGAACCGATAAATTCAGCGTCGGGCTGGCTCAGATTCAGGCCTTGAACCGAAACCATATAGTAGCCTGCTTGGCGCTCAGAAGTATAAACGTTCGTACAATCACAGGTGCCTTCACTTTTTTGCGACCAGGTACCATCGCTATTGCGCAGAGAATCAAAACGCATACTCATCCAATCATCGAGTGTGGTTTTTTCAATCGCATCGACTTTGTCCTTGCGCCCTTCTGCATTTTGTACCGTTGAGGGCTGCACATCACGATAGGACACCACATAAATCATATCACCAATGCGACGACTCGAATAAAGAAGCCCATCGGCATAGGTCTCACGAATATTTTTCGGATTGCTCAAATCGCTGATGTCCACCATCGTCAGTTTAAGCAATGCATCCAAATTACGCACCGCCAACTCCGACTCCGGGGCACCCGCCTCGTTATACACCTGGCTTAACACGGCCAAATGGCCACTGGCGCTGTCGAGGTAGAGACCTTGGGGTAAACCCTCAATCTTAAGTCGACCCAGCTCATCCATCTCATCGACCGGCCAGGCTTTGGTCACCACCAAATAGTCCGCAGCCAGATAAAAGATATGGGTACCATCACTTTTCACCAAATCCGCCTCGTCGACACCTTCGACCTGAATGTTCGTATCGGAAAATGCGCGTTCACCACCACCACTAAAAGCCACGTCCATGGCCACCCTACCGGGGCCCATCTCATTAAAGTCATCAAAATCATCACCCCCGCCGAACGGATTGACAAAACCAAAGCCAAAACCGAGCATGTCTTTGATGACCGAATCCTGCCAACGCACCTCAGCAATGGCTTGCTCTTTGATGGCTTGTTCGAGTTTTTCACAAGATTTAAAGCTTTGTAGCGCAAAGCTCGGATCCGCATCGCTACAGGCCGAAAGCCCCATCGCCACGCAGGCCAATAAGAGTGTTTTAATTGATTTCATCAAGAGCCTCCCTCTTAAGGATTTTTCTGAGGGCAGTGTCGCATACACAACGTTCTATGTTCAAGGTTACGCGTCTAAAAGTTCAATTTCAAGACGCGAGCAAAGTTGTTTTTATTCATATTTTTTAATACTTCAAGCCAATCCATAAGTGCGCGCAATCACCATGACTTTCTCATGCGGAGGCCTCAGGCGACAGACCTTTCCCCTTGTTTTTCAGGCACTTAAAGGCGCTTCCCCGAGAAGGCCTAAAGGGCCGCTTTGGCCAGAAAACACGTCTAAAACCACAACGTTACATCTATTCAAGGGCAATGGCCATATGATCTTCGCCCAAGGTCATGGCCCAGCGTCGCTCCCTGGCATTCGACCAAATTTTCCTGGTCCGCTTATCGGGTCGAAATCCGCCCCTGGCCACATCATCAGAACTCGGCATCGTCTGCACGGAGGGCTTGGCTTCTTTCATCTCCCGCATTTTTTCGCGATGGTTCCCCATGAAAATGCCATCACGGGTAAACCACACATAGACTTTAGGTCGCTTGGAGCCGGGTCGGCTCAACACAAGGGCCTGTGCCTGACCGACGTCCTCCCTGGTCACCGCCAGCCCCGGCACCAAAGCCGGCAAGAGAAAAAGAAACGGACTCAATATCTTTTGCGCCAGCACGCCGTTTTTCACACCTAATTTCATGGCCCACTGCTCTTGCCCGGCCTGCAAAGACCGCCAAAACCACAGCGCCTTCACCTCCTGGCCTAAAGCATCTTTTAAGAGTGATGTCTTGAGCTGGCGCTCGATGCTTGCCAGATTTGTCGCCAGGAGGGCCGTTTCCATCGCGTAGAGCCCACCAGCCAAGCGCTGCAATAAAGCCCAGAGCCGGTCAGGCTGCAAAGCCATATTCGCATAGGCCTCACCGACCGCCAATCCTGGACGCCACTGGGGCACTTGCCGCAAATGACTTAAGACCAGAGGCAATTGCGAATCTTTCACGCCGCGAATATCAAGGTGTGATGCTTTCTTGCCCTGACCATCCAGCTCAAAGCTGATCTGCCGCAGCTTATTCAATCCAAGCCTGGAAAGCACGCTGCGCTCTTTAAGAAAACCGCCCTGTTTAAGCCAATGGCCATAAAGCTTGTGTACATCGAGCTCACCTTGAAGCGTATTCTTCACAGAACCATCGCCAGCCACTTTGAGCTGCACCGCACTTTGTGGCCCAGCCAGCTTTCGACTCGCCAAAGAAAAGAGTGGGCTGGCCGCCTCAATAAGCGCTGCCGGGCCAGTCAACACCAACCCCACATCGGTATTCACCAATTGTTTTTCGGCCTGCGGCGCAAGCAGCACAAAGCTTAAGAATCCGTAAACCAGAATACGCATGCAAAGGTTTCATATGCGTAAGTGCCAGCAAACTCAATCCCGTCTTTTTGCTTTGCCCTCCTATCTCGAAGCCGATATGAGAGGACCCTAAATCCAAGGAGTTTGTTATGGAATATCGCTATCTGGGTAAATCCGGACTTCAGGTCTCGGCTCTGTCTTTTGGTTCATGGGTCACCTTTGGTAACCAAATTGACGATAAAATCGCTGCCGATTGTATGCATGCCGCCTATGATGCGGGGGTCAATTTTTTCGACAACGCCGAAGTATATGCCAACGGAGAATCAGAAACCGTCATGGGTAAAGTCATCAAAGACGCCGGCTGGAAACGCAGCGATCTGGTTGTCTCGACCAAACTTTTTTGGGGTGGCCAAGGTCCAAACGACCGCGGTCTCTCCCACAAGCATATTGTCGAAGGCCTGGACGCATCTTTAGGCCGCCTGCAACTCGATTATGTTGATCTGCTCTTTTGCCATCGCCCAGACATACACACGCCGATGGAAGAAACGGTGCGCGCCATGACCCATGTCATCAATCAGGGTAAAGCTTTTTATTGGGGCACCAGCGAATGGTCCGCCGAAGAAATCATGCGCGCCTATACCATCGCCAGACGTGAACACCTTATCCCTCCCCTCATGGAACAGCCCCAATACAATATGCTGGCCCGCGACAAAGTCGAAGCCGAATACATGCCCCTCTACGCAGAGATTGGCTTGGGCACCACCATCTGGAGCCCCTTGGCAGGCGGCCTGCTCACCGGCAAATACAACGATGGCAGTGCGCCCGAAGGCTCACGGGCCGCAACGACGCCCATGGACTGGCTTAAGAACTTGCTCGTGGGTGAAGATGCACAACCCAAAATCGCCAAGGTCAAAGCCCTCGAGCCGATTGCCGCGCAATGTGAATGTTCGTTGGCACAACTTGCTCTCGCCTGGTGTCTCAAGAACCCCAACGTCTCAACAGTCATCACCGGCGCCTCAAGAGCCGAGCAGGTTGTCGAAAACATGCAAGCCCTTGAGGTCAGCGCGCGTTTAAGCGCAGAGATCATGGAAAAGATAGACCACGTTCTGGAAAATAAGCCTACGCCAGCGATGGACTTTCGCGGCTAACCACTACACTGGCACGCTCTGACTCTGTGCGTTTAACCAGGACAAACCATGGGACGTTTGCATAAGCGCTTGCGCGCCGAAGCGCATTCCCTCCGCAGCAAAACGAAGACCACTCAGGGCGACTTGCGTGCCTAATTGTGTACTTGCCTTAAGTACACACCAGCCCATTTTTAATGCGCCCGTGGTCACCTTTGCGCCCAGCGCAAGTCCCGTTTTCAAGAAACGCCCACAACCTTTGACGATGCCCTTGGTCATCGACAAGGCTGTTTTGCCAATTGTCTTAACACTGGTCCACATCGACTTGCCCAGAGCCTTGAGTGTGCCGCCCAAAAATTGTGCGCCACGCTTGACAAAATTGCCGACCCCTTGCGCCGCCCTTTTGATTCCCTGACCTGCTTGCTTTGCCAACCAACCAACTTTTTTGATGCCTTTACGCAAGGCCTGACCAACTTTCTTAAAACCGCGTTGCAAAAAGCGATCACAGGCACGACCAATACGCTCAAAAAGACCACCACGGCGTCTTCGGCTTTTGCGACCAACTCCATGACCAGAGATATAGGATTGACGTAAATCCCGGGCGGTATAGAGCCTGGAGTCATAAGCATTGCGCCTACCCGAACGCAATACGCTTTCCTGCATCGTAGATGCTTTGAGCCATCCTCCTTGGCGCATTTTGTTTTGCAGCAAAGCTCTTGGTCTCATTCTACCGTCCCGTTGAACGATGGCCTTAAGCATGGAGCCATTGAGGTGATGGGCTTTAGAGCGTAGAGCATGACCCTTCCCCAAAGCGACATTGTCCTTCTGTGTGCCGACTTCAGCTTGCGCTAAAGTCCGTGAGAGATTGATTTGCACGAAACGGTTTATCGCGCCTGAAGCATTTCCATGGATATTCATTGTCGTTCCTTTTTTTAGTTTGATTGTATTAACAACGTGATGGGCCCTGTTGCGCCAAACTGGCAGCCACCGACATGCGCTCTGGTGTGCTTTGAACGTTATCCGCCGGCACATCATCCAGCATCGTATCGCCTTCACGAATAAGACGCTTGGCTTCAACGACCGCTTTCGTGAGCAGTTCTGGGCGCTCCAGAAATGGTCTAAACGGCGCGCCAGCTAAGAGCACCGTGAAAAGTTCCGGCACATGCTCCGGATCGTATTCTGCTAAGGATTGTACGGTATCAAAAAGTTTAGTGTATTCATTTTCCAGATCAAAGTGTTGCTGCATAGCAGACCCCCGTGTTGTGACACTCCTTACGCAGGAGTGAAGTAGAAGATAAAAATAAAATATTGATGAGGGTGCTATTGTGGAGACATAAACGCTAATGAAAGATTTTGGTTTGTTTTTTTATTTATTCTTTAAAATCGCTTTGAAGCGGCAATGTCGGCGAAATGAAAATGACCCGGGAATAACCACAGCCCCCACCATGTTACGCCCAGGTCATTTAATTATCGTCTGGTCGAGCAGCTTTAAAAAACAACCACAGCCCCCACCATGTTGTTCTTTAAAGCCGCTCATTTTCTTATCGAAGGTCAATGACCCTAGAGACAACCACAGCCCCCACCATGTTGTCTCCAAGGTCATGATACTTTTCGTCTTGGTTGAGCAGTTTTAAAAAGCGACCACAGCCCCCACCATGTCGCCCTTTAAAACTGCTCTTTTCTTTCGAATCAAAATCAAAGGTTCGGCGGCAACCACAGCCCCCACCATGTTGCCACCAAACCATTTTACGTGCGCATACTCAGGGAAAGCGGACGCGATGCCATCAGGTCCGCTCTCTCTGGGATGTCAAGATGACCAACCACAGCCCCCACCATGAAGGTCATCTTCACATCAAAAACATCCGAGACCGCATTTTTGATACGGCGCCAAATGCTTAGATACCAAGTGATTTAGCAACGCTTGTGCCAAGAAGAGTGCAGGACGCGAGACGCCTAAGCACCTGTATTTTAACAATAAATTCTCGTTAAAGCGCCGCCGTGATGATCTTCGGCAGAATATTGTGCAGCTTACGCACGCGCGCTTGCGCAAGTGCTGCACCGATGGCTCATTTGTTGCGCTAGAGCGAGGCGGATTTTGCGCCGCGCAAATCATCGACCGCTTCGATCAAACCATCAACACTAAAATGATACATCGGAAAGATACGACGGATCATGGCAATGCTTTCACTGTGCCAGACACGTTCAGGCTCGGGATTGAGCCAAACGGATTTAGGGACACGTTGTTTGATTTTTTTAAGCCATTCAATACCCGGCACACGATTATGGTGACCATAATAAATGGCACCGCCAGGATGCGTCAACTCGTAGGGGCTCATCCAGGCATCGCCAACAAAAAGACACGTCCAGGTCTCATCGACTTCTTTTAAAACATCGTCGGTGAGCACGCCCATATAGTTCGAGATGTCCACATAGAGCTTTTCGTAGACACAATTATGAAAGGTAAAGGCTTTGAACTTTTTAAAATGATTGGCCGCATGCGCCGCACTAAACAATCTTTCAGAAAGCCGCACATAAGGGTCCATCGAACCGCCCACATCCATAAGCAAAAGCATCTTCATGTTGTTTTTGCGCGGTGGTGCAAAGACCAAATCAATCTCTCCCCCGTCTCGTGCACTTTTATCAATCGTTTTTTGCAGGTGCAGTTCCTCCGGGCCCTTTTCTTTCGCCAGCTTGCGCAAGCGTCGCAAGGCCACGCCCATTTGCCGTGTATCAATGACCTGATCCTGAGAAAGGTTACGAAATCGCCTGGCCTCGGCCACCTGTACCGCAGAGCGACCACCACCCGCACCGCCGACCCGTATGCCACTTGGATGCTGCCCCCCATGCCCAAAAGGCGAGGTACCGCCTGTACCGATCCAATGCGAGCCGCCATCGTGACGTTCGGTTTGTTCTTTGAGTCGTTCTAAGAATTTCTCCCGGAGTTCATCCAAATCCAGGGCCTGGAGCTTGGCCAATTGCTCCGGACTTAAGTTGGGTAGAATCGGGTTATCCAACCAATCCAGGAGTTCCTCGGACAAATCAAAATGGTCCTCGATGTCTTTAAAAAAGCTCAAAAAAGCCCGGTCATAGCGGTCAAAAAGACTCTCCTTCTTCACCAATAAAGAACGCGAGAGGGCATAAAAGTGTTCCAAGTTAGGTGCCCCCAAACCTGTGCTCAGAGCGCGCATCAAGGTAAGCCACTCGGTGGTACTTACTTTGATCCCAGAGGCACGCAGGTGCAAAAGGAAATCAAGAAACATCACCAGGTCCGATAAGGCTGTGCTTTAGGCTGCATCAGGACTTCGATATCTTTTTCACGTTTTAAAAGCACACCTAAAAATGGCAATTTATTTTCAATCTCTTTGGCATCCATCCCGGAGCGCCGCAACGCCGCAATCCAATCGATAAGTTCGCTCGTCGAGGGCCGCTTACGGATTTCGGGCTGGTCACGAAGCCAATAAAAGCGTGCCAGAGATTGCTGCAAAAGTGTGTCCTCCACATCCGGGTGATGCACGCGCACAATCTGCTCCATGAAATCTTTTTGCGGGAAATCGATATAGTGAAAAACGCAGCGTCTTAAAAACGCATCGGGCAACTCTTTTTCATTGTTCGAGGTAATAATCACAATCGGCCGTTTTTCTGCCGCAACATGCTCACCGGTTTCGCTCACCGTAAAGCTCATACGGTCAAGTTCGTGCAGCAAGTCGTTGGGGAATTCCATATCCGCCTTATCGATTTCATCGATGAGCAACACCACCCGCTTATCCCGTTGGAAGGAATCTCCTAAAGGACCAAACTTAATATACTGGGAGATATCGGAAATATCCCGATCACCAAAGCGGGCATCGTTTAAGCGGGCCACCGTATCGTAAACATAAAGACCATCCTGGGCCTTGGTGGTGGATTTCACATTCCACACCAGAAGCTCAGTCCCTAAACTCTCCGCCAGGGCCTCTGCCAGTAAGGTTTTACCTGTGCCTGGCTCACCTTTAACCAAAAGCGGCCGTTCCAGGGCCATGGCCACATTGACCACGCTTTGTAATTCTGGATCGGTCAGATAATCGGCGGTGCCGCTAAATGTAAAAGCTTCTTCCTTGCTCATGTCCGTGCCTCTACCCTCATGTTGAGGAAGGTTTTTAAAAACCTTCCATCTTGCCTAAGATTTCTTTCATGACCTCCGAAGAGCCGGCGCCGATGGTCAAGAGCCGCGCATCCCGATAGGAGCGGGCAATATCGTACTCAGTCATATAACCTGCCCCACCGTGGGCCTGCAGACAATCGTAGGCAACTTTTTGCGAAAGTTCGGAAGTAAACAATTTTGCCATGGTGATTTCTTTGATCGGATTTTCACCAGCGACAAATTTATCCACCGCCATATAGGTTAACTGTCTTGCGGCTTCGATATTGGTCATCATCTCCGCAAAGCGATGTCGCCAAACCTGAAACTTAGAGATCGGTCGACCAAAGGCCTGACGCTCTTGCGTATAACGCACCGCATCCTCCATCATCCGATCCATCCCGGCCACCGCCAAAAGTGAAGCGGCCAAACGCTCGCGCTGAAAACCGGTCATAATATAGTAGAAGCCATGGTTTTCTTCACCCAAAACATAGCGCTCAGGTATTTTGCACTCTTCAAAAAAGAGCAGCCCTGTATCACTGGAAAGATTACCGAGCTTCTTTAAAGATTGGGAAACCTGAAAGCCGGGCGTGTCGGTAGGAAAAAGCACAAGCGAAATCCCGCCATAACCTTCATCGCCAGAGCGTACCGCCAGCACGATAAAATCTGCCCGACAACCATTGGTGATATAGGTCTTGGCACCGTTGATCACATAATCGCCCCCAACCTTCCTGGCGGTGGTGCGAATATTGGCCACATCCGAGCCCGCATCCGGCTCAGTCACACCCAAGGCGGCAATACGGTCGCCGGCAATCGCCGGCATCAAAAACTCTTTTTTGAGTTCATCAGAGCCGAATTCTAAAATCGGCGGCAAAGCGATATCACTTTGCACCGTCATCGCCATATTGACCCCAGCATTTTTCGAGCGGGTCAGTTCCTCTAAAAAGGCGACGGAAAACCAATAGTCCAAACCGCTGCCGCCAAATTCTTCCGGATAAGAAATACCGAAAAAACCCATCTCACCAAAACGCTTAAAAATTTCTTTGGGAAAAATACCCGCCTCATCCCACTCGAGGGCATGCGGCGCCATTTCTTTTTCGACAAAGTCCCGCACCGTTTTGCGGAACATGGTCAATTCTTCGCTCACAGGGGGCCAACTCATGAAGAATCTCCTAAACAATAGGTTAACAATGACTCATTGCGTCGAAGAACCTAACACAAGGCTCACAGAGGATCCAGCCAGCAAAATAGGGGATGGTTGTAGGGTTTAAGGTTATCGGACGTCGGAAATCGGATGTCGGACACTCGCCTACTCGACTAAACTGCGGCTACCACTTCGTGCACCCGCAGCAAGTCTCCGTATTGGCTCGCACGGTCATCGGAAATCGGATGTCGGTCATCGGCCACTCGCCTGTATCGACTAATCCTCAACGCGCCTTTGTGGCGCATCTTAGACAGTCTCACAACGGCTCGCACGGTCATCGGATATCGGTTATCGGACACTCGCCTACTCGACTAAACTGCAACCACTCACCTGCGCGACTAAGCTGCGACTCTTGAATGCTTGCCAGTCATGGCAAATTAACTTTAGGTCTTCGCTTTGTCAGAAGCACCAAAACCCAGCCCACAAACATAACGCTCATGGGCCAGGCCTCTTGGGGGCACTTTTAAGCGTTTACATTAACCGCCGATTTTGCGGATAATAGCCATCGCCGTATCATGCAGCATCTTGCCGATATTCGACATCATCTGCAGAGTCTGCTGCTGTTTTTGCAACATATTCTGCAAGTCCACATTGGCCAACTGCGCATCATCACCAACAGAGTTGAGCTTTTCTTCTAACTTCTGAATATAGGTATCCAGCCCAGCTTTTGTTGAGACATCACTAGAGTCCGTTAAATCTCCGGCTCCGGCGCTCAAAGACTGTGCTGAAGGTTGGGCTTGAGCACTATATCCCTGCTCAGATAAAAGCTGTGCTTGTGCAGATCCGGCTTCAGCCTCCTCTAAGCTTGTTGAAACAGCAAACATAGGAATGTCTGTACGGTAATGCAGAGAATGGACATTGATACTTCCTTCTTTAGCCCTTACCGATTCCCGAAAATCGTCAGATTGCTGCTCAACAGCGCGTTGCACAAATTCCTCAAGACTTTCATGTTCCAGCATCTTTGTTCCGCTAGAGGCCACAGCATCTGGGTCATTTGCCTGGATGCCATCGTAAATAACTTTACCAGCGCCATAGGCCGTTGTTCCAGCCATGGTTGATTTGATGTTCGCCATGACACTTTCGCCGGCGAACTTATCCCGATCCCAGCCCCATTGATCCCAATAAGAGCTGAGTTTACCTGTGCCGTTTTGAAAATACTGGTTGTCGTTCTTGTCGGTTTCCTTGCAGTTCATCTGCATCACAAAACCATTTTCTTGCCAGTATTCGGCAAGAGCCGCACGCTGCCTTGGATCAGAGGGTAGATCATGAACCATATTCTGCAGAAACGCATTACTGTGCTGATCAAAGACATCATAATCCGTGGAATCATGATACTCTTCGACGAGACCAACACGCATATCCTGAACCTTTTGGCTTTCATCTTTCCAAAAAGTCAACGTCTCGGCTTCTTCAACCACGGGCGTGCTTATGGGGGCTGCGGGCGTGGTGTCGGCAACGTCTTGGCTTGTGTCTTCACCATAATAGGTTGTTTGAATCTCTTTAGGATTAAAACTTACCGCAGCAGTATCTTCGGCACCAGCAACACTGACGAGTGTATCGCGAGCACGCGTTAATTCAGCACGCATCTTTTTCTTCACCTCGTTAAAGAACTTCACCTTCTGCGCATAAAAATGCAGGTCTTCGGTGTTTTCCATATAGGCATCACGCAGGACTTGCTGTACCAGAGCATTGATATCAACCATGGCACCTTTATCCAGGGCAACTGAGCCAAGATACTCAGACCAGCGGGAGATAAGCCCCGATGTTAAAGTTTTGCAGGCATCGTTTTTGAGTAAAATACCCATATGCCGTTGAAGTTCTGCAAGCTCTGATGTCTTGACAGTGCCAGGATTCTCATTGGCGCTTTCACCAACCAAGCCCATATCACGACCATTGCCGGTCAGCATATTTTGGGTGGATTTGAATTCACCGAGTTTATCGGTAACTTTTTGTGCGTCCAGAGGAAACTCGGAAGCGGTCATTTCTTTGGATAGGTTGATAAATTTTGGGGTTTGAACTGAATTAAATACACCACGACAAAGCGGGGTAAGTGCATTGGGGGCCATGCTATACTCCTAATATAAGTTTTATGTAGTTGTGCCTAAATCTTGTTAGCAAGATTAAGGGTCATTCTCATTAATGTGTTATGTAGTATTTTTATTTAGCGTCCGTAGGGGGCTCGAAAGGACTTACAGAACTTGCTCCAGATTGGGTTATTTTTTTTGGGGGGCTTCGTTCTTAAATGTGTCTTTGAGACTGCAACCCTCTGAAATCGGGAGAAAAATCGTGAAGAGAATATTTGGAAATCGGTTATCTGTTATCGGACATCGGTCGTCGGAAATCGGATGTCGGACATCGGAAATCGGATATCGGATATCGGATATCGGACATCGGACTTCGGTCATCGGATGTCGGTTATCGGTTTTTCGGAAATCGGAAATCGGAAATCGGAAATCGGAAATCGGACACTCACCTATTCGACTAAAAGTTTTTTGCTTCTAAAACGCAAAAAACTTAAGTCTCACTTACGGCTCGCACGGATATCGGATATCGGACTTCAGAAATCGGCCACTCACCCTCTAATCAAGTTCTGAGGCAGAAAAAAATCCATTTTTTTAACCCCAATTATTCGCATCGTTTAGGTCTTATATCGGCAATGGCCCGAGACCCAGTGAGTTCCCCATAAGATTAAGTAATATCCAGAGGCAGGATGTCGCCAGCGGCGTAAGTTTGTCTGATGTATATTCGAAAGGCTTGTCATTTTTTTACAACAAAGATGCAGCAGTCTTGTGAATACACAATATTGGAATTGTGCAAAAAGAGAGCTGTAAGTGCTATGGTGCTTTAATTATTCAGCATTTTTCTTGGCACAGAACTTGAATATCTTTGTTTAAGCACCAGGAGGACTATAATGTATCCAATTAGCGAGAATAATTTGGGCAATCAGCACGGGCTTTCAACATCTTCACCTGGAAAAGGAGCTCATCGACCAAACTCGAAGCAATCCATGGGACAAAGCACGGATTCTTCTACGGCACAAGCCATTGTCCTTAATGCGACTTTTCAATCTTTTGCATTACACAGCACTCACGATCAAAAAAAGTTTGTTCAGGATCTTCAGGAGATGGGTTTCTCGATACCTAAGTTTATGCAGACAACCTCAGCCCTGAGTGCCGAGTTGCCGCTCAGCGCCCAGCAGAGCTTTAGCCAGGTTGCTGGCGCACTTGCTCAGGTTTTTGAGAACCCTTCGTCTACAGCTGCAAATGTCGCTTTGCAATCACACTGGAAAGAATTTGTTACCGGGCAAGCACTGCATAACTCGATGACCGATATTCATGATCTGGTACAAGCTGTATTGCGTGAGGCCTATATGGAGAACACTAAAGATCTCCACTTTTACGCCCAAAAGGTCAAATTCTTTAACAACTTGAAGAAGCAAATTAGAGATGAGCTAACAAGAGCCAGACAGGCCTTGGCTAAGCTTGCAGGCTTACCGGATTCAGCCCGCGTGATACCGCCCTTCGAACCGATCGATATTATCACCGATTATTTTGGCACACAGGATGTTATCACCAATTCTGTCGGCTCGGAGACTCTTTATAGTGATGAGCCGATCGCCGTTGATTTTGATGGGGATGGTGAGACTGATTTTATGATGCCTCCGGAAGTATACCATGCTGCAGGGGTCCAGGCGGCAATAGAGATGCTCCAACAAACTGGAAGTGGTAATGATGTTTATGCAACACACCGGAGTTGCCGTACCAACAAACACAATCCAAGCAATATGACAAATGCCCCCCACATTACTCTGATGATTTATAGCTTGATGATGAGTCAGGGGCAGCAGATTGGCAATCGTCCAGATGCTTTTATGCCTCCGGATTTGCGCGATTTACTGGAGGAAACTTTCGGTATCAATGTAGAACTCACAAATGTAAGCAGCGATGAAGGCAATAATTTGGTTGCTCTGCAATTTGACAGTGGAGCTATTTTTGCGGATGGAGCAGGCGATGGCAAGTTAGACAGCAAGGATTATAATTTTACCGATGCTGTTGCACAGATACAGTCACAGTATGGCGTTTCACATGAGCAGTATCTTGCCGAGGCACCACAGTACATCGAGAGCATGAAGGAGATGATGCAGGGTGATGGTACGGGGAGCTTTCCTGAAGAGCAGGTTTCAGAAATTTTTGCACTGGCCTATATCTTGTCCGCGCAGGAAGGCTATATGACCAAGGGCGAGCTCGAGGACTATATTAAGAAACTTGAGGAAATGCTTGCATCAGTAGGCGATGATGCGCAGTTGGCCAATGTTGATTTGCAAAACATGTTACAAAAACAGCAGCAGACTCTACAGCTCTTGTCCAACATATCAAAAATGCTGCATGACAATGCAATGTCTGTAATTCGCAAACTATCGGCATAATTGATTGCTTTAGGGGAGACAAAGATGAATCAGGATTTTGTAAAAGAAAAAGTGGAAGAATTTTTGTGCGCAATGAAAAAAGAGAAGCTTTTGCGACTAAGGCTGTGCGCTATTGATTTCTCTTTGGGCTCCGAAAGTCGGCATCAGGAAAACATGCAAAAACAAGCCAAACTGTTGTCTGAGATTGAAGAAGTCAGAAACTCTACAATGTTGCCTATTTTAAAAATGCTTGGGGACATAATTAAACTGCGATTATCTCAGCGACAGCCCCTGCAAAATAGTCTATAACTTATAGATGTGAAGATAACTTTTATTTTTCCTCCACAATGGAGTGCTGCTCATCCACATTACGGCATGAGTTTGCTGGCTGGACAATTACGGAATGCCGGGCACGTTGTCGACATTGTTGATCTCAATCTTGAGTTCATCGAGCATGTCTTAACCTCCCAATCTGCAGGCCTTACATATGAAAAGATTCGTTTGGAAGAAGAATTTCTGCGCAAGGAAGTTAAATTACGTCAGGCTGTAAATGATGTCTCTGATGATTTTACTTCAGCTTGTGAAAAGTTAAGTTTTTTGCAAGAGCATGGGTCAACGTGGCAAGACTGGCAGAGCACTTATATTGAACAATGGGGTGAGGCACCAAACAAGCTTCGAGACGCGAAGTGTTTTTTTGAACCACATGAGTTTGTCTCTTCTTATCTTGCCATCAGCAGGGCACTGGACTTTTTCTCTGCTCCTTTTTTCCCAAATCATGTTGCCTGGAATTTCTTTTCCCATCCCAGGACTCCTCTTAATATTGAGCCTATGGTCGAATTTTGCTCCAGCGCGGAAAGCAATCCATTTTTTGAATTTTATGAAGAGTGTTTGCCCAACGTGCTACACATGAACTGTGATTTAATTGCAATCTCAATAGGCGCGTTCTCTCAAGTCTTGCCTGGGCTTACGCTGGCAATGATGTTAAAGAAGGCCAGAACACAACAACCGAACCCCCTGAGTGGAAAGAAGTGGCATTTGACGATTGGTGGAAATTTCTTTACCCGATTAAAGTCATCCTTAGAAAGCCAGCCCAATTTCTTTCAGGCTTTCACCGACACTCTAACGATTGGTGAAGGTGAGCAATCTATCGTTGCTTTGGCTGAAACTCTCTCAGACCAGAGCTTAAACAAAACATTGGAGGCTGTACCCTCTCTCCTTTTTTTGGATGAAAAAGAAGACCGGGTAATAAGCACGCCTGATGCACCACAAAAGTCGATGAACTCTATGGCTTTTCAAGATTTGGCAGGGTTTAACCTGGAACGCTATCATGCTCCAGAGCCGGTTATTTGTTTGCGCGCAACAAAAGGATGTTATTGGGGGCACTGCACATTCTGTGACTCATATTATGGTCTGCGCGAGGATACGATGGCGATTGAACGTTTGATTGCTGAAATGACATATCTCAATAAGGAATATGGCGTGAGCCAGTTTGAATTTGTTGACCAATGTCTGGAACCACATTTTTTGCTTGAGATGTCGGAAGCCATAATTAAGGCGAACTTGAAAGTTCAATGGTTTTGTAATGGTCTGACCGAGAGTCGTTTTAACAAAGAAGTGTTTGTTAAAATGAAAGAGGCAGGCGCAACGATGATTATGTGGGGAATCGAATCAGGAAGCCCTCGTTTATTGAAGCTCATGCGCAAAGGCGTAAATCCTAAAAGAAGATTATCTATCCTAAAAGATGCTTCTGATGCAGGCTTATGGAATTTTGCTTATCTCTTTTTTGGATTCCCCAGTGAAACTTCCACTGAGGCCATGCAGACAATTGATCTGGTGATAGAAAACAGGGACATTATACATTCCTATGGAAAGAGCATTTTTTCCCTGGGCAAACATAGTCCATTGATGGCTGATCCAAAACGTTATGGTATTCTTAAACTGATAGAGAATCGACAAGATTTTTCCTCTGAGTTGACCTATGAGGTCAGCTCCGGCTTACAGGGTGAAGAACTCTCCCGAATTTCACAGCAGTGCGCCCAAATGTGTCAGCAGGCTTATGCGAATCCGCTCTGGATGGCGCTACGCACCAGGGAATCTCTACATCTCTATCTTGCCAGACGAGGACGGGATTATGTTGGCAAGTACAAGTTTAGTGAAGATAGCACCATCAAGGATTTGGAATTTGTTTTTTGAACAAGGAGTAAAGAATGCGTGAAAGTATCATCAAACGCTATCAGGGATGGGAGCTAAATGGTCAGGGGCAAATTTCTGGTCTTTGGCCGGTGCCCGATGGCCATAAACCAGATGAATTTGTTGAACTCAGTTTTGACCGCAAAACCAAATTCGTTAATGCCATTAAGGAGTGGATTGCCGACCACCCGAGACCTTTAGAAAGGCAACCAAAACTCAATGCAAAAGGTCAAATTCAATATTCGGATTTCATCAATCCAATTGATGGGGTAAATGGTAGAAACTCTTATAAATATGATAGTCGTGGCTTTCTGGCGGCCAGACAGGAAGAAGATGAGCATGGGCGTTTGCGTTTTCGTACTCTGACAAAATGTGATGCTCGGGGGCGTTTTGTCGAAGAAAAAGCATTCGATGAGAAAGGCATACTAAAGGAGCGGCATCTTTTTGTATATGATGATGACGACCATTTAATAAAAGACACCCGTTTCGATGGACCACAAGGCGAGAGTGCTGCTGGCTTTTATACTTATGCCTATGACCTACAGAGTCATTTAACACGTCGCGTCTGGCATGATAGCCAGGGGCAGCCAAAGAGTACGTTCATCTATCGCTATGATGAGTACGACAGGTTAACTGCAATAAGTATCAACCGCGAAGGGCATATGCTTTTGACGACGGAGATAAAATTTGATGGTGAGGGCAAGAAAGCAGGAAGTGTTGTTGTTAACAGCGATGGAGAAACAATATCGACGCAAGAACGGAGTCCCATGGAAGGTTTTCGAAAAAGCCGTTATGGCTTACCGCCTGTTCAAGGTGAGCACAGTAATTTTGCACCGCTAAGCAAGGAACAGATTGATGCAGCAACAACTGTCGCCTATCATCATTTTGAAAATAAGCGCTACAAGGAAGCGCAAGAGCTCTTTAAGACCATAACATATTCAGCGCCAGCAAATGTCTATGCGCTCAACGGAGTCGCCGCTTGTGCACTAAAGCGTGGACAGCTTGAAATGGCTCTGAATTGGTTCGAAAAAGCCCTAAAAGAGGATTCAGAATACAAGGAAAGCCAAATGGGCAAAGAGCATGTGCTCAAAGCGCTCAAAGAGCGGGAAAATGCGCTGCGCCAAGATTGAAATAAAGGACCAACTTTGCTAAGGCTCCCCTGTGCTAAGGCTCCCCTGTGAAGGCTGTGAAGGTCCTGTGAAGGTCTCCTGTGAAGGTCTCACCCGAATTATTATCCTTTAATTTTAGGGGCTTCTAGAGGGTCGGCTAATAAGGTCCTCGTTCATCGGTAGTCGCCTGTCGATTTTCGGTTTTCGGTTTTTCGGTTTTTCGGATTTCGATTTTCGGTTTTCGGTTTTTCGGTTTTCGGATTTCGATTTTCGGTTTTTCGGATTTCGGTTTTCGGATTTCGATTTTCGATTTTCGATTTTCGATTTTCGGTTTTCGGTTTTCGATTTTCGGTTTTCGGTTTTCGGTTTTCGGTTTTCGGTTTTTCGGATTTCGGTAGTCGCCCCCTGTGAAGGTCTCACCCTCGACGGATCCCCACAAAATCATGTTATTTCTCCTATCTGTAGTTGCGGAATCATTTGCCTTAATTGTCTCAACATCAGCAGCCAGTGGGTTTTGCTTGCCTTGTGGTGAATGACGATGTTTCCCAGTGTGAATAGAGACAACACACGCCTGTTTTTTGTACTGTTGGCCTGGTATTGCAAGTGTCGCTTGTGATGCTCTGCATTTAATGCGGCGAGATAAACCACGACTTGTGCGATGGCCGCTATGCAGAGCATAACCTCAATGCGTTTGAGACTTGTCGACCGAGATTCGACAAAACTCCAGCCATAACGATAACTTTTTGTGTCACGAAACATTTCTTCAATCTGCATGCGTTGGCGATACGCCTTGACGACTTGTACAGGCGGACCCTCGACATTTGTCACCAACAACCAAGGATCCTTTGCTCTGCGTGCGTAGTTCTTGTCCGCTCACTCCTGAAGGTCTCACCCGAATTATTATCCTTTAATTTTAGGGGCTTCTAGAGGGTCGGCTAATAAGGTCCTCGGAAATCGGAAATCGGCCAAAACAACATAGCAATCTATTATTCAAAAGAAACTTGAACTAATCACGAAGCCCAAGCATCACCCGCGCCTCTTCCGGGCTGGCAATCTCGCGCCCCGAATTGCGCGCACATTGGGCCAGAGCTTCAATAAGCTGCCCATTCCCAGAGGTTTTTTCGCCATCGGGCAAATAAAACGTGTCTTCTACCCCAGTGCGTAAATGCCCGCCCAACTCCGCCGTTTTTTGATGAATGGGCCATATTTCCTGGCGACCAATGGCGGTGACCTGCCAGGGGCTCTCCGGCAAACGATAGCCCACCAGCAGTTCGAGTAAATCCGTATCGCAGGGCATGCCTGAATCGACCCCCATGACAAAATTATACTCTGGATGGCTCGCCATCCCTGCCTGCACAAAAAGTTCAATCGAACGCACGATACCCACATCAAAGCACTCAAACTCCGGCTTTGAATTTGTCTGAGCCATCGCATCGAGCATTTCCTGGATCTTGCTCACCGGATTATCAAAAACCATCGGTGGCCAAGCCCAGGAACCATCGCTTCTTGTTTTCAGATAATTTAGAGAGCCCGCGTTGCAGGCAGCAATTTCCGGCTCAATCTCTTTCATGCAGGCAATCGGTCCGGAGACATCTTCACCAATCACACCGGTGGTCATATTAAAAATGATGCCCGGACAAGCATCACGGATCGCATCGTTGCAGGCACGGGCCACTTCCGGCTCCCAGGAGGGCAAATGGCCGAGACCTTCTTGCTGCATGCGAAAATGCACGTGCACAATACTCGCCCCCGCATCAAAGGCCTCTTTGGCCGAAGCGGCCAATTCTTCTGGGGTCACGGGCACCGGATGTTTTTGTGGATTGGTAAGCACGCCGGTTAAGGCACAAGTTAGAATCGCTTTATCACTCATGGCTTCCTCTTCGTTTATGCCGCGTGCTCAGAAGAGCCCCCATCAAGTTCGAGTATGGCTAAAATTTCCCGGGCCGCAACCTGCTGACCAACCTCCACTAAAATCTCAGAGACTT
>JASMKV010000222.1 GCA_030749035.1 Myxococcota bacterium | reverse complement strand
TCGGCGGTATGGCGATAGAATTCGACATCCTTTCCTAAAGTGCAAAGGCTGTGCCGTAACACACCATAATTATTTCCAACAAAAACAGGTGTTTGGCCTCGTATGCTTGGCACGATCTGGGGAAGAGGACCCCAAATCCCTGGCTTAAGGCAGCACCATTGGGATCACTTGCGCCCAGCCTGAAGGGTCTGCCCTCTGCCCCTGATTGCCAAAGACCGATAGACCTTGACCTGGAAAGCCAGGCCTGTTTCCATCATAAGATGCGCTGGACTCTGCTCATGATTGCATGTGTTCTTGTCGGTATGAATCCGGCCTATGCGGAAGAAAAGCTCAGACCAAGTCTCGACAAAATCGCAGAAGTTGAAGCCCTTGCATCCCTGACCACAACCAGGCCCTTGGTGAAACACAATGCAAGCCCCCTTCAGCATCCTATTGTTTTGCTGCACGGCATGGCCGGTTTTGTCACCTGGGGGCCTTTTGAATATTTCGACGGCATCCCCAAGGCTT
Organism: Myxococcota bacterium; assembly: GCA_030749035.1. GTDB lineage: Bacteria > Myxococcota > XYA12-FULL-58-9 > XYA12-FULL-58-9 > JASMKV01 > JASMKV01. The sequence goes on along the minus strand of JASMKV010000222.1, from coordinate 3,485 downwards.
TAAAGAATGCTGGCCATGAAGTGTTTCTCTGCGAAGTTTCCGGCTATCAACCTATCCCAGTCAGAGCGGTTGAGTGCGGCGAACAGATCGATGCTTTTTTAGAGCGCTCGGGCCACCAGCGTGTGCATTTGATTGCCCATTCCCATGGCGGCTTAGATGGTCGCTATATGATTTCAAAATTAGGCTATGGTGATCGTATCGCTTCTTTGACCACCCTGACCACGCCACACCGCGGCTCCATGCTTATTGATGCCTCCGCCGCTCTCATGCCTGATGCGCTGGAAAAATTTTTAACCGATGGCATGGACATCCTGATCGGCTACACCCGCGATCAGCCCGCCAATCTTTTCGGTCAACTTGAAATGCTCAGCGCCGCCTATATGCGCGAAGAATTTAATCCGGAAAACCCCAACGACCCGCGGGTCAAATATTATTCCATCGGTGCACGCACTCAGCTCTCCCCTTTTGTGAACTGGAAGACCACCGACATCCTCACCCCAACCCTCTGGCCCACCTATATCGGTATCTATATGTTTGAAGGCGATAGCGATGGGCTGGTGCCTTTAAGCTCGAGTAAATGGGGAACCTATCTTGGAACGCTGGAAGCCGATCACCTCGATCAAATCGGGGTTTTTAAATCCTACCCCTCGCACACCTACGAACACACAATGTTCTTTACCAACCTGGCAAACTTTCTGGTTGGCAAAGCGCCACCACCACCAGAACTGCGCCCTTAAGTTTTAAGATGCAGGCACGCTCACCGTGAAGTTGACATTCGTCTCAACGTTGTTGACCACATCTTTTAAAGTCACCACAAGAGTGCCTTCTTCAACAAAAATCAACGACACGGGCATCGAACTCGACCAGACCCGTTGTTCATAAACACCGTGTATGTTTTCTACCGCCACTGCCAGATTGGCGTTGTCGAGAGAAATTTCTGTTTCCAAATCTCCGAGTAAACGCTCACCACTCGCATCCACCGGCACCGGCAGGAAAGTCACCTGGTCGCCAACTTCAACACTGACATCCGTATTCGATGTACTCTTGGTAAAATCCTCTGCCCCTTCTGCCCTTACCCAAACAATCGGGTCCAAAGAAGCGGGCACATCAAATTTCAACTTGATGCGATCAAAAACATCGTCCCCCTTGGTGGTCTCCAAAGTATACTCGCCCGGGCTCGTCACCTTTAAGGTCATATCCGGCACATCAAAACCATCCTCAAAAACATTGATCGATGCATCTGGCGAAAGTTGATGTAAGAGCTTGAAAGGTTCTTCGGTCTCCGAAGCACCTGAGACAGTCAACGAGGTATTGATGCGTTGCGCATAGCCGGTCAAGAGTGACACATCAGTCAAACTCGATTCATCGACAAGATAAGTCGTATAGAGCGAATAACTGACCCGGTTAAACTCGCCGTTGCTCTTGGTCACATCGCCACAGGCGCCAACCAACATCAAACTCAAGAATAAAGACAAAATGCAATACATTCTATTCCACATGGATTCCTCCTTAAGATAAAATCATTGGCCTTTAGACGGCATTGGGCTTACGCCTATTCAAGAATGATGACGCAAAGTAAAGCGCGTCGTTGATTTTTCCAAACAGGCAATCATTTAAGTGACTTAGAGGGGTTGTACGAAGTGCTTTTTAGCACTAAAGTCCCCTGCCCATGAGTGAAGCAAAAGCAAAAAATGTCCGTTTAGAAAAAGATACCATGGGCACCCTCGAAGTTCCCGCCGACCGTTATTGGGGCGCGCAAACACAGCGCTCGCTGCAAAACTTTAAGATTGGTCATGACCATTTTCCACGCGAGGTTATTCGCGCCTTAGGGGTCGTTAAAAAAGCTGCCGCCTTGGCCAATCTCGATTTAGGCAAGCTCGATCAAAAGTTGGCCGATGCGATTGTCCAAGCGGCGGACGAAGTCATCGAAGGCAAACTCGATGACCATTTCCCACTCGTTGTTTGGCAAACCGGCAGCGGCACGCAAAGCAATATGAATTCGAATGAAGTCATCGCCAATCGTGCCATTGAAATTTTGGGCGGAGAACTTGGCTCGAAAAGCCCCGTGCATCCCAACGACCACGTCAACATGTCACAAAGCTCAAACGATGTGTTTCCAACGGTGATGCACGTCGCCGCGGTTGAAAGTCTCGAAGGTCATCTCATTCCCGCGATCATGGAAATACGCAATGCCTTGAATGACAAAGCCAAGAGCTTTACCGATATCGTCAAAATAGGCCGCACCCACTTGATGGATGCCACGCCCCTGACTTTAGGTCAGGAATTCTCCGGCTATGTGGCGCAGCTCGATTATGGCATCAACGCGCTGAACAAAGCATTGCCACCACTTTGCGAACTGGCACAAGGCGGCACCGCTGTGGGTACAGGGCTCAATACCCATCCGGAGTTTGCCCACAAAGTCGCTGAGCATATCGCCAAGCTTACCGGTCGTGCTTTTATCACCGCGCCCAATAAATTTGCGGCGCTGGCTGGGCACGAAGCGATGGTCATTGCCAGTGGCGCATTAAAAACCCTGGCCGCATCGCTGATGAAAATTGCCAACGACATTCGCTGGCTCGGCTCGGGGCCACGTTGCGGTGTGGGTGAATTGAGCTTGCCGGCGAATGAGCCCGGCTCTTCGATCATGCCCGGCAAAGTCAACCCAACCCAGGCCGAAGCCATCACCATGGTCTGCGTACAAGTCATGGGCAACGATGCGGCAATTGGTTTTGCGGCGGCTTCAGGGAATTTTGAACTCAATGTATACAAACCGGTCTTGATTTTTAATCTCCTCAATTCAACCCGCCTGCTGGCCGATGCCTCGGTATCCTTTACACAGAACTGCGTGGTCGGTATTGAGCCCAACAGCACCAATATTGCCAACCACCTTAAAAATTCGCTGATGCTTGTCACCGCCTTAAATCCGGTGATTGGTTATGATAATGCGGCGAAAGTGGCGAAAAATGCCCATGAAAAAGGCATTACCTTAGAAGAATCGGTCACCGAGCTTGGGCTTCTTGACGCCGAGCAATTTCATGCTGCGGTCAAACCCGAAGAGATGATCGCGCCGAAATAAAGCCAAGCTTAAGCCTTGCTTCCCGTATCCATTCGGTAGAAAATGCCACTTATGACGTTACGCGTTGGTCTCATGGGATTTGGCCGTCTGGGTCGGTCGATATTTCGTATTCTCCACAATCGAGACGATATCGATGTCGTTGCCATCAGTGACATTGCCGACCATGAAAATCTCGCTTATCTCCTGCGTTACGACACCATCCTTGGCCGCTTCCCCCATCAAGTGAGCATCGCCAATGATCAACTCTTTGCCCGCGGCAAACCCACCACCATGCTTTCGGGTAAAGAACCCGGTGATGTGGATTGGCGCGCACACAATGTCGATATTGTTATCGAAGTCACCCGCAAACACATGCCCTATGCCACTTTAAGCAAACACATTGATGCGGGCGCCAAACGGCTTATTCTTT
>JASMKV010000221.1 GCA_030749035.1 Myxococcota bacterium | reverse complement strand
TACAGTGAAGGAGATTGGCAGGGCCCAGCGCTTTTAGAAGGTATTACGCAGTTGGATGGAAATGATGCAACGGTGTATGATGATACGCGCTGCGCCGCACAGTCGATGGTGGGGGCAGCGATGATTTCAGGGCCTGATGCGGTTAAAACACTTGCCCAAAATATGCGCTCCGCTTACAGGCGGGATGCTCAGAAACTAGGTGCGAGAGATGATTTGAGTCCCCGTGAAGAACAACGTCTCAATAATTTGCAAACGCGAGAAAAAATTCTACAGGGTATCACTTCAAGAGTCGATGCGCAGAATGCGACGGTCAATGATATGCATCTTCTGGCAGAGCAATATTATGCGATCTATGGAGATTCCAATGAGGGAACTGATAATACGGTGATCCCTCGAATGATGGAGCGCGCTGGCTTTCAAAAGGTGGCTAACCCTAATCCTGAGAGTATTCAATTAGGGTCAAATGAATATGCTGTTTTAATGGTTGATACGGATGGCGATCGTATACCCAACCATGCAGCGGTTTGTGCTTATGACGCAAAGAGTGACCAACTTGTGATTTACGACCCATGGCCGCGCTCCGACGAGAGCCAATTGATTTACCAGAATGCTGAACCTGAGCGCTTTAGTTCCTATATGAATAGTTCAGCAGAAGTGAATAATATTTATCGCTTTAATCAGGACTAGCGCGCGGTGGCAATTTTGAAACTTGCCAGAATTGATTCTTCCGTATAATGCCCTTTTTTGTGGATAAGTGTTTTTTTACAGCGTGGGTCGTTCATGATGGGCTCCCATAGACATTCCTACGCTAGCACCAAATATGTCTATTGGAATTGAGATCCGCTACAAGTGCAAACAGAAGCTCTATATCCGCAAGATATTGTTCAAGAACCCCATCATGCAAGAGGCAGGTTGAGGTTTGGATGCCGCCCGGGGAAATTCCTACATAGACGCGTTGGTTGTTGAATGAGATACGACTCTTTCGACCATTTTTTTGGGTCAATTCGACAATTTTCTTCATGAGTGGGGAAACAATCAATTTCTTTTCAAACTCAGGATCTCTAAATTCTACTTCGTTTTGAAAAAGAGCCTGGTACCAAGGCACACTTCTGTTAAGAGATATGTCTCCGCGTAGTCTTTTCTTAAACTCGGCAACAAAAAATAATCCATAAAAGATTGTGGTAAAGTGTTCGCTGCCCTCGCTACTGAATCCAGCGCTTTTCTTCGCATGAATAATTGATAATTTTATTTCTGTTGTGTCAGTACTTCCCAGTGCTTTTTGTGCATCACCTGGTGTGAGCTTGCCAACAACAAGATCTTTGCCCTCATAACGGGCTATTGATTCAGAAAACAAATTTGAGTCCACAAAAAGCTCTTGTGGTACGTATTCCTCTGGTAAGTATTGTAAGTCTGGATGAATTATTGCCCACATTTCACGAACAATATCGTTCACAAAAGAACAAAAATCTCGCATGTAGGTATAGTATTGTAGATAGCCTAAACCGAACCCGAGCCCTAAGGCGACGATGAAATAGAATTGGATGGAGCCCTTCTCCCAATATTGCGGAAAAGATTGCCATAAGTCATCTGGTAAAATTTTTGATAAAACAAGCAGAAAAATAATTATGCCGGCCGCATTTTGAATAATAATTTTTTGGCGCATTCTCTTAAGTTTTAAAAGTCTAGGCCAAAGTTTTTCTATGATATTGGCTGTCTGCGATTGTTGGGTCATAGGTACCGGATCCTTTATCGATTATGGTCAAGAAAACTTGTATAAATAGATAATTATTCACCGATGACTTATTTTCAACTATCGAATTTTGAAACTTGCCAAGTTTGGCTCTTCTGTATAATGACACATCGTTGTGCGTAGGTTCTTTTTATATATGCCCATTTTTGCTGCGGTATGGTGTATGGCTTGTGGGCAGGTTAACTATACACCTGACGGCAGCGATTTTGAGCGCAGCAAAAAAGAGGATGAAACACAACCGACCATACCACAGGAGCCTATCGAGGTGCCCGCATCCTGTGCCAACAATTATCAGGCCCCGGCGCAGCTTTGCGAGGAAGTAAGTTCGGTTTGTTGCGGCCCGCAACGGGCGGTGATCAAGGATGTGCTTGATGGTGATACGGCGCGCTTAGGTGATGGCACATCGATACGTTATCTTTTAATCAACAGCCCCGAAATGAACACCAGCAACGACAGCGATCCTGAATGCTATGCGCAGATTGCTCGGGATTATAATGCACAACTGGTGCTCAATAAGGAAGTCGTTTTCGAGTACGACGAAGAATGCACCGATCAATACGGGCGACTCCTGGCCTATGTGCGTGTGAACGAGGGCTTGGTCAATCAACTCATGCTGGAGAAGGGCTATGCGGAACTTTCTTATTTTGCGCCCAACGATGCCTGTAAGGATGAGTTTGAAAGCAAAGAAGCTCAAGCCAAGAATGACGATTTAGGGATGTGGAGTGCCTGCGACTAAGATTTTTCTTTGAGTCGCTGCATATACGCCATGGCCGTGGGGATAAACTCTGGGTTCATGACCGCTTCAATAAAAAGTTCTGTATCTAAACCTTTGGGATAACCACCCACACTTTGTGTGGCAAGGAATTGTCGCTTGCTTTGTTTTAAGACCAAGGCAGGCTTGGTGCTGAGTTCTTGAATTAAGTTTTGCGCTTCTTCTGTGCCGCCGCTCTTTTCGGTGTAGCGATAGAGGAAG
>JASMKV010000220.1 GCA_030749035.1 Myxococcota bacterium | reverse complement strand
TTGTTTTTTGGCTTTTTCAATTTCAGCCTGGCGCAAATCGCTGTTGGCCTGACTCAAAGCATTATGCGTTTCAACACAGTTGCTGGGGTTTTCAACATCGAGTTTCAGGCAATAGGCCGTAAGGTTTTGGGCATTCAGGTTGTCGATGCTTGATTGGCTATTTTGTTTTAAAGAAGCCCCAACGGTTTTCTCAACGTGCGAGACAAAAGAGAGGTGCCCATTTTGTCGCTCGGTCGTTAAAGTCGACAGGGGTGCCATGGGTGCTGGGAGATTGCTTTGTGGGATGCTGTTGGCGTTTTGGGCTGGATTCAAAGTAAACGCATTTAGAAAAGTAATGTCCTGAGCAGCACTATTTTGCTTTGTGGACGAGGCCGCAAAAGACTGTTCGGGGCTATGGGCCTGATTTTCTTGAGGAATATTCTGAGTATTGGCGGTGGCGCTAAGATGACTCATGAGGGGGGGCTCCTGATGATGTTGATGTTTCTATCGGATCATACACAGCGGGGTTCGTCTCTGGATAAAAAAATGCTTTTTAGGGTAGAGAAATTGTGTCTATCTCGAAATGTAGAGGGTTTCGCTTATACCTAATGTGACATGCTTAACACTAATATAGCGGCAACACGTTTTTTAGCATAAACTATCCGCTGCAATGAGGTTTCCATTGGTGAGAAGCTGTCGTGATCAGTCCCCCTGTTTTCGTCCTCGCTCTTGCGTAGGGTGGTCGGCTGATGTTGTATTTTTCGGCTTAAGGAATTTGGCTGAGACTTGTGGCAGAGGCATATATTCTCGCGTTCGAACATGCCGAAGCAATGGCAGAGGTTGATCAAATCATCAACGAAACCCGTCATGGCTTGCGTGCGGTGATTTTGTAACTCCAGACCGTGTCAGCAAGCGCCTTAAGTCGTGCCTCGCCCATGGTTTTCGCGGCGACCTTGATCATCGGATCGGTGAAGTCTCCCAAGAAGATGGCGCCGGCAGGCGTTCGGGTGGTCTCGATGCCGACAAAGCCAGCATCGGCAATAGCGCCGAAATACTCCGTCTCAGTGGCCGCACCCGCGATGCAGGCGACGTAGGCCTCCGCCAGTCCCAGCACCTCTTCTGGAAGTGCGGTGTCAAGCACGATATCCGAGACCGCCAGCCGTCCGCCGGACTTCAGCACCCGAAACGCCTCGCGAAACGCAGTGGGTTTGTCAGGACTTAGGTTGATTACGCAGTTCGAGATGACGACGTCGGCTGTCTCATCAGGGATGGGCATATTCTCTATCAGGCCTTCGCGAAACTCCACGAAGCCGTGGACACCCATATCGACAGCGTGTTTGCGGGCACTCGCGAGCATTTGAGGTGTCATGTCCACGCCGATGACGCGGCCCTCTGGTCCGACGGCTTCCGCTGCGATCAGCGCGTCCAGGCCAGCTCCCGCGCCCAAGTCTACGACGACCTCGCCCGGACGTAGCGAGGCCAGAGCCGTCGGATTGCCGCATCCAAGACCGAGATTGGCCTCATCGGGCACCGCGTTTAAGGTCTCTTCCGTGTAGCCGAGCTTTTGGGAAATCGCGCGGGAATCGACCGACGTCGATGGCTCGCAGCAAGAGGTTTTACGAGTAACGACCTCCGCGTAGCTCTCACGGACGAGATCATGTACTGCTTCAGGTGTGTTGGGGGTTGTCGTGGTCATAAGAAACTCATTCCTAGCGCAATAGTTGCAGTTTGCAGCTATTGTAATGCCGATGATCATCCTTGTCTAGGGGGAGAAGTGATACCGAAGACATGCAGGCCTGTATCGGTGTGACTCTTGTTATCTAGCGGAAAACAACCTGAGCCACGCCAAAGTTTTTTTTCAAAAAGCCTGTGACAACGGGTCCGCAGGCGGGTACGAGTGTGACTCCGTTAGAACGTACGCACCCTTAAGGTGCGCACGGCTCTTAGGGGACTAACGTAGCTAAAACCGGTACGGGAGAGATTCCCAAAGCGACGGTGAGACTTTATTGGGGAGTAATAATCAATTCCTCTTGCCAGAGTAATATCAAAATTTAATTGTGAAGTTTTAAGTCCTAATTTACTAATCTTTTCAGAAACAAATTTTAGTTCCTCTGGGACGAGGTAGATTTGACAAGGGTTGTCCGAAAATTAACACATTATTGAACTACTTGAACAGAACGACCATAATCCACACTACTTCCACCAAAAGTTTTATTCCATTCTTCATTACCAGTTTCATCTGTCTTTATTCACCAGACATCATAATTACCATTACCGAAAGACAATGTTTTACCTGTAAGAATATATCCTCCATCAGTGGTTTGTTGAACAGATTCACCATAATCATGAAAATTTCCACCAAAGGTTTGATTCCATACTTCATTACCATTTTCATCTGTTTTCATTAAATAGACATCACCACTACCATTCCCGAAAGAAGATGTAGTTCCTGTAATGATATGCTTTTTTATAATTCCTACTTCTATTGTTCGTGTCATACCATTGATTGACTTCAGGGACTTGGATGTATGCTTCGCTGCTCAGCCTGCATTTACACAAAATGCATAGTGCAAGGCTTGTGCACTTCATATGTAAACGAAGATAACTCAATGTAATCGCTAAAGAATTTTTTTGGCACGAAATCTGTGTTGGAACTCATCCATACAACAAACTTTCAGGAGATTAACGATGAACACAGTACATAACAACATATTGGGAAGAATTCTTTTGCTGGTACTTTTACCCTTGGCCTTATGTGCTTGTGGGGAAGAAGGCGTATATTTCGATGAAAATACAGGGCAGATGAGTTATGAAGCAATAGGTGCTGATGAATCAGGCACGTGTTGGTGTCAGTGTCCTGGTAAGTTTACATCATTCATGAAAGATCATTCTGAGGAGGGTTGCCCCTCTTACCTACCAGAAGCTTGTATGCCCCGAAACTCTTCTCTCCCCATGCAACCTGCATCCTGCACGTTTAGCTCTAAGAATATAGACAATCTCCCTCCTAATAATAAATGGGTGGGTGATAATCTTGGATGGGCGGGTAATAATCCTGGACACAATTTTCATAAATAAGGGACTAGGAATAATATGTCTTCCAATAAAGTCCCCCCCCAATAAAGTCTCACCCGAATTTCTATCGGCCCAACGATGTTAGTAGCTACAAAGAAGAAATGCTCGAAAAACTTTCTACCCATGCCTCGGGATTAAGCGACAACGGCCGCTTTAGCATCTACTACAGTGCCCAAGATAAAGACCACCTGAGTATCCTGCTGGATGCAGCCACAGCTGTGGGGGCAGAAGCTTCCAAGCGCTGGCCGGATATGACCCCGAACCTCCGACTTATCCACGGCAATGAGGTTGTCATCTCTCTCTTTAATACCAAGGACCCTGCGCAAATCCGTATGCTCAAAAGTGGTATTGAATAGTCAAGCGCTAATGTACGATGTAGGAACCACGTGAACTTAAGACATTTTGTGCACTGCTTCCACCCACACCATCGAGACTCCAGATGTTTGCCGTAGCGGTGCTAGAAGAAATCCGGCTACCATGATAGGCGGCAATATCCGCCGTGCCGTTGCCAGTCACAATACATGTACCTAAATGGATATAGGAACTATGCTGTGCATAAACACCGTATTTGTCGTTGGATTTAGCTTCAGTGTTGTTGCCAGCATAAACATGCGAATTTTCCCTGGCCCGAAAGCCAGAGTGGCCGCAAAAGGAAGCTTTGGCCCCTGTTGCGTGGAGAATGGACTGGTAGACCGCATAAAAACCACTGTTACCATTATAGGAGGCCTGTGCACCCACCGCATATAAAAAGCCCCCCCAACCACTTATGAATCCATACGTGCCGTTGTATTCAGCACGCGCCCCGGCAGCAGAAATGGAAGCATTCCGATAGGCAAGAAAACCACTATTACCATTATACGAACTATCCACATAGGGCGCATAAATATAAGAACCATGATCGGCGTAAACCCCGTGGGTAAAACCGCTAACCTTGACACCCGGACCATTACCACTCTCGTTGCTCCCCAGGGTCAGCCGGGCATTGGCCGCCGCATAAATACCCGTGCCAGTTTCACCGTCCCCCTGTAATTTAAAGCCAACAAAGAGCTTTAGGGTCGTCCCGCTTGACATACCTAAACCGCTAACACCGTCAAAATAAAGAGTCACAGCATCTGGATTATTGGGCACCCCGATAATCTCAATACGGGCACCATTGTCGTGAATAAAATGAATAGGCTCGTTATGCTCATAGTAGCCAGGCTCGACCTGGATACGTACCAAACCCTTGGAGGTGATGATTTTATCGCCAAGGAAATCAAGGGCCTCAGGAATGGACGCAAACATCGCATCGCTGCTTAAACCGACAGGTATCACAACCTCATCACTGATAACATGTTCAAGACTCAAATAGCGGGCATCGCTATAATTACCAATGGCACTATAGGGTAAGAATGCCTCGGGAATATGATTCAAATCGGTGAGACGAACAAGACCACCCACCATATTGGCTGGCAAAGCTGCAGCTAATCCATCCACATCCAAGCCTAAAGGCGCAGTGGTGGTACCGTCACCAACAAGCAGCCCTTGCTCGCTAAGATTGATTGGCTGCTCTAAAAGAAGTGCCTCGGGAATCATACCACTGCTATCGAGTCGCACTAACGCCTCGGGTATATTGCTGGGCAAACTCGCTGCCAAAGCATCCACATCCATGCTCAAAGGCATGCTCGTCGTACCGTCACCAACAAGCAGTCCTTGCTCGCTAAGATTGATTGGCTGCTCTAAAAGAAGTGCCTCGGGAATCATACCACTGCTATCGAGTCGCACCAGCGCCTCGGGAATATTGCTTGGCAAGCTCGCTGCCAAGGCATCGATATCCATTTTCAAAGGCGCTTGTGTCGAGCCATCTCCCAGAAGAAAACCTTCGTTAGTGGTCTGCACCGTACTTTGCGGTAAAAGTACCGAATTCAACAACCCATCCGTACCAGGTTTAACAAATCCTAAATCTGCAATGCCATCTGCAACTTTATCCATATTCAAGGCCAAAGGGCTGTGGTTTTCACCGGTACCAACAAAAAAACCGTCTGCGGCAATTTCAGGCATAGGTCCCATCAATCCCTCCGGCCCTACGGGCCCCATTAAACCGGACTCACCCTGTAAAATCGTAACGCTGTTTTCGACCACGCCAAACTCGTTGTAGACCATTAAGAGATAACGGCCTGCGGCTAAATTCTCCGGCAATTGCGCAATCAGCTGTCCTGCGTCACTGGCGGCATCAGTATTGAGTTCGTGGAGATTCAATGCCTCATCGAGAAGCTCAACTTTTGCATTCGCCAGATTTCGACCTCTGAGAACTAAACCCGTGGCTACCCGATGCTCAGCAGCCGATTCTTCCGCACCCACAGCTAAGTCATCTCCACTTAGATGGATGCTGTCACCGTCAATCGTTTCAATAAATGGTTTGAGTTCGATGGAAACCGGCTCACAAATATTCTCATTTGAGCAAACAAACCCAACTTGCGAACAAGGGCCGCCCTCCCCTTCACCCTGACATAATTCGCGACAACCGTTCTGTGTACACACCTCGCCTGCAAGGCAATCCGCTTCGCAAACGGTAAGATCAAAGCCGCCGGGACTAAAACCACCCTTACAACCTGAAAAAAAGATTAATCCAACGACGAGAAATTGAAATCGCTTATCCATGCTTGTGCCCCTCATGTTCAAATTGTGCAAAGAGTTCAGAAGCAGGTCATTTGCATAAATTAGGCCAGTTCAGAAGTTCAGCTCCTTGCATATAAATTCAAGGACTTAAAAGGAATGGGGCAAGCGCTTTAGGGAAAGTGCATACCTATTTGTGTAAAGATGATGCGCAAAGGCCCTGCGGCCTGAAGTTCTAAAAGGCTTCTCTGTTTCGAACAAACGGCTGCATATATGAGAAAACGATGACCGGAATAGATTCTATCTAATCCATGGGATGAACTTTTGACCGTTGCCGCCGAATCCGATTGATACGATCCATAGCATATTCACTCTCTACATCCACATCGATTTTGAGGACACCCTTCATCACCGCACTAAATTCCTGCTGGGTAAAGTTAAAGCCGTGACCCGCACCGAAATCGACAATTGTGTCTACGCCATCTGAACGGCTAGTCATGCTCAAACGTAGGCCTTCATAAATGTGACTAGGGCATTCAAGCTTCCAAAAATTCTTCTCTAAGTTCACTAAGGCCGACGCGCTCCAGGGACGGGGTCCTGGTTTAGCAGGGAGCGGTCCACTATGGGGACGAGCCTATCGCTAGTCGATCCATCCAAGGAAGTGCCCGCCAGCAACGAAGCCGATCAGCAGCACCAGCATCGCGACGAGGGACCACACGAGGACGCTGGCCCAGTACCGAGCGGGCTCATCGGCCCTCGCGATGACCGCCTCATTGGGGGTCACCATCACCCCCGTTCGTAGGCCTCTCAGGACGCCGCCAGCGGTGCTGAATCCAATCACAGCCGCCGGGAGCCCGCACATGGCGGCCATCGCCACCCGGATGATGGGCTCCCACAGGGTGCCTAGTCGCTGACCTGCGAGCACATCCGCGACGTCGAACAGGAAACTGGTCCATATGAAGGCGGCGATAAGGCACCCGGCGGAGAAGACCATGACCAGCATCCAAAACATCCAGGGATTCTCCTCTCTGGAGGCCGTTGACTGCGCATTGGTGTGGCGAATCGAGCCGGTCTTCAGGCCCTGGATGACTACTGTTCCCAGAAAACGGATGAACTCCCAGCAGCCGATGCTGAGGAGGGCGAAGGCTAGAATTCGAGCGGTGGTCAATTCGGTTCTCCTACCGGGAGCCTATCGCCATCCCCACCGGGCGGTTCCCAGAGTTCGATGCGATTTCCCTGTGACTAGGTGAGATTCCCGCAAGACGCCACGGGGAGCGTTAGCCCCATTAGGAATTCGGGTGAGACCTTATTTAGGGGTAAATTGAGACAAGTTAACGCATCTATGGTGGAGGCGGCGGGTCCGAGTGTGACTCCCTTAGAACGTACGAACCGCGAGGTGCGCACGGCTCTG
>JASMKV010000219.1 GCA_030749035.1 Myxococcota bacterium | reverse complement strand
TGAGCCTGCCCCTGGTAAACCAATATCTGCACAGGAGATCCCCAGTTGCTCCATCAGTTCGAGCAGCTCTAACTTCTTATCTACATCCGGGTCGGTTACCGAAGGCGATTGTAATCCATCGCGCAGTGTTTCATCATAGAGCTCAAACTTCTTATTGCTGATAGATGTTCTTTTTTTAAGCTCATTCCAATCATAGATGTAATCATGTTCAATCTTTTGCATAAGTTTTTCACCCACCAGTTTTCTACCTAGCACAATACTCTGACCACCAACCCACAAGCAAACCCTAATATGACATCTCCAACCCAAAATCATGCCGATACCACAAGTGTCTGATAATATTCAAAAAGAGAGCAAGATCTTCAGGGGACACTTTCTTAAGGCTTCTCATTTCTTACGAGGAACCGACACACCTCCTCAACATTACCCTGGAACTTTTATCCTGGAGCCAAATCTTTGTTTGCACGCAGAACAAATTCTGCTTAACTTAACGAATAAAAGAAAGGCTGCAAGAAAAACCGCCAGCGCTGCAAATGCAAATTCCAAATTCCTATATCCTTATTAAGCCCAGAGCCTCATTCTGCTGCCGCATTTGAAACCAATCATGATTTAAGGGCCAGGAGCATCCGAAGCCAGCCCACACACCACCGGCGTCGCACTCAAACCCGCCGCAACCTGATCGCGGATGGGCACCGCATAGGCGTCCCTGGCCGTACCCTGCTGCTCTCCAGGCGAATAGGGATAAAGGATTCCGGGGTAGGAGAATGTCTCCCCATTTGACTCGGCATTGGCCGGGCACATTTCGATCTCGTAGCTGTTCTCCCCCCCAGCATAACCGTCGTAATAGCCTGCAGCCAGTGGATTAGGCTCACTTTGGTTGTCTCCCAAAGTCACATCACAATCGTCGGGCTTGGTGCGCTTGCGCTCATAGACAGAAATAGGCACGAAACCTTTTTCCAAGCCGATCGGCGGTGTCACCAGCAAGGCCACATCAATCTTCACCTTGGCGCCAGGCAAAGCATCTGCCCCTTGCGGTAAATCAAACCAGCGCGGTACGCCCGCAGCCCCTTGTTGCGCTTCGTGTAAGCGTTCAATGCGCGCCTGCATAAAACATTTGGCCGTATCCCGTTCTCCGGCGGGAAGCGAAGCAAAGACCTGATTCATCTCCGGCTGATCGACAAAGCGATACCAACGAAAGCCAATCCAATTGCCGGATTTGGTGCGCGTGCAGTAGAGTCGTGGATCTGCCGGCGCCGGTCCCGGGTTGTTAAAGCAAGCCTCCTCGCTCTGCGCCGGTGGGCCCAGAAAACGGCCATCGTTCTTGCGGGTGGATTCAAAAGCGCGTAAGTCCAGGGCCGCTTTGACATCGGCTGCAACATCGGCTGCAGCCACAACCGTAGGTGATGTACCATCGCTGTTCACTTTAATATAACGATGGCCTTCACACCAACCATCGGTGGTCGAACAATCTAATTTGGAAGTATCCAACGAAAGCTTCACATGACAATTGGCCGCCTCCGACGCCGCCAGTGCTGCAGCCGTGGTCTCGCCGCCTGAAACGCCGAAGTCCTCCCATTCAATCTCGTCTTCGTCTTCGTCTTCTTCCAGTGACATACCCAGGGCCGTGTTGCCTTCATCGGGTAGGTTGCAGCCGTGTCCCGGTATCTGGCCGTGCGCCAAAGACTTCGTCTTGATGCCATCAGGGGTTCTGTCCGCAACGCTGCCGGTGCCCGCAAGCATGGGTTCCATCGCCTCCACCGCCCAATCCGTATTGTATTGCGAATGGCCCGTAAAAAGCGTGCTGCTGTTGGTGGCGACTCCATTGCTGACGTCTTTGGGGAAGGCCCATCGATTGGTGCGTCGCCACTGCACGCCATTGCTGTCCACCACTTGAATCCCCCCTATCCGTCCCTCAAACCCTTGCGCCACATAACCAAGCAAAGCCCGTGGATCGGACCAGCTCACACTTTCGGGGTGCCAATTGATTCGGGAATCCCAAAACCACGATGACATATACATGACCGGTCCGGCAAAATTTTCCGCATCGATGATGATGGTCCAATAATTCGCATCATCCGTTACCGAGCGCTTTCCTATCGGAGTCCGGCTGAGCATATAACCTAAGAAACCGTTCACATCGTCGTCTTCAAAGCTGACCATATCATTGGGCACCAGAAAGTTATTCGCCACCCGGACCGCTCCCCCCAATGTGGTGCACGCTTGTGGGCCATCGCCCAGAAACGTCCCGCCGAAAATCTCGTAATTGGCGTTGGTGGCCCCCGGAAGCATCCACTTTACGTGAGGCGTCTCCAGAGTGTACATCCAATAGCCCATGCCGCCCTCAATCGAGCCGCGGACCCCGCATTTATCCTCTTCACCGCAGCACCAGACCGCACAGTCTTCCAGCTCCTCATATCCGACGTGGCCACAATTCTGGACCTCCCCGGCCATCTCTTCGACGGTGGGCGGATCTTCGTCGCAAACAAAACCGTGGGGATGCAACCCGCAGACCGCAACACCATCGGCAGGCCCCGAGGGCTTGCTCCATTGCCCCCAACCCAATTCGTGCACCGGCGTGTCCCTGATCAAATCAAAAGCGCGAAGATAATAACTCCAGCCATACATCCCACTGGCCGGAAAGGCCGCCTGTTCATAATCCCATTCGGCGGGCCCATAGCCCGCACCAAAATGAAGTTCGTCGTATTCCCTATCGCCGCTCATTAAACAGAGCGTCGAATCGGTCCAGGTCTCGCCGTTTAATTCCTGCACATAAACCCCCGGATAGTTGCCATCTTCATCCTGGCTACCGCAAGGGGTGGTCCCTATACGAGAGCCAGAGCTGCAGCTTGTACCATCGCCGCTGTATCCCGCATTGCAGGCGCAGGTGAAACTCTCTGTTGTATCCGTGCAGGTCGCATTGCTGTCACAGTTGTGGGTCCCTGCTGCGCATTCGTCCACAGCCGTATTGGTGCTCGTACAGCTTGTGCCATCGCCGGTGTACCCCGCATTACAGGCGCAGGTGAAACTCTCCGCCGTATCGGTGCAGGTGGCATTGCCATCACAGTTGTGACTGCCATCGGCGCATTCATCTACAGCGGTCGGAGCGGGCTCGACCTCCCCTTTCTCGTCCTTTGATTTCTTGCCACAGCCTGCAGTACCCACCAAAAAACACAAGAGTAAAATCCCCCGCAAAGACCATGCGGACCTTTGTTGAACGCTTGAGCATCTCTTCATGCTTCAAAGTACAAGCCATCTCAACCTGGAGGTCAAGTGAAGAGTTTTCACACCTTTGCTTCGCCCCCATAAGCGCGATAGACTAATATGGGTGAGGCCTGCTCAGCTTAAGGGGGGCCTTTGGGGGACCATGGCGAAAAAGAAACAACAATCTCTGCCCAAAGAAGTTGATGTACTGATTGTCGGCGGGGGACTGGCGGGTTTAAGCTGCGCCGTTGGTCTCTGTGGCCAGGGGCTGCGTGTTGCGGTGCTTGAAAAGGCCAGTATTCTTGGTGGCAGAGCCTCGAGCTGGAAAGAATCCCATAGTGGCGATGATATCCATCTGGGGCCACATATTCT
>JASMKV010000218.1 GCA_030749035.1 Myxococcota bacterium | reverse complement strand
GCCATAGCCACGGGTACTGGCGCCGAAGTGCAACGCCCTTTAGCGACCGTGGTCATTGGTGGCATTCTTTCGTCAACAATCTTAACGCTCGTGGTCTTACCTGGCCTGTATCGGCTTTTTCATCGCAAGCAAAAGTAGTGTAAATCTTATAGAAACCGCGTATAAAAATAGCGTTTTGTCTTATCTTGTATAGAATAGAATGCATGCATGAGATGAAGCAACCCAGCGTCATTTGGATTTGTGGAGAACCCAATTCCGGCAAAACAACATTGGCTCAAAGCCTCGGCAAGCCCTTTTCTTTGGATGGCTTTGTCAATAGCTTGTCAAGCTGGTGCCCTCAGACCCAAATTTGCGATTTAGCAAACCAATACAACGGCGAAGAAGTGATGAGCTTCTTCCTTGATATAGAGAAACATCATCTTGAAGAAGCATTTGTCGAGCTTCTTTTTGATACGGAACACGGTCTACCTCTAATGCAGGAACTCATTTTGATGGAGGGTTGGCTCCCTGAACTGATTGAGAGACTTGTTATGGCCGAGTTTCTTACCCGTCAATACCGTGTTTGGCTGACCGATCGCATAGAGGCATAAAAGATGACGCAAGAAAACATTCATGTCCCTAACATCATTATTATCCATGGCACAAAAGCAAACGGCGGCTCTGGATTAGCCGATGCTTTTGTTCGCTCGTCGGCCTGGCAACTCTATGAGTTATCAGAAGACCCTACTGAGAAAACTGTGCAAAACATTTTGCGCACGGTCATAGAAAACTCTTCCGCAACATCTAAAGCACACGCTATCATTCTTGCTGACCAAAAGCTGTCCTTTGTCAGGGAACTCGAACAATCATATATCGAAGAGGCTTCTGTCATTAGTGTTTGTATGGACCGTTTTCGTGCCTATATCGGCAACGACACTGTTTTCTACGATGCCTTGCCTTCACGACAATCAGCTGAGACGCGTTATGACGCCTTGGCTGAGCAACTTCTTAATTGGATGCAATCTACATTTGCTGAATTTCTTACGCCACGTACAGTCTACCAACGATATGACATTATGCCCGGCATGGGTTTAGGCTCCTCCCTGTCGAATGAGAAATTTTGCGCACTTGAACCTTTTTTGCTTTCCCCCACGACACAAAACATGAATGGAAAAAGGGCTCTCGATGTCGGCTGCAACGAAGGGTATCTTTCGCTGGGAATGGTCATGGCCGGAGCTGATGTCACTGGGATAGATATCCATCGACCGAATCTCACCACTGCCTCCCGCTACATCAACGCTGTCTTTCACGCTCCCTCAGCAACCTTCTTTCATTCGGATTTTTTTGAGTTCGAAGGCGGCCCCTTTAACACGATTCTATGTGCTTCGACTTTTCACTATTTTCGCAACCGGCAGGAAGATTTCCTGCAAAAGGCACATGCACTCTTGATTGACGCTGGTGAACTCATTCTGGAGGTTGGTGTCTCCCAAGAGGGAGGAGACCAGCCTTTTGTCGAAAAGTACGCCCGCCACGTGGACAGCGATGACTGTCATTTTCCAAACGACGCGGAATATTTACGTATGGCAAAAGAAAATAACTTTGAACTTATCGACAAGGGACGCTCTGTCGACCAGGCGGGTGATCCTATTCCACGGTTCATCTATAAATTTCGAGCCTGCGCTTAGTCCTAAAAGGCTCCGCAAGGGTCTGTCTCGAGGACACGGACCTTGTCGGGCCGACGAAGTTCTATCGGACCCACTTCTTTAGATGAACCTCTTAGACGAGTGCTGCCAACAAAACGCATGGGCAGGGTGCGGTTTTCTTCGCTGTAAATGTCCGGAGTCGTTTGCACCTGCATGTGTAAATGGGGCATGGTCGTATTGCCGGAGTTACCAACAAGCCCCAAGGGCTGTCCACAGGTAACGCTCTGCCCTTCTTTGACCTTGATGCTCTTATGCCGCAGATGCGCCAGCAGAACATACTGACCTTGGCCAATGTCGAACACAATATGATTTCCCGCAGGATTTCCCCCCTCCAGGTTCATCCCCTCTGAATCCTCTATGCCATCAACAACACGAACCACCTCACCTGCCACCGGCGCGTAGAGTGGCTTCTCCCAGGATGGCCAATCTGAATTTTGCGCAGGGCTCTGCGCATCTTCAGCTAAAAGTCCCCCCTCGATTAAGCTCACCAAATCCAAAGCATCATGCTGCTGGGGAAGACGGGCGTGATGGTTAAGCAACAAGGTATTCCCCCCTTGAAGGATGCCCCATTCGCCACGAAAAGGTGGTGCCAACGTCACAGGTTTGCCTGAAATAGGGCCCAAAGCGCCAATGATCTGCACCGCCAACATCACTCCCCCTAGGCCATAACAGGCTGTCAGACTCCAACTGCGTCTGCGCAGCATTGCTGCCCCCAGCAGGCATAAAAGCCAACAAGTAAAAAGGATCCCATAGAAGGAAAAAGTAGAAAGCAGAAAAACCCAGGGCGCATAAATGACGCCAAGACCAATGGGTACAAGAGTCCAGAAAGCAGCACGAACCACAGCGCTGCTTTTGTCCCGCACCGTTCCCTCATGCCACCAACGAAGATGGAACGCACGCCGCCAACAAGCCAATGCCAAACGCCCGAGACAGTAAAGGGCCGTGACGCCTAAAAGCACGAGCAAGACCTGGCCGGCCATCCCCAGATAAGAGAGACCGCAACTTAAAAGGAGTAAAATCACTCCACCCAAAGCGCCGAGAACTTCCCCTTTAATGCCTGAAACCGATGTTTGTTTTTCTTCGGACATCCCCTTAAGCACCTTGCTCTTTCAAAATGCCTGGACAAGGCACGCCGGTTCCCCCCAGACCACAATAGCCACCCGGGTTCTTGGCCAAATACTGCTGATGATAGTCTTCGGCGAAATAAAATTCACCGGCCTTAAGTATCTCGGTGGTGATTTTGCCGTATTCAACACGGTCTAAAGCTTTCTGATAGCCGACAAGGCTGGCACGGGCCGCTGCTTCCTGGTTTGCATCGTAGAAATAAATTCCAGAACGATATTGGCTGCCCACATCATTACCCTGCTGCATACCTTGAGTAGGATTATGGCTCTCCCAAAATATTTTTAAGAGTGCCTCGTAAGAAATTTTCTGCGGCTCAAAAACCACACGAACAACTTCCGTATGCCCGGTTCCTCCTGAACAGACCTCCTGATAGGTCGGATTTGGCGTGAAGCCGGCCGCATAGCCAACCGCTGTTGAGTGCACGCCTACCACGCTCCAATATTGCTTTTCTGCGCCCCAAAAACAGCCCATGGCCACAAGGGCTGTTTCCATCCCGGAAAAATCCCCTGCAAGTGGGCTACCAAGGACGAAATGTCGGTTGCTAAATGTCATTTTTTCCGCACGACCGGGCAAAGCCTGCTCGGGACTGGGCAAACTAAGCTTCTTAGGGTCCTGAAAAAACATATATACTCCACTTCTACGGCACTTAAGATCCGAGCGATGCCGGAAAGTCATAGAAAGGTCAAGATGTATCAATCCACATCATTTCGCCTTGTCAGAAGAGCCTTGCATGGACTAATGGCAATATTCATGAAGGGGTCTTGAGTTACGACAAGGAGCTTGCCCAATGTTATACAGAATCATTCTTCTTTGTTCAGCATTGCTTCTAATGAACGCCTGCGGAAAAGAAGACGACAACTCAGACAACACCCCCATGCACAACTGCGGCACCGCCTACAGCATCGACACTTTCAAACTCGGGATGCAAAAGACCACACAAAACGAACACTTTACCATTACCCTCTCTGCTGCCAGCCCCGCACCACCTGATATAGGAGATAACAACTGGACCATTGCGGTCGTCGATCAAAGCAGCAATGCACTCGAGTCCGCCAGCATCACCCTCACCCCTTTTATGCCCGAACATGGGCACGGTACCTCACCGGCCGACTTTAACGGGGTAGCAACAGACACCGCTGGCACGTATAGTATAGAAGATTTTCCTTTAACCATGAGCGGGATTTGGCAGATCACAATCAATGTTGATAACAGCAGCAAAAATGACGATGCCGTCTTTACATTCTGTGCGGAAGGTTAAACTTCTCTTACTTTGTGGCTTGCTTCTGAGCGCATGCCAGGAAAAAGCCCCATCCTACAGCCTAAGCCAGGAAGAACTTTACGATCCGGCAAGCTGCGCCTCTTGCCACCCTACCCAGCATCAGGAATGGTCCGGCTCGATGCACGCCTACGCCAGTGAAGATCCGGTCTTTGTGGCCATGAATGCCCGCGGTCAAAGGGAAACCAATGGCGAACTGGGAAACTTCTGTATCAACTGTCATGCACCGATGGCGGTTCAGCTTGGTTTAAGTCAGGACGGATTAAATCTTTCCGAACTTCCCAGCTACGCCCAAGGCGTCACCTGCTATTTTTGTCATAGTGTTGAAAGCGTTGAGGGGAATCATAACAATCCGCTCAAGCTCGCCGATGATGATGTGATGCGCGGTGGCCTCAAGGAGCCAATGGCCAATAAGGCCCATGCCTCACGCTATAGCAAGTTGATGGATCGAACCCAGCCCGAATCCGCCAAGGCCTGCGGTGCCTGTCATGATGTTGTCACCCCTGCTGGCGTCCATCTCGAGCGCACCTTTAGGGAATGGCAAGACAGCCTTTATGCCAACGAAGATGGCGGTGGTTTAACCTGCGGTTCTTGTCATATGCGTGGGCAGGATGCCGCCGCCAGCAATGTCGACAACTCGCCCTTACGTCGTGTACACGACCACGCCATGCCCGCTGTGGATTTGGCCATCACGTCTTTCCCGGAGCAGGAGGCACAAAAAGCAGCGGTCCAAGAGCTGCTGGACACAACCCTAAGCGCAGAACTCTGTGTGACTTGGGCCAACGACGAGACCCAATTAAATTTCACCCTGGAAAATGTCACCGCCGGACATAGTTTCCCCAGTGGTGCCGCTCACGACCGCCGGGTCTGGGTCGAAGTGGTCGCTTATCAAGATGAGAACGTGGTCTTTTCAAGTGGTCTGGTCGGAGAAGATGAAGCCTTAAACAACATTCAAGACACACAGCTATGGCGCTTTGGGGACCAAATTTATGACGACGATGGGCACGAAGTACATATGTTTTGGGATGCACGCAGCATTGAGAGCAACCTGCTCCCGGCCCCGACCACTCTGCTTCCTGGCACCTCCCACTACACCAATACACACAAACTCCACACCTATCGCATCGATGGGGAACTTCCTGACCGGGTCACGATAGGGGTCAAATTCAGGCCCATCGGCCTGGATATCTTGCAAGATCTTGTCGATTCGGGTGATTTGAGTGCGCAGCACCTCGGCGCTTTTGAGACCTTTAATTTGGCCTCAAGCCAAATCGAATGGAGCACAAACCAGGCGTATTTTAGCGAAAACGATGGAAAACAAACTTATTACGAGTGTGTCAGCCCCTAAATACAAAAAAAACGCACAGTGATGATCTCTCGAAAGATAACGCTAAGACACTGTTTTAAAAGACCTTTCCGCGAAGATGCTCACTCCAATACAAGATAAAATGAAAAAAAAAATGCTTTGTGACCTACATCACCGCCACTTTTTTGCCCCTTAGGCTAAAGTGATGAAAGATAAGCAAACCACGAAACGGCAAACCAGTTGCGAAGCTGGGACGCAAAGCCAACAGGCCTCACGTAGGCGGCTGGGTTACCGAAGGGAGCTGGCCATGTGCAAGCTAAACAAGAGTAAGCACGTCCACCAAGACGTAAAATCAAACACAATCAACTCTAAAGGAAGGCTACTAAGCGTGATATCTTTAGGTTTTGTTATACTTTTGAGCTCGGCATGTGCTGCGCCAATGCAAAATAATGGTGTTCAAGCAAATGCTCAAGTTAAACAAGAAAAGCCTTTTCGGCCTCTTCCTTCCTTGAGCAGAATTTCATTCCTGCGCACCATGTCTGAAATTTTTTATAAATATGGCGCCGTCGAAAACGAAACACTGGCTCAACGCTAGAGTTTTAAAGGCGAAATAAACATTGTGATAAAGGCTTGAACGATTGTAAACTGAATTGTTCCGCGATGGCTCTAAAGTGGTGAAAGCTATTTTTAGAGTTATTTGATAGGATAAGGAGCAATCAAATGCATCAATCAAGCCTTTTACCGGTCATCACAGGAGCCCTTTTTCTGGCCTCCTGCAACGCGGATATCACCGATAGCCTGGAAACCACCGAGAGTGTCGTCTATGAGGTGGCCCTGCAAACCGACAACATCGATACGCAGGCAGAGCACCATGGCGAAGCGACAGAACCTTTACGCCTCTGCCGTTTGTTCGATATTCGCGCACACCTCATCGAGACATACGATGCCGATGGTGATGGCCTGCTCAGCGCGGATGAGCGGGATACCATACCCTACGTACGTCCACACATGCGCGATGATAATGCAAATCAGCACCAGCGCCGAAAACATCAACGTCACAAAAAGCATGCGAGAAAAACCATCAAAAGACTTTTGCGGCTCTATGATGAAGACCGCTCGCGCGAACTCAATGCTGCTGAAAAAGCCGAACTAGATGCAGATTTGGAAATCCGTTGCGAAAACATTCAAACCAAGCGTCTGGCCGACTTTGATGCAGATGCGGATGGCGAACTCGATGAAGAGGAGTGGGCGACGCTTGTCACGACATTCCAGGAACGATTCACAGCAAAACGCGAAACCATTTTAGCCCAATACGACACAGATGAAGATGGACATCTTGGTCGTGACGAAAGACGCGCCCTGCATCAAGACAAACGGCAAGCACACCGCAGCGCCCGACAGGCCCTCAAGGCAGAATTTGATGCGGATGCTGACGGCGAATTAAACGCTGAAGAAAAAGCATCCTTACGTACGTATCTCAAAGAATGGGTGCGCGGCGAACACCTTGGTGAAGCAGGTGGTCCTCTTTTTCTGCGCCACTAAAGATCTTTGCAACCTTGATCAAACCCTTAATACAGGCGCTCTTGGCGAAGTATCAGAGATTTTTAAGCAACATTTGTCGCCCACATCACGAGAATTCATGTGGTACAAAGTGGGTTAATACCGACATAAGTCCATTGGCAAAAAACTTGAGCTTGTAGGCTCGATATGGCTATAAGGGCTATTCGGTGACCACCATGCGGCATATTTTGCCACAAGAGGTATCCGACAGCAGAGAGAATATCTCCGCTGGTGTATGAAGAGCACGGGGCTGTCAAGGATTTGGTCAAGCCAATTCTGTTTGGGTGCACTCCAAACTAGTCCCGCCGCTCTTTCGCCACCCCCAGGTCCTTAGCCCAACGATCTTATCCGCAACCAAAAGACTCTCCTGGGCCCGCCAACCCCATAAGCGCCACTGTTCTTTGCCAGCCTTTTTCGCTATCACAGGGGCCTATGCACACCGATTTTCATAAGTTCAGCACATGGGTTCCAGATACTTGGCTCAACCAATCGACAATCACTTTTTGTATGCCCACGGCGGATACCTTAGAGGCCCCCTTGAGTGGCGGCAAAGCCCAGGCGCACTCAGCCGCCAACCTTGTGGTCACCTGGGAGGCCGCGAATGGTCAAAACCTCAAAGATTACGGCGAAAAGCGACTGACCAAACTTAAAACCTCACTGCCCGGATTTAGCTTATCCGAGCAAGGGATTTGGTCGCTGGAGGGACAGGACATTTTTTATGGCGAATATCATATCGATATGACGCCCCCCCTGACACAACTTCTACCGATCAAGAGTGTGCATGGCGACTTTGTTTGTCTGACCGGAACGGCCATTCAAAACAGCTATGCGGAAG
>JASMKV010000217.1 GCA_030749035.1 Myxococcota bacterium | reverse complement strand
AAAGCTCAAGGCCAAATGGAAATCGAACTCCACATGCGCGTGCCCGTGACCCGCGGTATGGCCCGTATAAGAGTTGGCAACGGTGGTCCCTAAGGCCGCCATTTGAGCCAGGGCCAGATCGACAAAAATGACCTCCCGACGCAGAATATGCATGCCGGCATAGACGTGGACTCCCGCCAGAACGACACACATAGCAAAAGGCGGCAGGAGAAATTCAAGCATGCTTTCTCTTTAGCGCTTTTGCATGGCACTTACAAACTGTTCGACGATGCTGTCAATCAATTGGATATAGGTGTTTACCGTAGGGACAGCCCCAACCGAGACCGGCAGGATCAGCAGGCTGATGCCGCTGCGCTCGGCGACCAGGCCCGATGGTTTTTTATCGTGAAAGGCTTCGTGAAAGAGGACAGGGATTTTGCGGCTTTTGGCTTTGTTAATCATGTTGCTTAAATGTCTTGGGCTGGGGGGGATACCCGGTTTGTTTTCCAGGGTGCCGACGTTGAGAAGTCCAAAACGGGCGTAAAAATAATTAAACGTATCGTGATAGCTTAAGACTTCGGTGCCCGCATAGGGCGCCATTTTCTCTTTCCAGAGCGTCATTTTGGCTTGGATCTTGGCGGAAAAATCGCTGGCATTTTGCGAAAAAACAGCCCTGTGTTCTGGCGCTAAGGCGCTTAATTTCTCGGCGATGATGGGGAGAAGCTTGGTAACCCGTTGCGGGTCCAGCCAGTAGTGGGGGTTGCCAAAGGCATGCAGGTGCCCTTGTGAGGCGTCGGTGTTGTCAGGGATGCCGATGGGACTGACCGATGCGCCCAAATCCAGATAGCCTTGGGCGCCCGGGTTAATTTGCGCGTTACGGGCTCCACGAATGACCAGAGGCAGCCATCCTGTTTCCAAATCCAGACCAACACTGACCAGCATATCGGCGTTTTTAAGTTTGACCATCAAGCTCGGCCGGGTCTGGACATAGTGGGGATCTTGATTGGCCTTGCAGAGGGCTTCGATGGTTACATGGTCGCCGCCAACTGCCTGGACGAGCGCTGCCAAGTCGGTGGTGGTGGTGATGACTTTAACTTGGGCGGCTGCGTTATGACTAAAAAGTCCGAGCAGGATTCCGGTGATGAGACTAAGGGGTTTCATGGGCATTCCTAATAGGCGTGGGCCGGGTGGGGGCCGATGGAAACGATGGCCTGTAAGAAGACTTCGTGAACCGGTAATGGTTTTGCGCTTGCGCCCTTGTCGTTTAAGCTATCTTCAAAACCGTATTGCAATCGTAGGGCGGTTCTTTCGCTTGGCGCAAAGGCCACCAGGCTTTCGCTACGGTAAGCTTGGTTGTTTGCTTTCGCTGTGAAATCAAGGAGCGCGCCGCGTTGTTGAATCCACCAGCGCTGGGATGTTTGATAGCGAATTCCGGTGTAAAGACCCTCGGTGGTGATGCCATCGAGCTCGCTGCTCATGTATTCAGTAAGCCATTCGAGGCTTGTATAGCGGGCTGCGCCTGGGGGAACCCACTTGAGTGTCAGATCGGCGGCCCAGGTTTTGCGCCAGTTCACGAGATCCTCTCTGTTGAGTATTGCGCTTGCGCCAAACTCGATGGTGCTTGCTTCGCCGAGTTCAAAAAATGTTTTTAAGTGGCCGACATAGGAAAAGCGGTGGGCTTCGGTATCGTCATCAGAAGCGGAGCCATGATTGTGTCCAGCGTGTGGATCATCTTCGTCCTGGCCAGCAGAC
>JASMKV010000216.1 GCA_030749035.1 Myxococcota bacterium | reverse complement strand
CGCGTGTATTGGTTATCCATATTGGTTAAAAATGAAAAGGCCAACATGGCTTTGTCGTAAAGCCCGGATGTATAGTAGCTTTGCGCCATTTGTTCGATGCTTAAGAGCGCATCTTCATCAAAACCCATCGCTTCAGCAGGGCTTTGTGCACCTTCATGAATGGCTTCAATCAGGGCAATAAGTTCTTCATCAGGAATATTTTCGAGGTTTGAAAGGTCGTTAAAATCGCCCCCATCCTTATCTGCCATGGCTATCCTCCAGCATTAAAATACCCCCAGACGATGCCCATAAGTAGGTTTTAAGTCAATGCCGAAATGACACAGGATAGGGCGCGCGGGATGATGTTTAAAGCATATTCCGCGTGGTGCTCATGCGCATTTCGCCCATGCCTTTAAGGACACTCGAGAGCAAATTGTAGAGCTGATTTGTTTTCTGGTCGAAGTTCTGAAAAGCGGTCGAGGCCATTTGACGCTTGTTACGCACCGTTTCCTGCATCGACTCAACTTCTTTGATGCGATTGCTCAAAGAAAACTGATTCATGTTTTCAGTTTTGGTGGGTCCAATTTGCTGTAGCTTGCCATCAGCGCCAGTGCTGGTTAAATCAAAATTCCTGATATCGACAGAGACTGTCTGCATACCCGCGTCCTCACTCTTGGCCGCCGCAATCTTCTTACCCAGCTCGTCGGATGCAGGAAGAAGCTCTTGTAAGTATTCGGAAAGGCCTTCGGCCATGTCATTGTACATCATGAGTTTCTTCAGAAAATATTTCTTATCTTCATTAACCTCTTTGATGGAGTCTTTAAAGACCAGGAAGAGCACTTCCATGATGTTGCCATGTGGAAACTCGGAAGCCAGGCCCTTCATACGACTCATAAATTCGCTTTGATTGGTCGCATTGGGATTTTCCAGGAAGTTTTGTAAGCTGCTGACAGCACTTTGATAGCTTGCCGTGGTTTTTATTTCACCATGGAGTTTCTCGGACGTCGCTTCATTATATGGGTTTACACCAATTTGCCCCTGAAATATTTTGACGATATCATCATGGGTGACATCGTCTGTTGGTGCCGCACTGCTTTGTGGCCCTGTAAGACTGATCTCGCTTTTTCTAACGACAGTGTCGGCGCCTATATCTTTCTCTATGCCCGCTTTGATTTCGGCGGCTTTAATTTCAGCTTTGAGAGCCGCACTTGATTCGGCACCTTCGGCTTCTGCGCCCGCTTTCGCAGTTGCAACTTCGGCAGCGGCAGCCGCTTCACCCTCGAGGGGCGCTTGAGTGCTCGAGATTTCTCCCTCAGGTGGCGGGGTTGAGCCAGGTTTTTGGCCACCGCCGCCGATATGTGAAGATGAGGACATGTCTTTTGCCTTTCGCATCGCGTTTGTTCTTACGCGCTTACCATACTTACACCGATGCCATACGATGCGGTTGATCGAATTTAACTGCCTATGTACAGAAGGGCAAGCGTTTGCGATAAAACAATTTTGTCGTTGTTTTCAACTAAAATGCCGTGTTAGCGTGATGGCTGTCTAAGGGGGCGTCTGTGTCTTTTACATATTTGGAAGGCGAATTAACGCATTTAGAGATTATTGACACCACACGTATTGACGAACTGGTGAAGATCTTTCAGCAAAAAGATCTGCATGAGGAGGCAGGCTATTCAAAGCCTTTGTCGAAAGAGCGCATTCTTGAGGCTGTTGATGATGATAACCAGTTGTTCATATGGGAGATTTTTCTCAGTGAAGATCGAAGTCATTTGGGCTATGCGGTTTATGTGGCCTATGATGGGCCGCCCTATGTTTTTCTGCATTTTTTTACGGATGACGAAACCCAGGAGAGTTTAGCTCGTGATACACTCGTTGTCGTTATTAGAGGATTTTTTGAATATACGACGGAGGAAGAACTCTATTTCTTTATAGATCGTGAAATGTGTGAGAAGTTTGAAGGTCCGCTCATGGACTGTGGTTTTGATGTTGATGATACGTTGCCCACGATTAATCATGACGAAGAGGCCGCTTTTGTCCTTTTAAGAACGACTTATGATGTTTATTACGGTGAAGACAGTGAATTAGAGGAAGTTTATTAAGGTAACCCTAAAGATGTCTGATTGTGTAGATCCCCATATGCAACTGTCTATTATAGTAGCGACACTTGAAGGCTGTGAGCCGGAGTATTTGGATGATCCCAAGCGCATGGAGGATGCGCTGCGTGCAGCCGTTGATGCGGGTGGATTTACCATGCTTAATCATTATGTGCATCAATTTTCACCACAAGGTGTGACCGGGGCAGCGGTGTTATCAGAGTCCCATATCGCTTTACATTCCTGGCCGGAAAATGGGGTGCTTTTTATTGATATTGCAACGTGTTCTGGTGACGAAGCCACGGAGGATGCTTTTTATGCGATTACGCAAATGTATCCGCATGCCAAAGTATTGCGCAAGGTGATCGGTTATGAGGGTAGGCCTCAAGCAGGTGCCGGTTTCTCGTTACGTGAACGTTCTTTTGAATCGATACATTAATTTTCTATGACATCTTCTTGCCGCACCCCACTTGAGACGCAATTATCTTTAACCCGAAGCGTGTTATCGACTTGGCCAACATTTCTTCAAAAATCAGCAGAAGAAATTAAACGCTTTACGGCGGAGCGTTTAGCGCTTCCGGCCTTGCCACAAATACATCGAGCATGGCCGGCTTTGCCGGCATCGACACTTTTACGTTACGAACTCTTAAAGCCCTTTGTGGGGACATCTGTTTTATTGCGTGATGATGTTGACGGCTTGGGTTTTCTTTTAAGCCAGTCTGCGCAGGTTACTTGTCTTGTTGACGATCCCGAGCGCAGAGATTGGCAAGAACACTGTGCGGCGCAAACACAAAGTAAGAATTATACGTGTGTTGACGCCTTTGCGGCGCAAGCGAAGTTTGACCTGCTCTTGACGACACTCGACGCACCAACTTTAGATCAAGTTTTTTTGGAGCGCGCATGGGCCAGCATCAAACTTGATGGATATTGGGCGATTCAGGTTCGATCACCTTGGGATGAAACATTGTATCAGCATCTGCCGGCAGAAGACCTTGAATTGGTCAAATATTTTAGAGAGGTAAACCATAGTGTCTTGGGTGATGCGCATTTGCTCGACGGTGCCGGTGATTTGCTTATCTATCGAAAAAAGTCTGAAAAGCCATTGTCCTTAGAGGAGTTTTTACCCGGTCGCGACACGCCTTTTCATTACTATAATGATCTGGACACCTTAGATGAGACGACGTTGAATGAAGAAGGTGTGCATACGTTTCTTGTCCTCCTCGCAGCCAAGCTAAAACGTAAAACATTGTTTCAGCATATTGTCACAACCGATGAGGGTATTAGTTTTTGCTTTGGCGAAGAAGGAGGCTTTGGCCTAAGCGGACAAGTGCATGTTGATGAGGAACATTTGCTTTTATCTTATATGCCTTATTCCTCGCAGGTTGAATATCACACATTAGTTGCAGCGATTGAGGTCTTTGCTTGGGAAGCGACAAGAGTGCGTTCGCAGCGCACACATTTTTTTCACGATGAAAAGGTATTTGGCTAAGGTATGATGCAAGAGGCAGGAAAATATACTTTTGCTGACGGTGTCTTTTTTGTCCACGGTTTGCGTACAAATTTTCTTATGGATATTGTTGCTGGCCGTGAAATCAAGTTTGAAGATCGCTTTCTTGAGAACTTTGAGAAAATCGCTTTGGGCTGGGACTTTTCGGGGTTTGAGACTTTTGTCCCACGTCTTTTACAAGAAAACATCATTCAATCAGGGATGCCTAAGCATGATGTGGCGATTCGAAAAAAACTGGAGCGCTCTGATGAATATTTTTTTCATGCAGAGCAATATCAAGAACGTGATTTGGTTGTTCGGCAAGCGCTTCTGTCTGCGCATTCCTACCGTAAAAGGTTTCTTGGTGAAGTTGGTCAGTGTCCGGTTATTCCTGAAACCGGGCTGCGTCGCGTACTTTTAGTCGGGTATGCTGAGGACGTTGGCGTTAAGGATGTGCTTTGTATTGGTGATGATGATATGCTTTCGGTGGCTTTGGCCATGATGGGGCATCGTGTTACAGCCTACGATATTGACCCATACCTTATTAATCTATTGCGCGCAGTTCGTCGCGAGCTGAATTTAGATTTTGAAATTGTGAATCAAGATTTATGTAAACCACTTAGTGGCGATTTGCATGAACGCTTTGATGTCTTTCTTACAGATCCAATGTCGAATAAAGGCTGCTTTGAGATTTTTCTGTCCCGCGCCTTTGCACTCTTAAAAGAGAATGGTGAGGGCTTTGTCGCCGTTTATCCGCCGGCGATGGATATTTTTATGAGCTTGGCGGATGAAATGAATTTTGAAATCAAGGATTGGTATCGGCGCTTTAATCGTTATTATTCACATCTTTTGGCCATTCATAATTATGAAAGCGACTGGGTGCACATTAAGAAAACACCCAAGATGCATTTGCGTTTCCCCCCCGAAGTTCCGATTCCGGGATTTGATTTGTATCGTGAGGATTATTACAATCGTTCGCCATCGCTGTCTTTGACCATCGAAGATCCTGATGAGCTTAAGTACAGCAAGCCGTTCTTTTTAGATATCTTAGTGGATGTCATTGTGGGTGATTGCGCTTTGGAAGAAAAAGGACGGGAAGTTTATGTTGGTGATGATTATTGTGTTGTGCACACTGTTGTGGATGGTGGCTACATGACCGTTTGTGCTTTGCCGAAGGAAAAAAGAATTTTACTGGATGTTTTTCCC
>JASMKV010000215.1 GCA_030749035.1 Myxococcota bacterium | reverse complement strand
ATCGAACACCAATTTTAAGGACACGCACCCGAACTCAAATTCTCATTCTGACTTAAATTGCTATCACCCGGTGAAATAAAGCGCGTTGAACTTCCACAATAAAGAACCGTCTCGCTTGAATTCACCAATTCAATCACCATCTTGTAGGAAGAGGGCAGATACGCGGTTTCGTTGCTTGATTTGGGTTCTGAGGGAATTTCCCGAATATAAATTTCATCCAGTATCCCGTTGGCGCACGCTGCCATCGTGCCGGTTAAAGTCGCCTCTTCAGCGACACTACTGGCTTCATCCATGGCATAAAAGCTATAGCGCAGATTTTCAACACCACTTGGACAGGCAAAAGAGCTGTCGCTGTTGACCATCGGAAAAAACCTTAGTTCCCCAGTGGCCGCTTGTAATGTAAACGTTTCATCCAAGCTTCCATCCAGGGTCACCACGCTGGGTCCATGCTTATAAAGTATCGCTCCAGATGCGCTTTTGGCTTCTAAAGTCAGTTCATAATCCTGATGCACCAAGCCCACCAAATCAACCCAGGCACTGTCATAACCAGAGGCACAATCAAACTCCCGATCGATTCCAGGTACCTGACCTTCGGGGTCTTCGACCAGGATGTGAACTTGATCGATGGCTGAGTATGTGGGGCCTACCTGTGTGGCTGGGGTATTGGAGCAATCCCGGGCATCAGCCTGAGTGTCTTTGGTCCAATCCCGATAATCTAAAGTCCACGAGACTTCTCCCACACTGTTGGATGAGGCGCTGCCGCCGCCACAACTCCAGCACAGACTTAAGATGCTGGCGCAGACTAGTTGTCGCATTGTCGACCTCGTAGGCGCAGACCGAAAAGTCCCAAGAGTAAGACCAGAAGCCAACCTTGGCTCCCCGGCGCACTCTGGCAGCCAAAGCGTGAGCGTTGACCAATCTCGTCGTCTTCACCACCTGTTTCTTCGACTTCACCATCATCGGTGCTTTCACAGGTCAGCCCGGTGGTTTCGATTTTGATGTTGCTCAAAGTCATCCCTTGCTCGGTCACGGTACCAATCGCAAAGTAGACCTTATTGTTATCGCTAGGCACATTGACCACAGCCGAAAGTTCAACAGCATTACCACTGGCCTGTTGCAGCGCCATGTTGATCGAGCCATCACGGTTCGTGGCTTCGACGCTGCGTATGTCTGAGCCGACAAATTCAAGCTCGACCGGCTCATCATAAGCGTAGATAAGCTTTGCAGCCCACTCTGGCTCTTCGCCCGAGGGGAGAAAAATCTGCTCAATCACATCGGCAGAAGTCAGACCTGCGATGGTGGCTTCAAAACGCAGGCAGTCGATGTCGGCGCTGGTGCGCAGTTCTGCAACATCGGCATAGAATTGCACAGGACCAGGTGCGTATGGTGTGTAGCTGCCGCCACCCATAAGTCCGGAGGCAACACCGCCACCTTTACCAGCAAAGTAGACCTTTTCGATGGGCTCGCTTTCGCTCAGCTTGCGGGCTCGCTCGCAATCCAGGAGGTTTCGCTCAGCAAAAACATCCTGGGCTTCACTGGCATCATCATCCTCGAGAGCGTCTTCATTTTTGGTAAACGATATGATGGCCGAAACGGCGTCTTTTTCTGAAGGTGTGCTGCCCAAAGAAGCCAATGCTTCGTAAACCACGCGGTCAAAAACACGAACCGTATCACCGGTGGTTTCATTGACTTCCGTTTGTTGGTAGCGTGCGCGAATGGCCCAAAGTGCGGCGGCAAAACCGCGGGAGTCATCATGGACCTCGCCATTCCAGTAATCGGGACACTTCATGCTGTGCTCAAGTGTACGAATAGCGCCACCTGAGCCGTAAATACGCTCGCCAACATAGCCGCCAACAACACCATCTTCAGCAAGGGCGGAAGAAAAATAATCGGCGAAGCCTTCATTGAGGGCACCAGGTGAATCGTTGATGCCGAAGCTGTCTTCGAACTGGCCGCCGCCTAAAGAGCTAACCTGGTCGGCCAAGGCGTGACCATATTCATGATAAATGATGTCGCCATCGTAGGCAAAGTCAGCAAAGGAGCCTTGAAAAAGATAGATGCCGGTATCAACGTCGACGAGGCTTGCGGTATCGCCATTGAGGTAAAAGGCGTTGTCAAAACTCATATAACCGACGTCGTCAGTGGTGCAATCCCTGATGACCTCTCGAGCATTTTCGGTGCTGCGCTCGGTGGTGTTTTCCCATTCGGTTCTGGCGCACTGTATCAGATCTGGACTTGGCGCAGTCACGTTGACCAAGGCGTGCAGAGGGGTGCTGATGGTGTGCCCAAGAGAAGTAAAGAAGGCAGACACTTTATCCAAATGGTAATAGCCATGAATCTCTGCAAAGGGATCTTCAAAAATATCGTCAGAGCTGTAATCACTCACTTCGTCCAAAGGCTCATGCTCGAAACCGTTGGTGGCATCGCCAAAGGCGCGGTGGGTGGTGTTACAAAAGGCCAGAATATAATCTTCCAGGCCTTGGGTTAAGCTGGCAAAATTACCCGAGCAAGCAAGGCCGGCCAGTGATTCCCCAACAATCGCGGGCGCCAGATCTTCACAGGTGCGAAT
This sequence comes from Myxococcota bacterium, assembly GCA_030749035.1. GTDB lineage: Bacteria > Myxococcota > XYA12-FULL-58-9 > XYA12-FULL-58-9 > JASMKV01 > JASMKV01. The sequence continues at coordinate 20,523 of JASMKV010000215.1, read as the reverse complement.
GCGTACATTATCATCGGAGGTATCACAGCTTTTCGAGATCGCCAGGCTGCCTTCGGTGATCAAGGGATCATTGGTATCAAGATTGGCCAAGCTTACATCTGCTGGGTCATCTGGCGTTTCGCTTGAGCCAGGGTGAGGCAAAAATGCTTTTGCATCGTTTTCCGCATAGCGGTGTAAGGGGAGGCTTTCAAGGATCTTGCCATTTTTTGCGTTGATCAACATTCTGCGGAAATCCCATGGCACCAAGCCAGGCACAACAATTTCATAGGCCAAGGTGTTGTAACGCGGTGCAATCATAAGTTGCGCTTTAAGTGGGCTGTCTTTGAGCAAGGTCGGATCGAGGTTAAAACCAAAATGGGCATTCACCGCGGTGGCCAAAGCTTGCGTTTTTTCGACCTGGGGTTCGGTCTCGATTTGCAGTGTCGTAAAATTGTTGTGGCTGTAGAGCAACTTGCCCTTGGCATCAAAGCGCATGGAAATCATTTCGTTGCGCACGACAATGCCTTGATGGAGACGCTGGGCCTTGACGATAAAGCCATTCTTGATCGGCAGCAGAAGATAATTGCTCAGTTCATCACCATCTTGCAGTGCGAAGTCGGCAGGCAGAAGTTTGGCATGCTCCTGAATTTGGCTGATGGCGCTTTTTTCGGGGCTAAGATTGAGGAGTTCGGTTAAGGGGGAGGTGCTTTGCAGGGTAAGAAAAGCGACCAGAGTCATCACTTGCATAGACATAAAGATTCTCCAAAAAAAGTTTGTGTTTCAACGTTGCCCAAAAGGCACACCCTTTGGGCAGAGGCCGTGATTTGGGGCTTTAAGCCGCTGGGATATTAGCGTGCGTGTATGAAGATGCAAGGACAAAATCCATATTTTTCCTTGGTTTAAGACAATTGGCCCCATAAATAGGGTCGGTGATCGATATGTCTGCACAAAATGTTGATATTTTAGTGCGTGCTCTGCCCATGGCGCTTTTTGCCGGCGCTGTGGCGATTGGCGCGACCATGGCGATTGAGCGCTGGGGCGGCACGCTCGGCGGTCTTTTGGGCACCATCCCCAGCACCATTGTGCCCGCATCCTTGGGTCTCTTTGGCCAAAGCCCCAATGTTGAAGCTTATACCGAGGCGATGGATTTGGTGCCTGCCGGTATGTTGCTCAATGTCCTTTTTCTCTACGTATGGCGTATTGTGCCACCACGTTTGCCGTCGCGTTCAGTGGCTTCGGCGCTGGCACTGATGACCATTGTCTCCCTGAGCTTCTGGTTGTGTGGCGCTCTGACTTTGGTGTTTGTGGGGCAATTGTGGAGCCAGCATTTCTCCCCTTTTTATTATGGCCTTGCGGTGACTTTAGTCATGTTCCTCTTAGGCATTTGGAGCTGTCGTCAAAATCCACCGAGCCCCAAAGGTCAACGCGCGGTCGGCACATTCACACTTTTGACACGTGGGCTTTTGGCCGCAAGCGCGATTGCTTTAACCATTTTTATTGCTGCTCACGGAGGTAGCTTTGTGGCCGGAGTCGTCTCTGTTTTCCCGGCGATTTTCTTAACAGCGATGGTTTCCTTGTGGTTGTCTCAGGGGCGCGCAGTTCCCGCAGGCGCCATCGGACCGATGATGCTTGGGGCCAACAGCATCTCTGTCTATGCTTTGCTGGCACATTTTACATTACCCATGTTGGGCGCAGGGCCAGGTGCTCTTGTGGCTTGGCTAAGCTCTATCGTTTTGATTTCATTGCCGGCCTGGCTTTGGCTGCGTTAATCTTTTGTGCGACCTTTGTTTGTTTGGCCCTTGTGGGAGGAGGCTGAATCTGAGGAAAACGTTGCGCTTTGTCGTTCTTTTGTGCGATCCATAGTTTGTGAAAGATGCTGAAAAAAAGATTCAGGCTCTTGTTGAACCTGCAGATGACGGACAAAAACTGGACCGATTGGTTGCCCGTTACACTTCTTTGTCACGTCGTTTAGCGCGCATATTGATTTCGCGAGGTGCTGTCTCTGCGAATGGCCGGGTTTTGAAAATACTCACGCGTCCCGTGAAGGCGGGGACACAACTTACCATCGATATGCATTTGATGGATGAAGAGGCGCTGCATACTTCGAAACGGCTTGAATTGACAGCAGAGCATATTATCTACAAGGACCGTTGGCTGCTGGCGATACATAAGCCGGCGGGGCTTTTAAGTGAGACCGATCGTATGGGCAGCCGTTCAGTGCAAAACATTTTACCCGGATTATTAGAGGCGCAGGGGGAGTCTGGTGAAATACATTTGGTCCATCGCCTGGATGCGGGCACCAGTGGTGTTTTGCTGCTTGCGCGTAAGCCGAATATGATGCGCGCAATGCATGAAATCTTTCGGCATAAAAAGATCAAAAAAACTTATCTTGCTTTGTCTCAAGCGCGCTTGAAGAAAAATCAATGGTGTGATGCGCCTTTAAAACGCATGCCGGGTCAGGTGGCCAGGCATGGGGTAGATCCAGAGGGCAAGCCTTCGAGAACCTATGTTGAGGAATTGGCCTATCATGAGGGTTATACCTTGGTTTTGGCGCAGCCAAAAACGGGCCGCACCCATCAAATCAGGGTGCATCTGGCCCATTTGGGCTGCCCTATTTTAGGCGATAAACGTTATGGTGGGAAAGCCTATGTGGGGTCAGAGCACCGGCCCGTGCATCGACCCATGTTGCATGCGTATACCTTAGAATTTGTGCATCCCAAGACGAATAAGATGATGGTCCTAAAAAACAGCGTGGGTGGTGACTTTAAGGACTTGGCAGAGTATTTAACGTTGTGGCAAGAAGGGTTTAATCCGGAGAAGAGTGCGGGGCATGATGAGTAAAGCAAATCATATTGAGAGTTTCACACCCAGCCTACGAGGCGATGTAGAAATTTTGACGCTCGAGAGTGGCGAAAGTGTTCTTTATCGCAGCGATGATGGTCAATATTTTGTGCCGACAAAAACAGAGGCGGGTCTGCTTCCCTATCTCCAGGAGAATTTATCGCTTAGCGAAATCGCCATTAAAGCAGCGACAGCAGGGGAGCGATTAAGTATTCATCTCTTGCTCACCCTTGTGGTTAAACTTTTCCGTGAAAATTGGCTGGACAATACAGAAGACGAGATGCGCGCCTGTCTTGCGAATATTGATCAAGCTAAGCCCCAACGTATACAGGCTCTGCTTAAGCGCCTCAGCACTTTGGGTTTGCAATTTAAAACATCTGGGGAAGCATCAGCCTTACCTGCATTTTTAGGCCTTTCGGTTAAGGGGCTCGGGTATACGACGCTCTTGGTTTTGGTGTGTGCGGGGATCTATTCCCTAAAAACTTTTGCACAAAGTGGGCAAGATGTACTCACGCAGGCACCGACCTATACTTTTGGGCTGCTCTATTTCTATCTTGGCATGGTTTTCGTACTGACATGTCGATTTTTATTTCGTCTCTTCATTATGGCCAACGAAAAATGCGCGGTGCACGCTTTTGGGATCGGTTTTTCTTTTTTTATTTTAAGCCCTACACTTGATGGACGCCACATTCATCGAAGCGGGCGCCAAGGTCACCAACGACTCGCTTTAGGGGGACTTTTAGGCGCGAGTTTAGCACTTTTGGTTCTGTCTTTTGCGAGTACGTTTGTGGCGCAAGAGGCCGCGAGAACATTTCTAAGCTTGGCCACCATGGGTGCGAATTTGTGTGTGTTGTCACTCTTTACGCCTTTTTTCGCGAGTGATTTTAAATCTTTTTTACGTTGGCGATTAAATCTTGGGCAGGGAGAAAACCACACCTTAAGTTATATGCGTTCACAGTTATTGCGTCGCCAGGGACTGGAAGGGCTTTTTAAAGGCGAGGCGCATCATCTACTGACTTTAACGTCGATGGTTTTGTGGCTCTTTTTGGGGTTTAAGCTTTGCACATTTCTTGTGACAGGTGGCCTGGCTTCGTCTTCGTCTCTTTTCGCTGATGGTGTGCCGTTTTTCGATTTTATTTTAGTCAGTGGTTTTTTGTTGGGCTTGACATTTTTAGTGACGCTTTGTGTGTGCACATTTTTTGCAGGTCTCATGCAAATTATTTTTGGGCACTTACCAACCATCGAAGTTCGCCCTGAAGAATACCCAGAAAACCCCAGCGTGATAGATGTGCTTTCCAACTGTCCACTTTTTATAGGGCTGGGTGAAAAGGTTTTAGCCGACTTGGCCGAAGTGAGTCGAACGTTGAAATACAAAAGAGGGCAGCGCATCGTTGAAAAAGGACAAGCTGGTGACGAGTTCTTTCTTATACAGGATGGTCGAGCGGGCGTTTTCGATGTCGCCCCTACCGGATTAGAGATGCCGCTTTCGACGCTCGAGCGAGGCGAGTCTTTTGGTGATATTGCACTTCTTGAGGCAGCGCAGATACGTCGGGCGACAGTTCGGGCGCTCACTGAGGTTGAATGTGTGGTTTTGAAACGCCAGGATTTCTTAGAGGCGCTTGAAGCATCTGGCGTAGAGCAGAAAGAGGTACGCAGCCTCTTAAGGGCGGCGCATGCGATTCGTGGCTCGAGTCTTTTTTCACATCTTTCCCCGGCAACAGTTTTGCGTTTGGTGTCGATGACCGATTTCGAAGAATTCGCGCAAGGCGATGTCGTGGTCAAGGAGGGCGAGATTGGTGAAAAATTATATCTTATAGAGGGAGGACTTTTAAAGGTGGACAAAGAGGGTGGTGAAAATCATCTTGAGCCTTTGGGCCCGGGGCAATTTTTTGGCGAGATTGCTTTGTTGCACAACATTCCCAGGACAGCGACAGTTTCATGTCTCGAAAAGAGTATGCTTTTAAGTTTAAAACAGGAGGATTTCCAGAACGTGATTGCCCAGGATTTTGCTGCAGCGGTGCGTATTGAGAGCATTGCGGAGGAACGTGGCACAGGAGGTCCGGCATGATTGGATTGGTGACAAGACTGGTTCCGGTGGGCGTGGCGACCGCCGCGATGGCAGGTGGCACAGACTCCATGCAGGATATGCAAAAAGCGGCCATGGATATTGTCTACGAGGTCAAGGTTAAGTCTGAAACGAAACAAATCGCTAAAATGATACGATTGGATGTTGTCGCTGGTGAAAACATGCCTAAAGATCTTAAGGCTTATATTAAGAGCAACTTTCGTTCAGAAGGTGGTGACCCGACGACCGACCCGTGGCAAACAGCCTACGAGATGGTTAAGGATAGGGACGGAAGTGTCTATATTGTCTCATGCGGTGCAGATAAGCGCTGTGGTTCTGAAGATGATAGAAAAGCGACAATCATGGGGTCAAAGGGATTCTAGGTTATAATCAATGAGCAGTACACAAAGGCAAAGACGAGTGAGATATAGTGCAAAAACAGCGGATAAGCATGTTTTGTATGAGGAATCAGTTCAGGAAGTTGATGCAGACATTAAGTTTGTCAGCCGGGTTTACAAGAAAAAACACGGTGTAAAGCCTATGATTCTGCGTGAGGATTTTTGTGGAACAGCTCGTATGTGCGCGTCTTGGGTGAAGAGTGATAAAAACCGTAAGGCGATTGGTGTCGATTTAGATCAGCCCACTTTGGACTGGGGTTTGAAGCGTCACTTTGCACAATTAGGCGACCGGGCGAAACAGGTTAAATTGCTTTGCCAAAATGTTTTAACAGCGCGCTCTACGCCAGCAGATGTCACTGTGGCCTTAAATTTTTCCTATTGGATTTTTAAAGAACGTCATGAGTTAAAAAAATACTTTCAAGCCGCGCGTAAACACCTTAAGCCTGGTGGTGCCTTTGTGTTGGATATCTATGGCGGACCCGATGCGCAAATCGTAAGTACCGAAGACCGCAAGATGGAAGGCTTTACCTATATTTGGGAGCAAGGGCCCTATAATGCCTTTAATGCGCATGCCAAACGCTATATTCATTTTCGTTTTCCTGATGGCACACAAATGCGCAAGGCGTTTGTGTATGATTGGCGCATCTGGTCCCTTCCAGAGGTGCAGGACCTTCTTTATGATGCGGGTTTTTCGCAAGTCGACCTTTATTGGGAAGGTTGTGATGAAGATGGTGATGGCAACGGTGTGTTTCGGCAGGTGCGCCAGGTTGAAAATGAAGAATGCTGGATTGCCTATGTGGTTGGCTGGCGTTAACGCTTAGTTGTTTAATACATCGTTGAGCTTTTGAGCATTTTTTGCGGCGACGCCTTTGAGATGTTGTATGTTTTTCTGGGCCTGAAGGCCAAGCTGATGCATTTCCTTTTCATTCACTAAAAGTTCCAGGAGTATATCCCGAAGCTGTTCTTGATTGTTCACTTGGATCCCCCCGCGGCCAAGAAGAAGTTGTACAGCATCGCTGAAATTGTCCATATTGGGACCAAAGAGTACAGGTTTGCCGCAGGCCGCTGGCTCTAATATATTTTGGCCATGTCTTTGGGTGAAGCTGCCCCCGACAAAGACAACGTGTGCTAAAGAATACACAAGCGAGAGTTCACCGATGGTGTCGATGATAACGACATCATGCTTAGGGCCAGTCTCTTCTGAGCGAATTTTATATTCAATACCCATCTGTCGAGCGATATCAGCCAGCCGGGGCGCCCTATCGGCGTAGCGCGGGGCAATCAGGAGCGCTAAGTCGGGTATGGTTGATTTGACTTCCAGATAGGTTTTAAAAAGCAGTTCTTCTTCACCCTCATGGGTGCTGCCGGCAACCCAAATCAGTTGCTCTGCTGACAAGCCACAGGTTTCCTTTAAAGCAATTCTTTGCTCTGCAGAGATGTTCGCTGCCAAATTATCATATTTCGTATTGCCGGAGATAAAGACTCTTGGCGCATGAGCGCCGAGCGAGAGTGCGCGTTCGGCATCGGCCTCTGAGCGCATAAGTAGAATGTCGAGTTTCTTGAGGATATTGCCACCAAGACGAAAGAGAAAGCGATAATTACGGCACTGACTCTGTGATATACGGCCATTGTGCAGGGCAATAGAGATATTATTTTTTTTTGCTTGATGAATCAGGTTTGGCCACAATTCGGTATATTCTAAGACCAAGAGATCGGGATCAATCTTTTTCAACATGCGCTTGACGGCACCGGGTAAATCGTAAGCCATATAGGTGATTTGTGTAAAACACCCCTTGTTGAGTTGCGCCATGGCATAGCCGCTGTTGGTGATTGTCGAAAGTATATATTCTGCATCTGGCTGGAGTCGGCGGAGTTCACGTATGAGAGGTATGAGTGCCAGAACATCGCCGGCAGAGGCACCATGCAAGAGGATGCGTTTGCCAGTTTTATCTTTAAAGTGATTCTCAGGGTAGATGCCGAGACGTGTCATTAAGCCATTGCGCAACTTTGGATGGGTTAAAAGCAGCGGCATGAGCAGGAAAAAACCGATATAGCTCAAAAGGGCAATAATGATTTGCATGTGCTTGTCATAAGCGAAAAGATACGATCAGGTCTAGCCTTTTAGTGTTCTTGACGGTGAGCTTAAAAGAGTCTAGGTCGATATGATGCTTGGGGCATATATGCGTGATTTAAAATTATTTTTACTCTATTTGCTGGCGGTTGTCGTGGTGGGATGTCTGCTGGCGCCATTGCTTTATGATGCGGCGCAGTGGCTCATGGAGGCGGGTTATCTGACATTCCTGGCGCGTTTTCGTTTTCAAAAGTATCTTAATCGTGGAATTTTAATTGCCGCACTTATTTTTATGCCCATATTCTTGATGTCGTTGAAAATGACGAGCTGGAAGAGCCTGGGTATCGAGAAGAACGTGGGCAAGTGGCGTGATCTGATCATGGGTTTTGTGTTTGCCGCACTTTCGTTGTGGCTCGCGGCGAGTGTCCTTTTGATAGAAGGACAGCGTGTGTGGAAAACAAATATCTCATGGTTCAATATTGGTGGCGCATTGCTGACCGCTTTGACCGTGGCGCTTATAGAGGAAGTTTTTTTTAGAGGCGTACTTTTAGGTGTGTTAAGGCGGCACTTGTCATCTTATCGAGCACTGGCAATACTCACCGTGATTTTTGCAGCGTTACATTTCATACGCAGTCCGCGTACCAAGGTAAAAATACCCGAGGTTGAGTGGCATTCTGGATTCACACTTTTACCCAAGTCGTTTTGGCAGTTTAGTGAGCCAGAGTTAATTTTAGGCGGTTTGTTAACGCTTTGTTTGGTTGGCTGGATTTTAGGTTATACGGTCATTAAAACGCGGTCGCTTTTTATGGCATTTGGTTTACATGCAGGTTGGGTTTTTGCGCTGCGTTCTTTTCAATTTTCGACGCGAAAGATGGGTGAAAATAATATTTGGTTTGGCCAAAACTTGCTTACCGGATTAGCACCAATCTTATTGTTGATGTTGACAGGAATACTGCTCTTCTTTTTCTTCTCGAGGGCGGAAAGCAAGCGTACTGCAGGCTAGTCTTTTTTCTTGCGCGGGCGCGGAATGCCATAGCTATCAAGGCGGTTAATGAACGTTCGTCTCGGCATGCCAAGCATTTCAGCAGCTTTGGTTTGATTACCCTGACATTCTTCGAGAGCGTTAATGATACGTTGCTTTTCAAAAGCTTCAACTTCTGCCCGAATGTCTTTTGATGAACCTAAAACCGCGGTAGATTCATCGGCAATAAATTGTGGAACGGGTTGTCCTTGTTCAGGTGCGCCAGGAAGTTGATGACCAACCAAGCTGTTCGCAGAAGGCATCATATTGCCCATCTTTTCAAGAGGCAGATGTTCATTGCTGATACTCTGTTCATCGCAGAGTAAGACAGCGCGTTCCATTGTATTGCGCAACTCACGGATATTGCCGGGCCATGAATATTGGCTTAGGGTTTGCTGTGCATCTTCCGCAATGCCGGGCACGGGCGTAATACCGGAATTCTTCGCCGCCGAAGCAAGAAAACTCTTTGCCAATGAAATAATTTCAGAGGGGCGTTCCCGCAGAGGCGGAATGAGAAACGATATTCCATTCAGGCGAAAATAAAGATCTTGTCTGAATGTGCCCTTGCCGATTTCTTCTTCAAGATTGCGATTTGTTGCGGAGACAAAACGCACATCAATGGCCAGGGGTTTTGTACCGCCAACGCGCATCACTTTTCGCTCTTCTAATACACGTAACATTTTAACTTGCGTGGCCAGGGGCATTTCACCGATTTCATCAAGAAACACAGTGCCGCCCTGAGCCGATTCAAGCAAGCCCTGCTTGGTTTGTGTGGCACCGGTAAAAGAGCCTTTTTCATGTCCAAAAAGTTCAGACTCCAAGAGGGTCTCGGTGAGTGCGGCGCAGTTGAGGCGAACAAAGGTGGCGTCTTTACGTGGGGAGGCGAGATGAACGCTTTCCGCCAAAATTTCTTTACCGACACCCGTTTCTCCCAAGAGCAGAACACTTATATTTCCGGGGCCAACGCGCTCAATGAGCTTGTAAATCCGCTGCATGGCTGGATCGGAAACAATCACTTCCGGCATGATTGCATTCGATGTTTCATCGGCAGGTTTAAGAGCATCACAGGCCGCAGAAATAAGTCCTTCAGGACTTCGTCCATCATTAGGAAAGCATGCGAGACCGGCTTTATAGTCAATATTTTTTTGACCGAAGGTGGCACTTAATCGTCTGGTGTATTCTTCCGCATCACTTTTTGTGCAGCTTAGGAGCATGATTTCAAATTCTCCAGGGCCGTAGCTGGCAATCAGGTGCCCGCGTGGAAAAGTCATGGCCAAAGCTTCGTTAACGCTGGCTGAAGAAGTGTTTTTTTCCACGTGTAAGCGCATGACCGCAAATTTGCCATCTTCAAGGCCTGCCCGTTGACATTCTTCTTCGAGTCGCAATTCGAAATAGGCATGGGAGCACAATCGTCGTGGCCTGGCGGTGGGGGCGACCCGTTGAACGACGAGCATGGTTTGACCAATATCGATGGAGTCACCTATGGCAAAATCCGTGCTGCTCCCCGGTTTAAGTATTTGGTCGCGAACTCTGGAGCCATTGGCGCTTTCAAGATCGACGATGCGCATTGTTTCAGCGAATTCAAGCCTTATATGGTTTCTGGACACAGCCGTATCATCAAGCTGCACGTCATTGTCCTTGCCACGCCCAATGGTGACTTGACCGCTTTCAGGTAAATCCAGATTTTTAACACCCTGGGCGTTGATGATCACGAGTCGAAGTCGGTCCTTGGAGGCCTTCGCACGCTTAAGTTGTGGCATTTTCGCGGTTTCGATGTCTGAATTTTTCGAATGGTTGGCCACGTGGACGCTCCTTGGTTGCCAGTTATTACTAGCATTTGTGCAATTTGTGCGCAATTGTTTTATCACCATTGCTGGCCGCAGATGTTTTATCAGACGTTGCGTCTGATATGCATCTTAGAGTAGAGTGCCGGCACAATATATCTTTGGAGAAAAGTTATGGCATCGACAGCTGGGCAAGACATGAATCTCAATTCAGGACGAAAAAAGCGACGTATGTTTCCGGTCGTTGATGCGCGATTTCAGTGGAAATACACAATGATGATTACGGCCATCGGTGCGGGTGTGGCCACGATTATGGGGTTGTTCCTCTATCAAGCCCATCAAGAGAACACAAAACTTCTGGAACTTTCTGAACTTGTGGGTCTTCGCGAGCAGGTTAGCCGTGGTGATCGTATTTTTCTGCTCTATCTCATTATTTTCGTCTTGGTCATGGCCACCGCATTGATGCTCGGCGGCTTGGTGGTCACACACAGGATTTCTGGTCCACTTTATTTGGTGGCGCGTTATCTTGGAGACATGGCTGATGGCTTGCATCCGGACTTACGCCCTTTGCGCAAGCGTGACGAGCTGCAGGCTTTTTTCTCCGCTTTTGAGGATGCGACAACTTTTTTACGGAAACGTGATGAGGAGTTGCTCAATTATGTCGAAGAGTGCTTGGCTGCTGTAAAATCGGCCCAGGACGGTAATGCAGATCATCTCAAGAGCGCTTTAGAGCTGCTTGAGAAAAAACGAAATACGTTTCATCAATCTTTAAGTGTCCGTGATTTAGAAAACAACGATTAATCTTGTGCTGACTTGATTAGGGTCTGCGTGCGCTCAGCATCGCTATAGTTCTGACCTTGGCCGCTGAATATCTGCGCGCCGCTAAAGAATTCTTTAAGATTCGTTAAATCTGAAGGAAATCGAAAATCGGCTGATGTGATATCGCCAATGGCGTCTTGGGCATCGACACTTAAGTCTTCAAGAGGTGCTTGCGTTGGTGTGGCATCAAAATATTGAGCGCCTTCTTGTACGCTGCTTTCTTGTGATACCTGGTTTGATGACACATTGTCATTTGTGGTGGTCGGATTGAGAAATGCAAGGCGAAATTTATTTTCGTTGGCGTCGATGGCTTGCTCATAAGCCAATTCGCTGCGCTGCCAACCGGCGAGAGATTCCTGGTTTTGAACCTCTTGAGGCTGGCGCAAGGAGACACCGTGAACGCCGTTAGGCTCTTGGGCCTGATTCGGCTGATAAGGATTTTGATGGATATCCGAACCCTCAGAAGCTTTCACCACAACTTTGTGCTGGCCATTTTGCGATTGTCCGAAGCTCTCGGGTTTAATCAGCGCATGCGCTAGATTATCGCTGTATTGTTTTTCAATATTGGCCTGGCGGTGTGCAGGCGCTTCCTGGATATCTTGAGCTTTGATTTCGACGGGTTTGGTGACAGGCGCAACATTCTGGTCCTGTATGTTGTCGTGCTGGCGGAGTCTGTCCAGAAGGTCTTCAACCTGTTTTGCTTGGTCAGCTCTGAAGGAATTAACATTTCTGCTCATAACTTAACCCTTTGGATAGAATTCTGCCTGCTTATCTACATTATCGTTCACCAGCGATTTTGGTTCTCTTTTTTACTGGAAAAGTTTGCTCTGGCGTGCATTTATACGATCAGTTAGACTGCCAGATGATCGGCAGAATATTCCTCTAAGGAGAGCAAACAATGTGGTCGAAAATTTTATATCTACCTGTTATTATTACATTTATGACAGGTTCTGTGGTTTTGGCCAAAGAAAAGGTTCTTGAGGGGGTTGTCGAGGGTGTGGGTGAAGCCCAGATCGAAGATGGCAAGAAGGTTTTCGCGAAAGAAGTGGCGATCAAAAAAGCACTCAAAAACTGTATCGAGCAGGTGGTGGGGATATCGATCAGAACCGAATTTACCTCAAATATGAAAGAAACCGTCAAAAACAACAACAACTACTTTGAGGCCAAGATTGAGGAGAATTTGACCCAAAATGCCGAAGGTTTTGTCAAGAATTACAAGGTCTTAGAGGTTAATGAGGATGATGGCATTGTCAAGGTACGGGTGCAGGCGCATGTTTTCGAGTCCAAAGTGAAAATGGAAATCAAGAAATGGGCTTCGGTCATTGAGGAAGCGGGCAATCCGGCGGTTTTGACCGTTTTTCAGGAAGTCATTATTTCTCCTGCGGGGGAAGCAAGTTTGAGTGAAGAGCCACAAATGGCGGCAACCCTGGAAGGGATGCTGACCAAACGCGGTTTTAAAATGCTCTCCACATCGAAGGTGGCGGACGTTCTCGGTAACGACGGCGCCAAGCCCAGTGCGCAGTGGCTTAATTCAAAGGATAAAATTTTGAAAATGGGCCGTGAAGCGGGTGCAGATTTAATTATTGCAGGGCGTTTGGAAGTTCAGCTTAAAGATAAAATCACGGCGGAAAAAGCCGGTGGCATGACCAGTCTGATTGGCCAAATTCCCGCAGAAATTAAACTGACCGTGCGTGGGATGAATGCGGTTGAAGGGACTCTCTTCAGCACCAAGCCATGGACCAAACGTGAGACGGGCCTTAATGTTGAGCGAATTATGCATCGCACCTTGCATGGGAAAAGCCTTTTGCGGGATGAAAATGGCAAAAAAGTGAAAGATAAGAAGGGCCGCTACAAAACGATAACCATCATGGATCAGGTGTTCAATCAGCTTTTTACCGATTTGAAGACAAGCTTTTTGGAAATCGCTGAAAAGGGCAAGCCCAGCATTGTCGAGCTTAAAGGGGTTGGCCACTACCGCAAGCAGGCGAAGCCATTCTTAAAACTCATTCAGAATCTCGACGGCGTCACCTATATGAGTCATCAATGGGATAAAAAGGCTGGACGATTGTCGATCAATCTTTTGTACAAGGGTGAGGCAAGCGCCCTACAGGATACGATTTTTGATAAGGTTGAAAGTGTGGCGTCTTTAAGCTCTTTCGATCTCGATGAAGTTGCCGGAAAACGAATTAGCTTTTCTCTTTAAAACGCGCACGCGTTTATAAATGGCGCTTATTTCGCTTTTATCCCCTACCTTTAAGCACACCTTTATGCTATCGGCTGCCCATGGCAGAGCGTCCACCAGAGCACGAAATCAATATTGTAGGCGATAAGATTCAGACACGTCGGGCTAAATGGTTTCGTATAGCATTATTTGTCCTTTTAACTTCCGTTGTTGGCGGTGGGACGCTTGCCCTTGGTGGATTTTATTATTTTGGCTCGAGTGTGCCCGAATTTACGTCGATGGCCGATTATAAGCCGAAGATTGGTTCCCGAATTTATGCTGCGGACAACCAATTGATTGGTGAATTTTCGGAAGAGCGACGTGTGCTTTTGCCTTTCGATAAGATCCCCAAGCGCGTTTGGCAGGCTTTTGTGTCCGCTGAGGACAAGCGTTTTTTCAAGCACAAAGGTTTGGATTACTTCGGTATTTTAAACGCCATCTTACAAAAACTTTTCAACCCATCAAAAAAATTACGGGGCGCATCAACGATCACCCAGCAAGCGGCAAAAAGTTTGCTGGTCAGTCACGAGAGTTATGCGAGTGCGACAGCACGTACACTGACAAGAAAAATCAGGGAGGCTATTTTAGCCAGGCGTTTAGAGGAAAATTTGGAGAAAGAAGAGATTCTTTATATCTACCTCAATCAAATTTTTCTTGGTCATAAAGCCTACGGTGTACAGGCTGCGGCAGAACATTATTTTAAGAAAGATATTCACGAATTGAATTTAGCTGAAGCCGCAACGCTGGCAGGTCTGCCACAGCGGCCCAGCGATTACTCACCCTTTTCGCGTCCCGAAGCGGCCCACAGTCGACGACGCTACGTGGTTCGCCGCATGTTAGAAGACGGCTATATCCGACCCGAGGAAGCGCATGAGGCTATTAATCAGGAGATCAAGGTGTATCCGCGCCGGGAACACTATCTCAAAATTGCGCCTTATTATACTGAAGAGGTGCGCCAACGGGCTCTGAAAATCGTGAGCGACAAGGCACTTTTAGAAGAGGGCTTACATATCTACTCTGGGGTGCATTTGGATTATCAGTATTATGCACAAGAGGCCCTCTACCATGGTCTCTACGCTTTGGACAGGCGACAAGGCTATCGCGGAGCGCTGCATGTGCTCAAATCCAAAGAAGAGCAGGAACTCTTTGTGGAGGAATACCGCAAATCCCTTAAGTTAAACTCTGAGGAAGAGTTGGTTCTTGATACGGACAAGGTTTATTTAGGGGTCGTGACAGGATTTGAGAAGCAAGGCGATGTCGCGGTCTTGAATGTTGCGGGTTTGGAAGGGGCTTTGCCGCTTGCGGGGATGCGTTGGGCCAGAAAGCCAAATCCGACGCAGCGGGTTGATTTTCATTATGTGCGTGATGTGCGGCATGTGTTGAAACGTGGCGCGGTCGTGAGTGTGCGCCTGACCTCGCGTCGCAAACTTTCCAAGGATAAATATGGCTGGGAAGTTTTGAGTACGGTACCTAAAAAAGGTCATATCTTTACATTAAAGCAACAACCCATCGCACAGGCCGCTCTGCTTTCTGTCGATCCTAATTCTGGCTATGTTGTGGCACAAGTGGGTGGCTACGATTTTAGACGTTCAAAATATAATCGCGCCATGCAAGCGTGCCGTGAACCAGGCTCCGCTTTTAAGCCGGTGGTGTATTCGGCCGCGCTCGATAAGAAGAATTTTACAGCTTCGACATTGGTGGATGATAAGCCATTGATTTTTGATGATGCGGAAAATGCGGTGCGTTGGAAACCCAACAACGCGGGCCAGGAATTTCGTGGAGAGTTACCTTTGCGCACATGTTTGAAGGACTCGATCAATACGCCAGCGATTCGTATTGCCCAGGCTGTGGGTATGGATGATATCATCGCGAATGCGCGCGCTTTAGGTTTAACGACACCGCTCAAGCGGGAGCTGGGAACAGCTTTGGGCTCATCGTGCACGACCTTAGATGAGTTGATCAATGTGTATTCGACTTTAAGCCAATACGGTGTCATGCGTGATAAAATATTTATTCGAAGAATTGTAAATCGTCACGGTGAAGAAATTTACAATGCAGCCTCGTCCTTTGATCCAGCAATAACCTTCGGCTCCAGAATCGATAGAGCGATGCAGACTTATCAAGAATCTGAAAAACGTGCCTTTGATAAGCAAACCGCTTTTCTCATGGTACGTCTCTTACGCAATGTTGTTGAAGATGGTACCGCCATTGCCGCTTCGCGTTTGAACCATTTTGTTGCCGGTAAGACAGGGACGACGAATGATGCTTTTGATGCTTGGTTTATGGGCTTTACACGGGATTTGGTGACTGGCGTTTGGGTTGGACACGATAAAAAAGAACGGCCTTTGGGTGTGTCAGAGCAGGGCGGCAGAACAGCTTTACCGATTTGGATGGAATATACGGGCGCGGTTCTGGCCGACTTTAGCGGTGAGAAGGTGAAAGCACGAGAGACCAGGGGCTTTGATATACCATCGGGTATTATTCAAGTTAAAATCGATCCGGATACGGGCATGCTTGCACGCCCCGAAGCCACCCGTTTTGCACTCGAGTATTATCGCGCCGGCAGCGAGCCGACCGAAGTGGCGCCGGACCAAGCGATTTTTGATGCGGAGGAAATGGATCTCTATGAGGCGGATATTCCGCTTTAGGCGTGTGGATTTTTAGAGCCTATTGCGCTGGCAACGCATCCAAAAGCTTTGCATCTTTTGTTCATCAGGCTTGTGTGTGAGCTGATACTGTAAAACAACCTCTTCAAAATTACCTTGTGCATTTTGTGGCCTGAAAATTGGACGGCCTTGCGCTAAAACAGGTTCATCTGTTTCAGGCAGATGAATATTGAGATGGAGTAAGGGGTATGCCTGGTTTTGGAACTCTTCGATGATGCGTTTTTGGGTTGCCGGGTTTAAACGCAGACGCATGCCCCCGGGCCAATCATCGGTTTTGATCGAAATGTCGCTTAAGTTGGATTGGTATTCGATGTTATCGATATTCACATCAACCAGCGGTTCCATATTTAAACCGGTTCGGGCGCGATAGCAGTGCCGGCGATTGGCGTCTTTGCTCCAGACTTTGGCTTTGCTTTGGTATTCGATAAAAGGCAGCATGGTCCAGGTGTCGATGGCCGGACGTCGGACATTGAGGAGCAAGCGTTCGACTTTGCGTCTTAAGGTCAGATGCTCAATTGGCAAATCGATATAATCACTGACGCCACATTTGATGAGTTCAACCGCATGGTTGGCATCGAGACCCTTCGCCAAAATGATAACCGGCAGCCCGGGGTTTTGTTCGAGGCATTTGATGAGGGTTTTGAGGCTCGAAAAGTAAGGTGCATGCAGTGTGTAGAGCACAAGATCCGTGTTTAAGGCCGAACTAAAGTGTTCGGGAGAGCTGTAATGGGTACAGCGGGTCAAGCTGTAGAGGGATTTCTCAATGGTCTTTTGCAGGTGTCTGTTGGCACCGATGACCGATGTGTTGAGCCTGCGTTTGCGCTGTGTTTGTCCTTCCACACAAGGTAGTCTATGTCGGGTTTTGTCCTACATCAAATTTTTGGCAGCGAAGCGATGGATCAAGGGCCCGCTGCAGAACACGGGCACTTGATCTGGGTTATCGCTTTTGATTACAAGGACTTACTATGCCGCCATGTCGTTTTCTGAATCCATTTCAGGGACATCGTTGACCGGCACGGTTTCAATTGGGGAAATTTCTTCCGGCAGGGCCTCCAGGGTGTAGACCCACCTTAGACGATTGCCCCAGGTGTCGGTACGGTTGTACTTCTCAGGATCGCCATAACTGTCGGTAATGGGTTTATCGCCACGGTCCGTATCCACATAGACCGTATGTGCATAGCTTGAACCGAGACTTGCATCCGGCGCGCCTTTAAGTGTCTTGGCATCAATCTTAATGAGTTTCTTTTCCAAGCCCAGCAATTTGGCGATATCAGGGATCCATTGGCCATCGTTAAGATTACGCATGGCTCTTGAAAAGCTCCGCGCCCCTTCATGGCGGGTATCCTGCGCGCTCTTGGCGGTCACCGCATAGATGATATCGGCGTAAGCCAGGGCTTTCTTATTCTCACCATAAAAGCGCGATTCTTGTGCCGCCCAGTAGAGTTCTTTGGCAGTCAGCTCCACAGTTTTGCCATCGTGCTTCTTGACCTTTAACCCGGTTTTGGTCACCTCGACTTCGGCAAAGACATTCTTGCCATAAACATCCATGGCCGCTTTGGCGACAGCAACTGTGGTGCAATTACCCTCGGCGCCCTGCCTCCAATCGGTGACCAGGTTATCAAAGTCTTTCTTTTCGATTGTAAATGCTTTGGCAAAATAGTTTTGCCAATCTTCTCTAAGTGACCAGTGTTCGATGTTTTCTTTGTTCTTGCCGAATTTTTTATTTTCGACTTGCCGAGGTCCCCGCATTTTTTTATCGCCAACAAGGGCAAAATTGTCGTTGGTGCTATGGGCATCGGCGTTTTCCACAAGCACAGCCGTGCGCACATTGGTTTTGCTGTCTGTAGGCTGATTCCTTAAGCTGACGCCTTGGCTGCGCGTATGGCCTTTGGGTCGGCTGCGAAATGCCGCGTCCAAAGGTGCGCTGCTTAAAGGTTGGGCAAGAGCGTTGCTGGGATGGGCGCTTAAACCATCAAGGGGCGCAGTGTGCCTCTTAGGCTCTGCTTTTGTTACTGCAGGTTCAGGATTGTTGTTTGTTTGGTTAGATAAACGGGTGCCTTGTTTGATTGCCGACGGCATGGATTGCTCCTTATTCTATTGGGACCTTGGTTAAACTAACTCAAGATTCACACCACGCGGGACCTTAGCTGGCGGTGTCAATGCATCACATCGTGGGACGATGGACTCACTTAGTCGGCCATACACTCTGGCTTTTTGATCGGGCTATTCTTTTTTTTAGTCACGGATTGGCCTTTAAAAAAGCCGATGTGGCCGCCGTGAGGGGGGCGATGGCTTGCGCCCAATGGGCTCAAGATCTTGTGCCCAATAGGCGCAAGATCGCGATGCGCTCTTGGAACGAATGATGTGAAACGTAAAGCATCTGTAAAAACAGTACCTTAAATCGGTGCCGATCATGGCATAGGGTTTGCTCTAATAGTGGGGCAATACAGCAAGAGGAGCGTCCCATGTCCAGCGTTGCACCAAGATCATCGGCCCCGTTGTCGCCAGAAGAATTAAGCAAACAACAAGAGCAGAGCCTTAAGGCGGCGGCAGAACAAGCGGCAAAGGGCCAAGCTTCTCAATCGACGAACACATCCACAAACGCGCAGCCCCAAGATGATTATCGCAGCGAATCGCTTTTAGCGGCGAAGAACGAGAATACACCAGCAAGCACAGAAGCGGCATTGCATGCGCCCGGGGCAACGGGCGTCACCGTCAGCCCAAGCATAGCACAGGCCTCTTTGGCAGAATCAGCCGTGGCCAGAAATTCTTTAGAGGCCGGAGAGGCGTTGCTGGCCAAAGGCGACTGGCGTAAGGGCATCCCCAAACTTAATGAAGCCATTAGAGCTTTTGACGACCTGTCTGAGTCAAATCCATTTGCGGCCGAAGAAGGGCGCATGCAGGCTTTTGGTTTACGAACACAAGCACATCTTTTGCAACTTTCGCAAGCGCAAAGCCCAGAGCGACAAGAGCAGGTAATGAGCGCCATAGACCAGGGATTCGCCGGGGCCAAAGCGCGCCTCGATAAGAAGATGCAAGCCCAATCCTTACCTGTGAATGAGCAAGCCCTTTACGCGGAGCAACAACAAAAACTTCAACAATTAGAGAGTCGGGTGAAATCTTTGAAAGTGGGCCTGCAATATAGATCTGCTGCACCCTTAAAAGATTTGGCCGATCTGAGCACTTACACGCAAGAGCGCGCTGGACGTCGCCTGAAGGCTCTAACCCGTATTTGGGAAAGCCGTGCAGCAAAAGCCATCAAGTCCAGCGGTCTTGAAGTGGAGCCTGATCTTCTTACCCAGCATCGTGCATTTTCTTCACACGCCGCCAAGCTTGAGCGTGATTTCGGTATTGACCGACAAGTCTTTGAAAACATTGTCGCGGGTACCCTTAAGCGTGAAAAAATAGAATTCATCATGAAATCCCACGAACCAGAAGCTTGGGAGCAAGCCCGAACGGACCTGGAAAAAATTGGTGCTTTTGAGCTCATACCCGAAGCGGTTCTTAAGGCAGAATTTGTGCAGAAAAAAGCAGAAGTGATCATCAACAAGGCTGATGTAGGGGCCTGGGGCCAGGTTCGAGCGGACTTAGAAAAATTTGGTGCTTTTGAGCTCATACCCGAAGCGGCTTTTAAGGCGCACTTTATTCAGAAAAAACTGCAGAGCACGTTGCAAAAAGCCCAGGATGCAAGGGCCCGCGTTGGCTATTATATGCTGGCCGCAACCCGACACGAAATACCGTCTGCCCGAGATCCCTACAGCAAAGCCAGATCGGATGATGCTCTGGCGATGCGGGATTTAAAGGCGCTCAATAAACTCATGGGCGGCAAGCTGGATATGGTGGCCATTGAGCAAAATTTACAGAAGGTGACTACGGCAGGCCGGGACGGCTGGAATACACATTGGAACAATCTTAAAAAAGAAGCGCAGGAAGCGGCACAAAATCGCAGCACCGGCCAAAAAGCCCTGGATATTCTTAAAGGCGGTGTGGGCGCGGTCAATCATACCATCGAATCCACCCTTTCTTTAACCGTCGGCAATTTGGCCTATTTGGGTGGCGTCGACAATGCCGCGAACTATCTGAATGCGCAGCGCCAGTTTTTTAATCAGCATGCGATGGGTGGTTCTGTTTTTGGCGGCGATGAAGAGTTCTCTAACATGCAGGGCGATCTTAAAAGTTGGGGAGGAGCTGGACGTTTATGGTCAGAAAATTTTAAGACGGTCAATCCGCTGGTGCATGCCGGCAACGTTATCATGACTCCTCTTAACCTGGCAGATATCCCCTACGATGCATATCAGAAATGGGTCATGGAAACCGGCTCCGGTGTACAACTAAGCGAAGAAGAGTTTCGAAAACTTCAGGCAGAAGACCCTCTTTTACGTGCCGGTAAAGCATCTTTGAACATCAGCAAGTTTGCTCTCGCTGCGGCCGTTACGGGCAAAATGGGCAAGATGACAAATATACAGCTGGCAAAGGCTATAGGCGTTTCGAGCGCCTTTGGTACGGGAGGCGCTTTAGCGCAAGAGTTAAAAAGTGATCAAGACTTTGACACGCTTAGATTCGCTGAAAATTCGCTGGCTGGTGCCGCCAACAGCCAGATGTTCATGGCGGGCATCGGTGCCATGAGTACGGCCTGGGCCAAGTTACGCGCCGGAAAC
>JASMKV010000214.1 GCA_030749035.1 Myxococcota bacterium | reverse complement strand
GCCGTGCCAGAAAAACATTTTGGAAAGCATGGGCGTCAGTGCCGAGGGGATTGTCGGCGAAACCTGGCCGCCATTGCTGGCGGCCTGCGTACTTAAACTTCCATGCCGCATTGTATGACTTACCCCGTCATAGCTTATCCCTGGAACCACATAGCTGCTCAGCCCGCTCTCAATCGGCAGATAATTGTTCATACTCACCGAGCCATTGATCGAGCGCATCAACACCAAACGTTTTGGCGCACCACCAACCTGGGCACGTGCCTCCCGCGGTAAAAGGGAGGGCAAAAGCGGCAGCGCCAAAGATGCCTTGCCAAGACCTTGCAAAAAATGTCGTCGTGAAATTGTGCACCACTTCATCATACTCTCCTTGACTAAAGACCTTATTGGGCCTGCCGGTGTTTAAATTCAGGCAACTCGGCCAACGTCCGCATAAAGTCTTGCAGACTGGCCTCCTCAATATCGAGTTTGGAACGCAAACTCTCGAGCGCACAGCCATCGGCGAGCTCATCGATAAGGCGACCAAGACTGTAACGGTAGTAATGCTGGGTAAAACAAGCCTGCGCCCGGCCGCTTTCAACAATATAGGCGCTCAAATCGATCAAATCACTTATCGGCTCGTCATCGCCTAAAAACACCCGGGCGCTCTCAACATAAGGGTCAATCGGAAAGGTATTCACCAAATTCCCATCCTCACCATAAAGTGTTTCGCTAAGTTGATAACGACCCAAGGCATCGTAGTTTTGGGCGACAAAACCGGCAGGGTTAATCATTTGGTGACAGCCATAACACACGGGCGAAGCCGTATGCTCTTCGAGGCGTTGACGCAAAGATTTGTCTGGATCGAAAGGTGGCGGAACAATATCATCCTGTAAATCCGCGCCCGCAGAAGCCAGGTCCTGGCAAAGCAAGCGTCTTTGAAAGCGGGCCCCAAAATGCACCGGGGAATTTTCGTGATGGCCGGTAATATGCAGCATGGCGCGGGTCAGGATGCCGGCCCGCTCATCGGCCGGCAATTCAATGGGCGCGCCCTGCGCGTAGGGTTCAACACCATAAATTTGTGCCAGGACAGGATCTGCATTGCGTGTCAGGTTCGATAAAAAGATGTCAGCAAAATCACCGCCACTGCTCACCGTATAATCGAACAAATCACGCAACTCCTCAACCATCGCAGCGCGTAGTGTCGCTAAATCCGAAATCTCCACATCAGCGAACATGGCCGCAAAAGCAGGCGAGGGCTCTGGGCCAAACTCTGGTAAGTCAGGGATCTGCAGCCACTCTTCGGCAAACCGTCCTAAAGGTTCATTTGTCTTGGTAGAACTCAAAAGATGGTTCAGTGCCTGCACAAAGCCAGCCTGCGTTTGTAACACTCCACTTTGTGCCAGCGCAAAAAGGGTCGCATCGGGCATATTGTCCCAAAAGTGATAAGAAAGCCGGCTCGCCAATTCATAATCATCCAATGCATAGAGTCCTTCTTCAGCTGCCCCTGCAAGCAAAGTTCCTTCCGTCTCGAAGTGGTATAGAAACTCGGGCGCCAAAAAGAAACGGGACATAAAATCGTTCAACCCATCGTGCGCAGCATTATTGTACCAATCGATATAACGCTGCGTTTCATCATTGCTCAGAGGCCGCCGAAAAGTGCGCTGCCCAAAGTCACGAATAAAATCTTCAACACACTCGGACGTTAAGACAAAACCGTCGCTCCCTGGCAGCAGCGTCAGAGAAAAATCGTCCCAAAACTTCTCGCCTTCGGCCATCGCCCAGACACCTATCTTGCCAGCCATCAAACGCGCACCACCGCTTTGCGAACAATCGATGGACCAACTGTCCGGCTCAAGGCTTTCCGCCGGCCAAACCCGCGCCAAAATCCGGGTGGCCTCCGCCTCATTCTGCACCCGAACCTTAAAACGATAACTGGTGTTTAAATCCATGATCAGACCTGAATCACATTGACCTGATGTGTTTGCCCCATGATTTTCAATTTTCAATGTTTCGCCATCGCGCCAGGCGCGCAAACGGTAATAGGTATCCGAATTGGGATAATCCGAATAGAAGGTGACGCCGATGCCACCACCGGTTTTAAGCATACTGCCTGAGAATTCATAATCAGACCAACTCAGGGCACCGCCTAAATTATAATGCGAATGAATATTCACCAAAGAAGAGTCGGTCCAAAGCGCCGGATTTCCTCCCTCCAAACCAACTTCAAAGAGCGCTTCGTTTTGCTGCGTGCTGTTGTTCTCGCCCGTATCGTACCAATAAGGTGCATCGCTGCCGACGGCATAGGAACTAAAGTCCTCCTCGTAGATGAGCTCTTCCTCGTCGTCATCGCTGCTGCTATCGCATTGATGCATAAAACTTCGCAAGTTTTGCGAAGAACCGGTCAACTGCTGCGCAATATAGCGGGCAATATTGTACCAGGTTTCCACATGGGCATAAGAAATATTGTGGTCGAGGCGCTGATAATCCGCAGCGAGACTATCCTCGGGCAAGAGTGCAAAAAAAGGACTTAGATTGGCAAGAATGGTCTCGCGCACACTTGCCGGCAAATCGCTAAGCAAAGCTTCAATCGTATTGATATACTGGATCTTACTCAAACGACGCAGCGGCGTGCCGGCCATGGGCGCATCCGGATCACACTCGAAAGAAAAATCAGGGAATTCAGAGTTGTCATCGGAAGTGTCCATCTGCGTAATCCACTCGGAAATGATTTGGCTATAGGCCTGATCCCAGCTCTCATTGTACTTGGGCATCACCCCATCGAAACCGGCAAATTGTAACGATTGATAAAGGACCGACGCATCAGGCTCTCCGGGTTCAACCAGAAAGTTTGCGATATAATCATCTTCACTTTGCAAGGAGACAAAACTAAAGCCTGGGGCACCGGCACCACCATGACAGCTCATACAGTAATCGTTGAAGAGTGCTTTGCTCTGCGTAAAGGTCGGTGCTTCAAGCGCCGCATCAACCCGTACAACTTTTGTCTCAATATCTTCAGCGTCGCCGACAATGTTTAAGGAGAGCGCCTTCGCACCCAAGCCATCGCTTAAGAAAACATCCACCAAGAGAGGTGATTGGTCGCAATCAAAAAACTGGGTCGCACTTACCCCCGCACCAGAAACTTCAACGACTTCATCGAGTGGACACTCCAGCAGAATATCAACAAGCCCCGCACTGATTCGCGCGTAGCGCTCGGGCCCTAAAAGGTCGAACGAAGTGCTATCGCTGTCATCGTCGTCATCATCGTCGTCGTTGTCATCGTCGTCGTCATCGTCGTCATCATCGTCATCGTCGTCATCATCGTCATCGTCGTCATCATCGTCATCATCGTCATCATCGTCATCGTCGTCATCATCGCCATCGTCGTCGTTGTCATCATCGTCGTCATCGTCATCATCATCGTCGCCATCGTCATCATCATCGTCGTCGTTGTCATCATCGTCGTCGTTGTCATCATCGTCATCGTCGTTGTCATCATCGTCGTCCCCATCCATCCCCAAGATCCAGTCTCCAATGATTTGGCTATAGGCCGCATCCCAGGTGATGCTAAACCTTGGCATCGCTCCATTAAATCCGGCGCCTTGCAGCGAACGATAAAGGGCGGAAGCTTCCGGCGCGCCCGGTTCAACGAGGAGACTCGTAACGTAGTCATCCTCACTCAATAGGGAACCAAAGCTAAAACCGGGTGCGTTCGTACCGCCATGACAGGCCATACAATAATCCGTAAAGAGAGCTTTGCTTTGCGTAAAAGCGGGTGCTTCGAGTTCCGCATCAACCCGTACAACCAGTGTGCTTAAAGACGCCGTGCCCGTGGCGACATCGAAAGAAAGAACTTTCGCACCAATACCGGCGCTTAAAACAACATCGATAAGCTGCGGTGATTGCGCACAATCGAAAAACTGTGGCGCGCTTGCGCCTGCCCCCGTCACTTCGATCACCGCATCGACTGGACATTCCAGGAGAATGCTCACCAAATCTGAAGAGATTGGCGCATAGGCATCCGGACCTAAAAGCTCGAACGAGGTTTCACCTTCGCCCTCGCCTTCACCTTCGCCTTCACCTTCGCCCTCACCTTCGCCCTCACCTTCACCTTCGCCTTCACCTTCACCTTCGCCTTCACCTTCACCTTCACCTTCGCCTTCACCTTCGCCTTCGCCTGTGCCCATCTCAAGGATCCAACTTTCAATCATCTGCGTATAGGCCGCTTGCCAAGCACTGTTGTTTTTAGGCATCTCGCCGGCAAAACCGGCAAATTGTAACGATTGAAAAAGGGTAGAAGCCTCCGGGACCCCCGGCTCGACCAACATGGCCGTAGCGTAATCGTCTTCGTGATTAAACCCTTCGAGTGAAAAACTCGTGCCATTGCTGCGATGACAAGAGAGGCAGAAATCCACAACAAGCACTTTGCTCTGCGTGAAGTTAGGCACTTCGAGTCCCCCATCAACCCGCACCACTTTGAACGTCAGACTTTCGGCGCTGCTCAAAACGCTAACGGTGATTTCTTTGCTGCCCATCCCCGGGGTCAAAGAAACTTCGATCAACACTGGCGACTGGACGCATTCAACGAGCTCCTGAGCCGCAACCCCCGACCCGATAACCGCCAACCACGCACCTTCAGGACACTCAAGCGACAACGAAAGCGCATCCGATGATACCTGGGCGTAAGATTGTGGGCTAAGTAATTTTAATTCATCAACTCGTTTGGGCCGTGTTTGCTGTGGAGGCAGAGGCGGATTGCTCCCTTCGGGTAAAATGGCTTGAGCGCAACCCAGCATTGTCGCCAAAAGCACAAAGCTCCAGAGCATAACAACCATGCATTTTAAGCGCAGAGCCATAACAACACCTCAGGCATCTTGACGGCAACAAACTAAATGAGAATCTTTGACAAGCGATAGTATAGCAAGAATCGTACCTGCTTCTTTGCGCTCTAAGGGAAATGTCAAAAGTCCATCAACCTATTGAAAACTATCGTTTCTATTCTTTTGAATACGGCCCAACACGCCTTTAAAGACAATTTGTCCCAGAGGACACAAAGGCATGTTGCCCCTGTGACAAAGGAGAGATCGGACATTATTGAAAATCGGATGTCAGATGTCGGATGTCGGATGTCGGATGTCGGTCAGCACAAGACGCCAACGCTTGAAATTCCCTTCATATTCCCACCTTTTTCAGCGATTTACTCTTCGGGCCTTTCATTATAACCTTAGTCAAACCTTCAAAGGGACAAAGGCACGATGGCCAAAACAAAAAAAGAACTCAAAGAACTCCTACAACCTCTCCTTGAAATTCTCGACCATAGTGGGGCCAGTCGCTTGGTGGCGCAAGCCAATCGCGTCTGCATTGAAACCGCCGACTCCATGCACGAAATCGAGGTGGACTGGAAAGCCAAAACCCATAAAGATGTTTTGGCGCAAATTACACAAGATGGTCTGGAGCTTGATGATATCGTGATCAACGCCCATGGCGCTTACTTTGTCATGCAAACCATCCCCAACCTTGAAGATGGTCTGAGTGAGTTGATCGAAGACAACTGGCTCAACGAAATTTCAGCCGATGTTTTAAACACCGCCTCACATTTGCAAAGAAATATCCTGGTGGTTGGTCCCTGGAGCACAGCCCTGCCACTCATCAGTGCCCTGAATAACGAAGCCCTCCTGCCCGGGATTTTATCACCCGAAAAAAGCCCCAGCGCTTCGACATGGCTTAAACTCGACAATATACAGCAGGGTTTAGAGCTGGGCTGCGACCGCATTGCCTATGTTGGCCATCAGATGGATATGCTTTTACATTTCTTAAATTCGTATTCTGGTGCCATCGCCTGGTGTGAAGCCAGACGCATTGATGACGCGCTCATGCGCATGGAAACCACCGTCGAACAAATTTACGACCACGCCAGTGCACCACTGCACCTTCTTGCAGGCATTGATCTGCTGGTGGTCTGTGACCGTTATCCTGAACCCCGTATTAAAGAAATTTACGAGCTCGATGTGGTCGAAGATGGCTATAGACCGCGACATCTTTTTGCCGCCCCGCTTGGCCAATCACTTGTCCCCATAAGTCCACCAAGTTTTATGGAAGACATCGCCGCTTGCGGCAACACGGTGCTTGCAGAGCAACTCAGTGAATATTTTTCACAAACGCAACCTCAGCCAGCTCAACAAGAGTCTGCACCGGCCATAGAAGAAGAAATTGCCGATGAATTTGTCGAGGAATTTATCGAAGAAACCATTGATGAACCGCAAATCACTGGCAGTTCTGCAGAAGATCTGGCGACCATGGGCGCTGGGGATGCACCGCCACCGGGCTGGGAACTCGACCGCCTTGAGGAATCTGAATTACAAGCTGAAGACAATACACCTTATAATGCAGACGAAGCCAATATGGCCGCAACCTTTGGTTTGGCACCGCCGCGCTCACCAGGTGGTGGACCACCTTTAAATGCGGCTAACTTTCAACAAGCGCTCGCTGAAATCAAAAAACGACGCAATCAAGATTCGAACGACAGCTAAGAGGCTACCCAATATGTTTGTCGATGGCACCCACTATCGAACCATCTGGTTTAATTCACAAAAAAATGTGGTTGAAATTATCGATCAAACTTTTTTGCCACATCAATTTATTATTGTTGCACTCTCAAATCTCGAAGAAGTGGCACGGGCGATTGAAACCATGCAGGTTCGGGGCGCGCCGTTGATCGGGGCGACTGCCGCCTACGGTGTCGCCTTGGCCTTACGACATGATGCGAGTGACGAAAATTTGGCAAATGCAATTGAACGCTTAACCCATACCCGCCCCACAGCCATCAATTTGCGTTGGGCCTTAGAACGCATGCGCCATAAACTCAATCCCACCACACAAGAAGAACGTGTTTCTCTTGCTTTCAAAGAAGCTGCAGAGATCTGTGATGAAGATGTGGCATTATGTCAATCCATTGGTGAACACGGTGCAAAAATTATTCAAAAACATTACGACGCCCTGAAAGAAAAACGCCCCATTCATATCCTTACCCACTGTAACGCCGGCTGGCTGGCAACCGTTGATTGGGGAACAGCTCTGGCACCCATTTATACAGCGCACGAAAACGGCTTGCCCGTGCATGTTTGGGTCGATGAAACCAGACCGCGCAATCAAGGCGCCAGTTTAACCGCCTGGGAATTAGCGGAGCACGGTGTGCCGCATACGCTTATTACCGATAACGTCGGCGGACACCTCATGCAACATGGACAAGTTGACCTTTGTATCGTCGG
The DNA here is from genome assembly GCA_030749035.1 of Myxococcota bacterium. Lineage (GTDB taxonomy): Bacteria > Myxococcota > XYA12-FULL-58-9 > XYA12-FULL-58-9 > JASMKV01 > JASMKV01. The sequence goes on along the minus strand of JASMKV010000214.1, from coordinate 786 downwards.
CTCCGATCGAACAACCGCGCAAGGGGATGTCTGTAATAAAATTGGCACCTACCTCAAAGCCCTGGCCGCCAAAGCGAATGATGTGCCTTTCTATGCCGCCCTGCCTTATTCCACCATTGACTGGAACATCGACGACGGCCTTGTTGAAATCCCCATTGAAGAACGTGATCCACAAGAAGTCACCCATCTGTGGGGGATTGATGCGCAACACCAACGTCACCAAATTCACATTACTCACCCCCAAACCCAGGCCGCGAATTACGCCTTTGATGTCACGCCGGCGCGCTATCTTTCCGGGCTGATCACCAATTGTGGGGTCTTTCCTGCCCAAAAATCGAGTCTCGAGAAGCTAAAATCTCAACTTGAAGCCCAACAAAAACATCTAAGCACCTAGTCTTTTCAATAACTTGCAAACATAAAATTCTTTTTCGACTAAAAATGCGACAGCGTTACAAAATGCCTCTATAATTAGGGAAGTTCGTTAAAAGTGTGGTTTTACAATGCGTCGAAAAAATAGGGAATCATTGACTCCGGCCAATACTGTCGAAAAACAAGCCCGAGTCAAAGCACGTACAAAAGCACGCATACGTAAAAATCAACGCGAACTTGTACTCATTGTCGTGATCGCGATGATGGCCATCTCCTTGCCGTCTTTTTGTGAACGCACATACACCTGGAGTGAGTTTTATTTGGCCGGTGAAGCTGCTCGGCAAGCGGGCAACCTTGACGAAGCTGAATACGCGTATCTCGCGGCCATTCAACAAGCCGAGAAAGATCAGAACCAAG
>JASMKV010000213.1 GCA_030749035.1 Myxococcota bacterium | reverse complement strand
GTGTTGCCATCTTGTACATGGGTCAAGGGTGCGACACTGGCTTCAATAGTGGGCATCAAGCCATCCTCAGAAAACTCCGCATACAAGGTGACGTTTTCCAGGCTAAGAGAAGAGTTGCCTTGAGTGTGCTGGAGACTTGCGGCCTGGGCCTGCATCTGGGTCAAAGAACCAGATTCGTTGAAGTCTAAATTGACTTGTGCTTGGTTGGCGGTGGTTAGAGAACCATAAGCGCCCTGCAATTCAACTTGATTGGCACTCGCATCCATGGAGATAAGCTGGCCGCTCTCGGAAAAGTTTAATTGGGCTGCGCCACCTAAGGCATGGACATCATCGCTTCTGGAAACAAAATGCGCATCATCGCTGTTTAAGTTCAATTGGGTGATGGTGCCATTATCGTTGCACGTCATTTGTACCGAAGAGTTGCCTTGCGTGTTGAGTGTGCCGAAAGCGTTTGTATAGGTTAAAGCGCCTGAGCTTGCGTCTGCACTCTGCAGCATACCGTTTTCGCCCATGACAATATTCATGTTCATGCCTTGGGCATCCAAAGAAGATCCGTCGTTGTTGCTCCACTGAAGATGTTCCGCATTACCAGTCATGCCCTCTAAGAAACCTTCTTCATTGAAAGTCATTTGCGCGGCGCCATCAGTGATCTCTAATGTTTCGCCATTGGGATTTTCGAAGTGAACCTGACCCAAAGAGGTTTCCATTTGTCCCAGGTTGCCATTGTCGTGATAGCTTAAATCCAAGGTGCTTTGTCCTTGGGTTTGCAGTACGCCAAAATCACCGCTGGCTTGAATGTCGCCGCTGCTGGCATTGAGGCTTTCTAAGAGACCATTTTCACCGTAGTTGGCGGAGAAATTGGCGTTTTGTGCTTCGATGGTGGATTCTGGATTGGTGATGGTGAGCGAGCCTGCCTCACCACCGGCACTCAAAAGATTCCCGTCCTGATCAAAGCTTAAATTGAGCGAACCGTTTGTCGCCATGGCCTGCGTGGTGCCATCATTGTAGTCGACGTCTTGTGCGCTTGCGTTCAAGCTTTCGACAAAACCATTCGTACCCACCTGCATCTCGAGGCTGCCACCATTGGCATTTAATTGCTGATTTCCGTTGCTGTAGGCGAGCTCTGTGGCTGAAGCGCTGGCCGAAGAAAGGATCCCGTTGTCGTAGGCCAAGTCGATATTACCGTTGCTGGCGTTGATGCTGCCATCTTGTGAAACAAAGTCGAGCGTTTCGGCGTTAACGCCAAGATTCGTGAGCTCGCCGTTTTCATTAAATTCGGCGTTGAAGGTCGAGCCGCTGGTGTTGAGGTTGTTGCCGGCGGTGTCAACAAAACTCAAAGAATCAGCGCTGGTTGTGATGTTTTGGATTTGACCGTTGGCATCGTAGTTCATCTCAAGTTGTGTGGCACCTTGTGTGTTGAGCTGCCCATTGGCCATCATGAGATCGACATCGCTGGAGGCAAACACGATGGATGAAGAACCATCGGCTTGCGAGAGCATTTGCAAGGTTGCTTCATCGGCTTGTAAGCTGGTGTCGGCATTTTGAAAATCTAATCCTTGCACCAGCATTTCCATTTGACCCGGGTTGTTTGGGTCTTCGCTTTGCAAGAGATTGATCTCTAAATGCTCAGCGTTGAAAATGTTTTCACCGAAAGTCATGACCGTGTTGTCGCCAACAAGTGAGGTTGTGGCGGTATCTTCATTGAGTTCTTGCGAGAAGCTAAAACCCTCCATGGAAAATTGGTCATTGCCGTTTTCCATCAGCATGGTGCCAGCTGAAATCACTGTGCTGCCTGGCGCAAAAGCCATGGTGGTGTTTTCAAAAACGACATTGCCATTGCTAAAATTAACGGTAGCGCTTTGGGCTTCGAAAACTGAGCTTTGATTTTCGGTGTCGATCTGCGCGTTCACTTCTTCCATCGCAAAGAGATCGCTCTCGCCTTGAGAAATATTCAGCGTTTCGAAATAAAGATTGTCGATGTTTTCGCCTAAAATAACGGTGGCCTCTCCGGAAATAAATTGTAAGTCGCCCGATTGCATGACCATGCCCGGCGCGGTGATGAGGCCTGTGCCATCAGGGTTTTGCGAGAGTTCAGCCCCGGCGGGAATGGTGAAGCTTGAGCCATCATCGTTTTCAATCGTGAAGGGGACAGGCATGGTATAAGTAAAGGGCCCTGGTGGTAGCATGGCTTCGACATTATCCATGGCATCGGTATAGGCGGAGGTAAAACTGGTGATGGGGTCGGCAAAATCGCTGGGCATGGTGCCGACAAGATTCATCAGTTCTGCATTACGGGCATTTAAATGGAAGGTATTGAATTGTGGTGCCTGGCCAGCATTCATTTGTCCAAGGGGGGCGCTGGATGCACGAAGCGCGGCTCTTCTTGCAAAGGCGCTTGTGTCAAAAGTGTTGCTGTTGATGGTTGTGGTTGGGGCTTGCGGTGCGTCGGGGGCAGTGATTGAGACATCGCCATGCAATTGCGCGCCTAAGCCTTGTAAGTTCTGACTTTCGATATCGGCCGCCAGACTTTTCAAATCGTTGAGGATGTTGACATCAAGTGGCGCATCACTTTGCAGCATGGCATCGACATTGGCCAAAGCAGCAGAGGTCAGATCGATAGGGTTATCGGTGCCCAGATTTTCCGGAGCAAGCATGGCTGGCTGCAGACTTTCGAGAGAGTAGCGTAAAAGGGCATCTCTTAAGTCGAGCAGAACGATTTCTTTTTGACGAAGTTGACCGGGGATGGCTTTGATGCGCTCCATCTCAAAAATAAGTACACGGGCGCCATCTAAGGCAGCATTTTGCTCAGCATTGAGAGCTTCACCGCTGTTGCTTGTGGCTTGCAAGCCAATGATTTGTTCTCCGGCGACGATGGGTGAAAATGTCATGCCTAAGTCATCTTCAAATTTTTGCAGAACCGCATTGCGTCCTTGATCAATGGATTGACTCAAGGCTTTGTTCATCAGGCCAAGACTGGCGAGCTCACGAACGACCTGCGTATAGGCCTCAACGACATCTTTGACATCCTGGTTTTGAGAAACTTTGCCGCGATAAAGAAGAGTCTCGAAACGTTCGATTTTACTGTTGAGTCGTTCCTGGGCACGTTGACTTAAAGGTGGGGTGGCTTTGCGTACGCGTTTGGCGATGGCTTGGTTGAGCTTGAGGGCGGCTTTGGCCTCGGGGCTTTGCGAAAGTTCCTGGATGCTGGGCTGACTTAAGGCGGCCAATAACCTGGGGCCGTTTGTGCTGGTTGTGTTGGCGGAAGCCAGAGCATCAGAGGCCATATTGTCGGCATGGCTGCTGGCGGGTGCAGGCGTTGCGGGCGCAGGACTTTCTGGGCTCTGAGGCTGATTCAGGCCAGGGGCCAGTCCGTTTCTGATATTCGTGCGTAACATGGTTTTGTGTCTCACTAGACTTGTAAGCAAGCCTTGGGCCAAAAAGGGGTGTGAACACGTCTAATTTGTTAAATAATTACAGCATCTTAGAATGAGTCAGACGATCGTTTTAGGGGTAGGGTGGGGTACTTGGGCCAAAGGCGCACAATGCCCCCGGCTGAGTGTGGATGCTGCTCAAGCCGATGTGTTGAGCCATTCGCCAACTTGTCGGGCAAAATAGGTCAAAATCATGTCGGCGCCAGCCCGCCGAATGGCCGTCAGGCTTTCTAAAACGACTTTTTTCTCGTCGAGCCAGCCGTTGGCGGATGCTGCTTTAAGCATCGCGTATTCGCCACTGACCTGGTAGGCGGCGATGGGCAGTTCGGTTTGCTCACGAAAACGTCGGATGATATCCAAATAAGGACCGGCAGGTTTGACCATGACCATATCGGCGCCTTCGCTGATGTCGAGTTCAAGTTCCCGCACTGCTTCACGGCTGTTGGCAGGATCCATTTGATAGCTTTCCTTGGTGCCTCCTCGCGGGGCTGAGTCTAAAGCCTCACGGAACGGTCCATAAAAGGCCGATGCGTATTTGGCGGTATAGGAAAGAATGCCAACGTTGGTATAAGTGTCTTGATCAAGGGCGGAGCGAATCGCGCCTACGCGTCCATCCATCATATCTGATGGGGAAATGATGTCCGCACCGGCCGCTGCTTGGCAGAGCGCTTGTTTGCACAGCGCTTCGACGGTTTCATCGTTCATGACATAACCGTTCTCATCAACGAGTCCATCGTGTCCCGCACTGGAATAGGGATCGAGGGCCACATCGGTGAGCACGACCAAGTCGGGCCATTTGTCTTTGAGCGCTTTGATGGTTTGCGGGATCAACCCATTGGGATTCCATGCTTCCTCTGCGCCTGCGGTTTTAAGTCCATCGTCGATGGCCGGAAAGAGCACGATGGCGTTGACACCAACCTGGCGGGCAGCTTCTATTTCTTCGAATAAACTCTTGCAGTCATGACGGAAGCAACCGGGCATCGAAGTGATGGGGATTTTTCCATCGTGCGCGTGCAAGAAAAGCGGGTAGATAAAGCGCTCGGTTGAAAGCGTGGTCTCACGTACAAGCCCACGAATGGTGGGGTTAATGCGATTGCGTCTCGGGCGTTCTAAAATGTCTAACATGTTCATTTACCTTATATGCGACTCTTGGGCTGGGTTGAACCATAAAATTGAAAGTATAGCATCGTCCATTTTACGAATTCCCAACTTGAAAGCCCGCCTCTTCAATGGCTTTCTTTAAAATGTGGGATTGACTTTGACCTTGAACCTTTGCCTCTTTGCTTTCCAAAGAGATGCTGACGGCCTCAATATCGGGGATCTCGTAAAGCGCTTTTTCCAACTTCGTGACACAGCCCTGACAGGTCATACCTTCAACGATAAAGTGATGCACGTTTTCAGGATCCTCTTCGAAGCTTTTTTGTTTGCGCAAGAGCCTTTTGATATCACCTAAGGCGAAACATGCAAAAAGCCCCAGAAGTATCCAGGCAGAGGCTTGCGCCCACCACGTGCTATGTGTGTGGCTATGTGTCATGTTTGTCGCTTGCGCACTCAATACAAAATCAAAGAGCAGGCCGCAGGCCAGCGAACCTAAAATGATGGTGCTCAAATAGATGCCCAATGTCTTTTTGCCGAAACCGCGATAGACCGCACCAATCGTCGCCATATTGGTCGCCGGCCCAGCCATCAGAAAAACCAGGGCAGCGCTAAAGGGCATGCCTCCCGCCACCAGAGCAGCGGCAATCGGCACTGATGCGGTTGCACAGACATAGAGAGGAACGGAAACCGCCAAGGCAATCAGGGGTGCAAGCAAGGCGTGACTGGCGCCAAGTTGGGCAAACATATTTTCCGGTAAATAGACGTTGAGGAGCGCCGAAAGGACAATACCAAAAACAATCCAGCCCCAAATCATTTCGAGCAACTCAAGGCTGTGGGACATAAAGGCTTTAAGCTTATTTTTTGGCGGGGTGCTGCTGACGCTTAGGCTCTCCTCTTGTGTCTTTTGCGGTTCGACGATTTCGCAAATCAAGCCACCAATCAATCCAGTGATGGCGGCGCTCAGGACTTTAAAAAGCGCAAAAGGAAGCCCTAAGAAGGAGGCACTCACAAGAATGGAATCGACGCCCGTTTGTGGGGTGGAAATCATAAAGCCGATACAGGCACCGTTACTGGCGCCATCTTTCTTAAGTCCTAAGCCGGTTGGGATCACCGCACAAGAACACAAGGGTAGGGGGACACCGGTGATAATGGCTTTGAACACGCCGCTTTTACCTTGCATCTGTTTTTGAATGAAGTTCTGCGGCAGCGCAATATGCAAAATTCCTGCAATGGCGGCTCCGACAAGAAGCCAGGGCGCAAGCTGCAGTATAATATCCCACATTGCCGTTAACATATTGTGTAGATGGCCCTCACAGAAGGCTTTGTAAAGCCTATTTTAAAGTTTAACCCGCCAGGTCACGCCATCGCGGCTGTCCATGACCATAATGCCTTTGGATTCAAGTGTTTCGCGAAGCTCATCGGCTTTGCCCCAATCCTTGTTTAATCGTGCTTGGGTGCGTTCTTCGATCAATCCTTCGATGGTCGATGGTTCGAGCCCTAAGGCCACCAGGCGTTTGGCTTTCACCTCGGCGTGAAATTCTGCCGAACTCATTTGCATGAGCCCCAATGCATCACGCATGAGATCAAAGGCGGCAAGTGCCGGCGCGACAACCGGACCGCCACGTTTTTTCGCCTTTTTGTGCCCGGCAAAACGATTCACCGCGCGGGCCAGACGAAAAAGGTAGCCAAGCGAAGTGCCGGTGCCAAAATCGCTGTCCATCGCTTCATAAAACCGCGCTTGAAATGTTGTGCCTAATTCAAAGACCTCTTTCGCTTCTTCGCCGCAATCGTCGACAACCTTTTGTGCTTCTTCTTGCCCACCCATAGCCTGAGCATTTTCCCTCGCCTCATAGAGACGGGCGAGCATCCCTAAAGCTTCAGGTAAAGCGTTTTCATCCCAAGGTAGGGCGGATCGATAATGATTTTGCAGATAGTAGATACGCAAAGTTTCTGCAGGGAAAGTCTCTAAGGCCTCCCGTACGTTAATGACATTGCCTAAGGACTTGCCCATCTTTTGCCCGCTGGTCATGGTGAGTAAGCCATTATGCATCCAATAATTGGCGTAAGCGGCGCTGTTGGCACACTCGGATTGGGCGATTTCATTTTCATGGTGGGGGAAGACCAAATCCAAACCACCACCATGGATATCAAAATTTGCACCGAGCAATTTATCGGACATGGCTGAGCATTCAATATGCCAGCCCGGCCGCCCATTCCCCCAAGGGCTTTCCCAGGAGGGTTCACCTTCTTTGGCGATTTTCCAGAGCGCAAAGTCAGCCGCATCTTGTTTGCCCGAAACCTCATCGGCAGAGCGCAGTTCATCGACGTTTTGTCTGGAGAGTTTACCGTAGGCGTTGTGGGTTTTGACGGAGAACCAGACGCTGCCATCGGCCTGATAGGCATGACCTTTGTCTACGAGCTTTGCAATCATCTCAATAATATCATCCATCGATGTGGTGACTCGGGGTTCCGCATCGGGCTGGATCAGACCTAAGGCATCCGTGTCTTCATGAAAGGAATCGATATAATACTGCGCGAGTTCGAAGGGGTCCTGATTTTTTTCATTGGCGCGAGTGATGATCTTGTCATCGACATCCGTAAAGTTACGCACAAAGTGCACATTCCAATTGCGATGACGCAAGTAGCGCACAAAAGCATCAAAAGTGACCATGGCCCGGGCGTGACCCACATGGATGTGGTCGTAGACCGTCATGCCGCAGACATAGAGCCCAACTTTGCCTGCTTCGATGGGTTTAAAGTCTTCGTTCTCTTTGCTTAAGGTGTTGTAGAGCTTAAAGGGCTCGGCCATGATTTTTCCTTTGTCAGCTGATCTTAGGCATTATGGACAAAGGTGGGCTGAAGATCAAATGGATTTGCGTGGCCTTCAAAGGGCAATATCCCTTCGACAATAATTAGTGAAGCCGTTATAGATAAGCCATGGCGGAGCAGAGTTCAGAAGTCCTGGCGTGTTTGGAAGCCTTTGAGAAGGTGGCTTTGGCACATCCTGGACCGATTCCTCACACCATCTCTTTCGACTTTAAAGAGCATGAAGGGCATGCGCTTTTTGGCGCCATCACCCATGGCAATGAGACCGGCACTTTGCCAGGGATGTTGCAGGTGATTCAAGATTTACAAAGTGGCGCCATCACTTATGGCGGCAAGGCGACCTTCATGTTGGGGAATGTCGAAGCCTGTCGGCAAAATCGACGTTTTGTCGAGGCGGATTTAAATCGAGTGTTCTTAGAAAGTGCATCGTCAAGTTTAGAAAAGACCCGCGCTTTGGAAATGATGACTGTGATTCAAAGTGCGGATATTTTTATTGATTTCCATCAAACCATTAAGCCTTCTAAGGAACCCTTTTATATC